>CAXTYQ010000003.1:0-102109 GCA_964248505.1 uncultured Acidobacteriaceae bacterium
CACCCGCCAGTCCATGCCGACCGACGCCCGCAACCTCCTCTGCCTGCTCGACGCCCTCGGCTCCACCCGCGACGGCAGCCGAACCGCCCGTTACCGCTGCGTGCTCGCCGCCGCCCAGGACGGCCAGCTCCTCGCCACCGGAGAAGGCGCCGTCGAAGGCGAAATCCTCGCCGTCCCTCGCGGCAACTCGGGCTTCGGCTACGACCCCGTCTTCCTCCTGCCCGACCTCGGCCTCACCATGGCCGAACTCCCCGCCGCCGAGAAACTCGCCTTCAGCCATCGCGGCCAAGCGCTCCAGAACCTCCTCCGCAAACTCCAGACCTGACCCGCTTCTGCCTTTCTGTTTGTCATCCGCGAAGGGGATCTGCGTTTCCCATCCGAACGTCGTTGGCAAGCAACATCGCACAAACCCGCCGATAACCGCACCGCCCCCCTCACAATCCTTGACGCTCCCCAACCCCGGCGGAATAATCAGAGTCGCCGCTCCTTGAGCCTCCCCCAGGCTTACAGCCTCAGCAGCACGCCCCGGCGTCCCCGCACCCGAGTAAAGAAGGAGCCCCACACCGATGGCCGCAGCCGCCCCCGTAGCCCCGCCTGACAACGCCCGGCCAACCGGCTCCCAAACCGGTTCCCAGACCGGCCGTCGTCGCGGTGTCCAACCCCTCCGCGCCGGCGAGGGCCACTCCTACCTCTGGCGCCGCCTCCACTCCCTCTCCGGCATCATCCCCATCGGCGCCTTTCTCGTCGAACACATCGTCTCGAACTTCGAAACCTGGAACGGCCCCCTCGCCTACGCCCAGCAGGTCAAATTCCTCAACGCCCTCCCGCTCGTCCGCGTCCTCGAGTGGGCGTTTATCTTCCTCCCGCTCGCCTTTCACGCCCTCTACGGCGTCTGGATCACCGTCCGCGGTCGCTCCAACGTCAACCTCTACCCCTGGGCCGGCAACTGGATGTACATCTCCCAGCGCATCACCGGCGTCATCGCCCTCGCCTACATCATTCAGCACGTCTGGCGCCAACGCTTCTCCGGCATCTCGCTCCCCGAAAACCCCGGCGCCGCCTTCCACAAAGTCCAGGTCGAGCTCTCGAACCCCTGGATGCTCGCCATCTACGTCATCGCCATGGTCGCCACCACCTGGCACTTCGCCTACGGCATCTGGCTCTTCGCCGCCAAGTGGGGCATCACCCCCGGCGAACGCGCCCGCCGACGCTTCGGCTACGTCTGCGCAGCGGGCGGCGCCGCCCTCTGCCTCATGGGCCTCATCTCCATCTACGCCGTCGTCTGGAAGTACCCCAACGCCCCCGAAAACGTCATGCCCGCCCAACCCGCCGGTGTCGCTCAACCGGCACCCACAACCGCATTGCCCGGCACCACCAACCCATCTCAACCCGGTCTGGTACGCCAGTAAATCGCGCTGAAACGCTTTGTTTAAGGGTACGGCTTCAGCCGTGCCGTAAGCCTCCCAAAGAAGGATCGGGGCTTTAGCCCCTGAGGTGAATCGTCATGGCAAGGGCAAACAACAGAATCAGAATCGCCTGCACGTCTCTTGCAATGCTCCTTGCGACCTCCTCGATTGCGACTGCTCAAGGAAAGGAAACGGATGCACAGGCGCTGCAAGCCATTCTGTCTGAGATCCGTGGAATGCATTCCGAAATGCGCATTCAGGAGGCAAGAGCCGAGACCATGCAGGTTCTGCTCTTCGAACTTCAGGTACAGCAAACATCTCTCAATCGAGCCACACAGCGCGCAGATGATGCACGCAACAAGGTGTCCGACATACAAGACGCGCAACGTCATGTTGCGGCAGACCTCCTCAGGTCGGAAGATCAGCTAAAAAACACAAAAGATGACATGGAGAAGAAGCACATCGAAGCGGAGATTGAACGCGAAAAGACAGAACTCGATTCTATAAAGCTCATGGAGCAGGACCGGCTCACCACGCAGCAGCAGACCAACGCCCAGATGCAAAGAGCTCAAACAACCTTGGACACCATCCAAGGTGAGCTTGACCAGTTCATGCAAACTCTTAAGAAAGCACAGCAGCAGGCCAGCGCAAAGTAGCCGTTGAACGTTGAAGCAGACCCGCGCGGAACGACATAGGACTAACCCATGGCAGCAGCAACACCCCGAATCATCGTCTCAGGCGGAGGCCTCGCCGCTCTCAAAATGTCCTGCAATCACTCCAACCAGCCCAGCGCGATCCGGTGACGAGGCACCTGCCGGCGCTGATGATGACTCTGTTTGTCATTGCTTTCGGTATTTCTATGGCAGGTGAAGTAGTTAGATACAGGATGATCCGACCTAGAGTCGGCGATGGACGAGGGCTTGAGTGGGGCTTGAAATACTCAGCGGAATTAAGAAAGCTGAGCAAAGAGAAGCCTCGCAGCGACGTTGCTAAACGCGTAATCCTGATCGACCGAATCTCTCTGTGTGCTTGGACGGCCTTTGCCTTAATGATGTTGATGTCGTACTTCAAACTAATTTGATGAAGGTTCCACGTTAGGAAGAACACATGCCAGCAACACCCCGCATCATCGTCGTAGGCGGAGGCCTAGCCGGCCTCTCCGCCGTCATCAAGATCGCCGAGGCCGGCGGCAAGGTCGACCTCTTCTCGATCGTCCCCGTCAAGCGCTCGCACTCCGTCTGCGCCCAGGGCGGCATCAACGCCGCCAAAAACCTCAAGGGCGAAGGCGACAACGTCCTCAAACACTTCGACGACACCGTCTACGGCGGCGACTTCCTCGCCAACCAGACCCCCGTCAAACAGATGACCGCGCAGGGCCCTGCCATCATCGACCTGCTCGACCGCTACGGCGTCCCCTTCAACCGCACGCCCGAAGGCCTGCTCGACTTCCGTCGCTTCGGAGGCACGCTCTACCACCGCACCGCCTTCGCCGGCGCCACCACCGGGCAACAACTGCTCTACGCCCTCGACGAGCAGGTCCGCCGCTACGAGTCCGAAGGCAAGGTCACGAAATACGAAGGATGGGAGTTCCTCTCCGCCGTCCTCGACGCCAACGGCGCGGCGCGCGGCATCTGCGCCATGGACCTCCGGTCGATGGAACTCCGCACCTTCCCCGCCGACGCTCTGATCATCTGCACCGGCGGCATCGGCGCCATCTTCGGCAAATCCACCAACTCAGTCGTGTGCACCGGCTCCGCCCAGTCCGCGCTCTACCAGCAAGGCGCCAGCTACGCCAACGGCGAGTTCATCCAGGTCCACCCCACCGCCATCCCCGGCGAAGACAAACTCCGCCTCATGAGCGAATCCGCCCGCGGCGAAGGCGGCCGCGTCTGGGTCCCGCGCGACGTCAACGACAAGCGCGTCGCCCGCTCCATCCCCGAGGCCGACCGCTTCTACTTCCTCGAAGAGTGGTACCCCAAGTACGGCAACCTCGTCCCGCGCGACATCGCCACGCGCGCCATCCACCGCATCGTCTACGGGGAAAACCTCGGCATTGACGGCCAGCCGATGGTCTACCTCGACCTCACCCACATCGACAAGGCCACGCTCAACCGCAAGCTCGAAGGCATACTCGAGATTTACGAGAAGTTCGTCGGCGACGACCCCCGCGAAGTCCCCATGAAGATCTTCCCCGGCATGCACTACACCATGGGCGGCCTCTGGGTCGACATCCACCAGCAGACCAACATCCCCGGCATCTTCGCCGCCGGCGAGGCCGACTACTCCATCCACGGAGCCAACCGCCTCGGCGCCAACTCGCTCCTCTCCTGCATCTACGGAGGCTTCGTCGCCGGCCCCTGCGCCATCGAGTACGCCCGCTCGCTCGCCCCGCAGCCCGGCGACGGCGGCCACTCAGCCGAACTCCAGCGCCAGCACGAGAAGAACTCCCAGCTCCTCACCAGCTCCGGAACCGAAAACCCCTTCAAGCTCTGGCGCGAACTCGGCGACACCATGACCCGCCACGCCACCATCATCCGCTACAACGCCGGCCTCGCCGAAGCCGACGCAAAGATCGTCGAGCTCCAGCACCGCTCCCGCAACATCAACCTGTCGGACAAAAGCCAGTGGGCCAACACCTCCTTCGCCTTCGCCCGCCAGCTCGACAACATGCTCCACCTCTCGCGCGTCGTCGTCCAGGGCGCCGCCCTCCGCGACGAGAGCCGCGGAGCCCACTACAAACCCGACTTCCCCGAGCGCAACGACGAAAAATTCCTCAAAACCACCAAAGCCAGCTTCGTCGACGGAGCCCCCAGCATCACCTGGGAAGAGGTCGACATCAGCCACATCCAACCCCGCGCCCGCAACTACGCCGCCACCGCCTGACCCAGCAAACGAAGGGAAAACCAGACCTGATGTCTCCTCTCTCCCAGCTTCACCTCCTCCCGGCCCTCGTCGTCGTTTGGTTCACCATTCCCCTCTCCAACCACATCAACCTCGTCTACACCGGTCTGGCGATCATCTTTGCCTGCTTTCTCGGCTACATGTTCCTCTACACCCGAAAGCGCCGTCGCTAGACGCGTCCAGACATCCGATCCGAACACCTGAGGGCAAACGCACCATGGCCACCGCCGTCCAGACCCCCACCTCCACCCAGACGCCCGTCGCCCAATCCGAGGCCGCCGCTCGCACCGCGCAACGCACCATCAAGATCCGGATCAAGCGCCAGGCGACCCCCGACGCCGCCAGCCGCACCGAGCACTTCGAGATCCCCTACCGCCCCAACATGAACATCACCTCCGTCCTCGGAGAGATCGCCTGCGACCCCGTCACCGCGGACGGCAAACCAACCACACCCATCGCCTACGACGCCAACTGCCTCGAAGAGATCTGCGGCTCCTGCGCGATGCTGATCAACGGCCGCGCCCGCATGGCCTGCTCCGCCCTGGTCGACAAACTCGAACAGCCGATCACGCTTGCCCCGCTCTCGAAGTTCCCCGTCGTCCGCGACCTCGCCGTCGACCGCTCGGTCCTCTTTGAGAACCTCAAGAAGGTCAAGGCCTGGGTCCCCGTCGACGGAAGCTACGATCTAGGGGAGGGCCCCCGCCAGCACCCGCAGCTCCAGGAACAGCTCTACCCACTGTCGAACTGCATCTCCTGCACCATCTGCATGGAGGTCTGCCCGCAGTTCAACGACGTCACCAACTTCGTCGGCGCGGCCACCATCGCGCAGGCCAAGCTCTTCAACCTCCACCCCACCGGCGCCGTCCTCAAAGAAGATCGCCTCCGCGCCCTGGCCGGCGACGGCGGCGTCCAGGAGTGCTCCTTCGCCCAGAACTGCGTCCAGGCCTGCCCCAAACAACTCCCCCTCACCGAGGCCATCTCCGACATGGGCCGCGACGTCTTCATCCAGCAAGTCAAAGACTTCTTCACCCGGTAAGAACCGTATGTTTGCGGGGGTACGGGGCGTGTACGGAGAAGATCCAGCTTGATCGGTCACGTCCTCGCGGCGTAACCTCTCTTCATGAACGAACTCATCTTTGATGTCACCATCGATGAAGACGGCCGTTACGTTGCTCAGGCCCGTGAGAACGGCATCGCCACGGATGCCGAGTCGTGGGACCAGCTCAAACTCGAAGTTCAAGACCTAATCGCTGCCTTCTACGAGGGTGAAAACAAACCCAGCCGCTTTCAGCTAGTACATGCAGAGGTTCTGTCCGTCGCGTGAGGACACCACGCGACGTTTCGAGCATGAAACTCATTCGTCATCTGGAACGCAACTGGGGCTACACCGTAGACCGCCAAACCGGAAGTCATATAGTGCTCGTCACAGCTTCGCCCAGGAATCATAGCGTGCCGATCCCGCGGCGGTCAGCTTTAGGACTTGGCCTCCTCCGTGCGATCCTGAGCCAGATTAGCGAAGCGAAAGGTGTGTCGGTTGACGACCTCCTGCGCGACCTCTAACCAGCTCCTGTACATCTCCCCGTGCCTGACCTCGACCGCCGCCGCTCCTCACCTTAAGCCTCGCCGCCGCAGCCTTCCCGCCGCAGCCGCAACCCGCCTCCGCGCAGACGTCCCCCCTTTCGCCATCTATAACAAGTCAACCTCCTCTCCGAACTCCACCTCGCCCAGCAGCACAACGCCAGACCATCCCTCGCCGGCCTCTCCGACGACTCGCTCCTCAAGCCGAGGCCATCTCCGACATGGGCCGCGACGTCTTCATCCAGCAAGTCAAAGACTTCTTCACGCGCTAAGCGGAGAAACATCGTTCTTGATCTCGCCGAGATCGAACGCGTACTCTTGCCATATGAGCGAACTTGTGTTCAACATCTCCCAAGAGCCCGACGGCGGTTATGTCGCCGTTGCCGTCGGGGAATCGATCGTTACGCAAGGTGACACATGGGACGAGCTCTGCTACATGGTTCTAGACGCTACGAAATGCTACTTCTTCGACTCCACACCGCCGGATCGAATCCGCCTCTTTCTCCACGTTGAGCACGTGCTCGCCGTCGCGTGAGAGTCCCACGAGATCTCCATGGCCGCGACTTCGCAGATCATCTGATCCGCAACTGGCAATATCGGGAGCAGCGCCAATCCGGTAGCCACATCGTGCTTCGAACCGAAGTGCCGTCCGGACAAACCCTGCCGGTACCGGCTCACAAGCCCCTCCGCGCTGGAACTCTCGCCGTCCTTCTCCGAATGGTAAGTGAACATAAGCAAGTAAGCCGCGAAGATCTGCTGACAGGCTTATAGCGTGCCTCACCTGGACAGCCGCCGCTTCCTCACCCTGCGTCTTCCTTCTGAAACACTAGCCCGGTACCATCTCCCTATGAACCTCCCGCGCCGTCACGCCGACGGCAACCTCGATCGTCGCGCCTTTCTCTCCCTCTCCGCCGCCGCCCTCGCCGCCTCCGCGTTCCCCGCAGCCTACGCCCAAACCGGCGCCCAAACCAGAGCCCAGACCACCACGCCCGGCCGCCTCAAGCTCGTCTTCTTCACCGACACTCACACCCAACCCGAGCTCTCCGCCGCCCAGGGCACCGCGCTCGCTCTCGCCAAGATCAAGTCGCTCCAGCCCGACCTCTGCATCCAGGGCGGCGACCACGCCTTTGACCTCGCCGCCGCCCCGCGCGACCGCTCGCTCATGCTCCTCGACCTCTACCAGAAGACCGAGCACGCCCTCGACGGCATCCCCGTCCAGCACACCCTCGGCAACCACGACGTCTTCGGCCGCGACCCCAGCTCGGGCATCTCGACCTCCGACCCGCTCTTCGGCAAAAAAGCCTTCGAAGACCGCTTCGGAACCAAGACCTACCGCTCCTTCAACCAGGCCGGCTACCACTTCATCATCCTCGACTCGATCCAGATCACCCCCGAACGCGACTTCGAAGCCGCCATCGACCCGGCCCAGCTCACGTGGCTCGCTGCCGACCTCAAGAGCACACCCGCCGGCACACCCATCATCGTCACCACCCACGTCCCGCTCGTCTCCGCCGCGCCCCAGTACGCCGGCGTGCCGTCGGGCATCCACGTCCCCGGCCACGCGTTGCTCATGGAAAACACCAGCGACGTCCTCCCCATCTTCGAGGGTCACAACATCATCGCCGTCCTCCAGGGCCACACCCACATCAACGAAACCGTCTTCTGGCGCGACATCCCGTACATCACCTCGGGCGCGGTCTGCGGCAACTGGTGGCGCGGCTCGCGCTGGGGAACCCCCGAAGGCTTCACCGTCCTCGAACTCGCCGATGGTAAGGCCCACTGGCACTACGAAACCTACGGCTGGAAGAGCCCCGCCGCCGAACCCGACCCACTCACACCTCTGGCCCACCCCCGCTCCTAAAACCGAGCACACGGGCCTAAGCCGCCCGCCGCCTCGCACCCAACCGCATCCAAGCCCGCATACTCAGCACCCGCATTCCAGCAACAGGAGAGACAACCCCATGCTTCAACTCGCAGACGCCCGCCGCGTCATCGCCGCGGCCCAAAAGAAAGCCGAAGAGATCGGCCAGCCCATGTGTGTCGCCGTCGTCGACGAAGGCGGCAACCTCCTCGCCTTTGAACGCATGCAAGACGCCTGGCGCGGATCGATCGACATCGCGCAAAAGAAGGCCTGGACCTCGCGAGCCTTCGACATCACCACCAAAGATCTCGGTGAAAATTCGCAGTCCGGCGACCAGTTCTTCGGCATCCACGCCTCCAACGACGGCAAGGTCATGATCTTCGCCGGCGGCATTCCGCTCAAGCAGGACGGCAAAGTGGTCGGCGCCGTCGGCGTCTCCGGAGGCCTCGGCAAACAGGACCAGGCCGTCGCCGAAGCCGCGGCTGCAGCGCTCTAAATCCACCCTCTGAAACGCAAAAAAAGCCCCGCACCAATGCGGGGCTTTCTCGTCTCTCCACAGCTGACTCTTACTTTGTAAACAACGTATCTTCCGGATTCCGCTGCTCCCCTTGATGGATCCGGTTCGACGCCCTGTTTGCCATCTCATCGGCCACGCGATCCAACTTCTTCTCCTCCGTCTTGGCCACATCCGTCGCATCGCCGGTGCCGGTCTCCAGCGCCTCGTGCGACGGCCGAACGGCACTCTTGGTGGAATTCAAATTCAGATTCGACGATCCATCGCTGCTGCTCATAACGTTCACCTCACATCCTTATAAGATCGACTTCCGCGGCATGCAGTTGTCCGGCAGCTGCTCCGAGACTTACAGCTTCTCCGCGATCAAACTGATCTTCCGGATCGTCGGCGGCTCCGTGAAATACTCGCTCGCCTTGGACATCAACGCCTGCGCGATCGGTCCGCTCAGATGCGCATCCCGCCCTTTTTCGTCGTCAAACGTGTCGAAGATCCCGTACGTCCCTGGCTTGTCCTCGCGAATCGCGTACCAGCTGATGGTCCCCGGCTCATCCGCCGCCATACCCGCGGCCTGTTTCAAGAACGCCTCGACCTCCGCCTCCTTGCCCGGCTTCACCTTCATCTCTCCATACAGCGCAAACTTCGCCATGTCGTAAACCTCTCCTTCCGTCCGATGCCAAACCGCCTCGCAAGAGCCTACGCCCTCAGCGCAGGAGCCGTCCTCGCCTTTGCCCAGCCGCAAAACCTGGGTTAATCTTGAAGCGGAGCCCCTCATCACACACCGCATGCACCTTCGCACTCTCCTGCTCGCCCTCCTCGCCGCACCGATCTTCGCACAAACGCCGACGACGCCGACGACGCCGACGACACCGCCAGCCCAAACGCCCACCCAGACGCCCGACCTACCCGACTCCCCCAGCGCCACCAGCAACGCGCACGCGCCCGTCGTCCCCACCGGTCCCACCGTTCTCTTCGACACCTCCATGGGCCGGCTCACATGCAAGCTCTACGACAAACAAGCGCCGGTCACGGTCGCCAACTTCGTCGGCCTCGCCGAAGGCACCAAAGACTGGACCGACCCCACCACCCTCAAAATAGTTCACGGCAAGCCCTTCTACAACGGCACCACATTTCACCGCGTCATCCCCGAGTTCATGATTCAGGGCGGCGACCGCGTCGGCAACGGCACCGGCGACCCCGGCTACCTCTTCGCCGACGAGATCGACCCGAACCTCACCTTTGACGGCCCCGGCCGCCTGGCCATGGCCAACTCCGGCCCCAACACCAACGGCTCCCAGTTCTTCATCACCGACGGCCCGGCCGACCACCTCAACGGCCGCCACACCATCTTCGGACAGTGCGACGCCCACTCCGACCTCCTCGTCAGCACCATCGCCCGCGTCGAGCGCGGACCCAACGACAAGCCCATCACACCCGTCGTCATCAACCGCGTCACCGTCGTCCGCGAAGGCCGGCCCATCCCACCCGAGCCCGCCGCCGGCGCCACGCCCGCGCAGCCCAAGTAGCAATCAAACTCCCACCCATTCGCATCTCAACACGAGAGATCAAAAAGCCCAACAACACGAAAGAGAACCCGAAACCATGCCCAGAAATCCCGGCACCTACGCCATCTTCAAGACCTCCGAAGGCACCATCGTCGCCCAGCTCTTTGAACAGGACGCCCCGGCAACCGTCAAGAACTTCATCGATCTAGCCGAAGGCGCCAAGGAGTGGAACTCCCGCTCGAAAAAGGGCGCCAAACTCTACGACGGCACCGTCTTCCACCGCATCATCCCGCAGTTCATGATCCAGGGCGGCGACCCCGAAGGCACCGGCATGGGCGGCCCCGGATACAAGTTCGCCGACGAGACCAAAGGCTCGAAACACAGCTTCAACGGCAAGGGCAAGCTCGCGATGGCCAACTCCGGACCCAACACCAACGGTTCGCAGTTCTTCATCACCGTCGCCGACACCTCGTGGCTCACCGGCAAACACACCATCTTCGGCGAGGTGGTCGAAGGCTACGACGTCGCGGAAAAAATCTCCAAGCTCCCCAAAGACGGCTCCGACCGCCCCAAAACCCCCGTCACGCTAGAGTCCGTCACGATCGAACGCGTCTAAACCTCGCCCTTCTAGACTAGCCGTTGCCCTTCTAGACTAGCCATTGCCCTTCTAGTTGTTGCCGTCCTGGTTGTCATTCCCGAAGGGAATCTGCTTCTCGCTTTTGCCTTCGCCCTTCTTGGTTGTCATTCCCGAAGGGAATCTGCTTTTCCGCTCTTCCAACCAGCAAGCACCAGCAGCCGTCATTGCTCCCGCGATGACGGCTGTTGCGCGTCCCGCCCATTCAGCAGCAGCCCCGTAGGAAACACCCCCAAGCCAAAGTCCCCGCGCCCGAGCGCCTCCATGTACTCGTCCTTGTCATGGTTCGGCACATGGGCAAACTCGACCACAGCCCGCGGCAGTCCCGAAGCCCCGGCACGCACCGGCGCCACCCGATACCCCGCCCACAGAAACATCACGGCCGCCGCCACCGCCAGCACAGCCGAGCACGCCGCCGCCAGCCTCAGCAGACCCGACCGCCCACACACCAGCAGACATCCCGCGGCCGCCACCTCCAACACCCGAGCCCCCGGATCCGAGATCCCCAGCGCCGCCTGCGGAGCCAGCACATACACCGGCAGAGCGACCATCGCCCCCACAAACACAAACCGCGCAGCACCCTGCGCAGCCCAGCCCCGCCCAGCCCCGCCCCGCGCCGACCGCACCACGCAGACCAGCAGACATCCGCACAACACCGCATTCACGGCAAACAGAGCCAGAAACCCAACCCCGCCAAACATCCCAAGCGTCGCCGACCCCGCCCTCGTCCCCAGATTCACCCATCCAAACGACTTCAAAGACGAGTTCACCTTGAACGCCCAGAACGCCGCCGATCCCCACCGCACCGCGCTCACCATCCCGGCCGCACCATCCGCATTGCCCGCCAGGAGAAATCGTCCCACCACGTACCATGCGCTCACCACCCCCGGCACGACCAGCTGCCACAGCATCCGCCATCGCCGGTGCTCGGCCGCATACACCACCAGGAGCAACGCCATCATCCCAAACGCGATCAGGTGCGAGAAGAAGCCCAGGAGCAGCAAGACCCCACACACCCACGCCCGCCGAGCCCCGCCCAGAAGCTCCGCCAGGAGCAGCACGAGCCAGCAGATCCCCAGCTCAAAGTTCAGAAACCCATAAAACAAGTTCAAGTTCAAAAACAAAGCCCCCGGCGCAATCACCCACATCGCCGCCGAGATCGGCCTCGCCCGGTCAAACCTCCACAGCGCCAACCACGACAACGCAAGCTGCCCACACAACCACACCTTCGCCGCCAGAGCCCAGGCGAGCACCACCGACAGCAGCCCAATCCCGACCGTCACCGCCCCGTTCGGCACCGGATACCGCTTCACGACGTGCGCCGGATCCGCCAACCCACGCATGTGCCGCCCGAGAAGAACGCCCTGGTACGTCAGATCGCCGAAGTCCCCCAGGCTCGGCACACGCCGGTGCACCGCAATCAGCAGCACATACACCGCAAACAGACCCAGGCAAAACGCCTTCGCGCCAACTCGCCCAAACTCCGCTCGGGACCGCCACGCGTCGCCGGAACCCCGCCCGCGCCCGGCCAACCTACGCCACCGCTCGAGCGGACCGCACCGAACGCCACCGCCCCAACCGCAACATGATCGGCAGCTCGACCGCCCGGTAGACCAACTCTCCCACAAGCGCGCTCAACAGCAACGACATCGCAAGGACCGCCGACCTCAACATCAGACCATGCAACTTCGCCGGCAACAGGAGCAGACCCACCAGAGGCAAGACAAATCC
Source organism: uncultured Acidobacteriaceae bacterium (assembly GCA_964248505.1). GTDB lineage: Bacteria > Acidobacteriota > Terriglobia > Terriglobales > Acidobacteriaceae > Edaphobacter. The sequence continues at coordinate 12,128 of CAXTYQ010000003.1, forward strand.
ATGCGAAAGATAGATCGAATACGAAGCGTCGCCCAGCTCGAGCGCCCATCGCGGCGCGCGCGGTCCAAGCGTCTGCTCCAACCCCAGCGCGCCGGCCAGCACAGCAGTCGCCGGCACACCCCACAGCAGAGCTCGCCAAACTGAAACCATCGCCCACGGCGTCGCCAACAGGACCAACCACCCCGCTCCGAGCAGCAGAGCGCTTCCCCACCGCCCCGGCAACCTCCCCGCCCGCGCCGCCTTCGCCAACAGCATCCCAAACAGAAACTCCAGCACAATCGGGCTCGCCCACGTATGCAGAAGAGCCGACGGCAAATCCGAGACAAACGAAATCCCGGTAAGCGCGACCAACGCAGCCCCCACCACAGGGACCACCGGGGCCCGCAACCCAAGCGCCAGCGCCACCAGCACATAAAACAGCATCTCCAGATCGAGCGTCCAACCGACCACCACCAGAGGCTCCATCGTCCCCGTCGGCCCCCGGCTCGGCAAAAACAGGTACGACGCGACCACATGCCACACCGTTCCCACGACATGGATCGCCAGCGCCGGAACCATGAGCATCGTCACCAGCTTCACCGTCGTCACAGTCCAGTAGAGCGGCACCACACGCTCCAGACGCCGCCCGAAAAACCGCAGGCCCGCCCGCACTCCTCGCCCGAGCCGCGCCGATGTCAGCATCATCACAAATCCGCTGATCACAAAGAACAGATCGACGCCCGCCGTCCCTCCCAGCCATATGCTGTTCGGCTCCCGCATGCGCTCTTCGAGCAAGATCGTCGCGTGGTGCGCCACCACCATCAACGCCGCCACCGCCCGCAACACCTGCACCAGCCTCAGCTTCTCCCGACCACCGACCGCCGGCTCCGCGGAACTGCCCTCAGGCAACCCCAATCACCTCGCACAGCTCCTTCACCGAGTCGGCGCTCCGTTGCAAAGCCGCCTGCTCCTCCGCCGTCAGCTTCACCTCGATAATCTGCTCCAGCCCCGCCCGACCCAGCTTGCACGGAACCCCGACATACAAGCCCGAGATCCCGTACTCGCCCGCCAAATACGCGGCGCAGGGCAGGATCTTCTTCTTGTCCTTCAAGATCGCCTCCACCATCTCAACCGCCGCCGCCGATGGCGCATAAAACGCCGACCCCGTCTTCAGATACTTCACAATCTCCGCCCCACCATCGCGCGTCCGCTGCACCAGCGCGGCCATCCGCTCCGGCCCAATCAGCTCCGTGATCGGGATCCCGGCTACCGTCGAGTAGCGCGGCAAGGGAACCATCGTGTCGCCATGCCCACCCAGCACAAACGCGCTTACATTCTCGACCGACACCTGCAACTCCTCCGCGATAAACGTGCGAAACCGCGCTGAATCCAGCACACCCGCCATCCCGAGCACACGCTCGCGCGGCAATCCCGCCTGCCGAAACGCCGCCTGCGCCATCGCATCCAAGGGGTTCGACACCACAATCAAAATCGCCTCCGGCGACTCCGCCACCACCTTCGCCACAACGTCCGACATGATCTTGAAGTTCGTCTGCAGCAAGTCATCCCGGCTCATCCCCGGCTTGCGCGGAATGCCCGCCGTAATCACCACTACATCCGAGCCCGCCGACTCCGCATACCCGTTCGACCCCGCGATCCGGACATCGCAACCCTCGATCGGCATCGCCTCCAGGAGATCCAGCGCCTTGCCCTGCGGTATCCCCTCCGCCACATCCACCAGAACCACGTCCGCCAGCTCCTTTGCCGCGATCCAGTGCGCCGCCGTCGCCCCTACATTGCCCGCCCCCACCACTGTCACCTTGTTCCGCATCGTTTCTCCTCACCATCCAGCCTACTGACTCTTCGGCATCTCCCACAAGTACAAGGCGTTCCCATCCAGATCATGGAAGTGCACAAAACTCCCACCATCTCCGCGCACCACCTCACCCACGTCCTTCGCTCCACCCTCCCGCAGCCTCTCCCGAGCCGCCTCAATCCCATCCACATTCAGCCCCACCATGATCGCCCCATGCGTCCCCGGCCCAGGCTGCTTCGCGTCCTCGGGATGCAGCCCCACCGTAAATCCACCCGCCTCCAACGTCGCCCAGTGCCCCCCGTACCGGCTCGTCACCGTCATCCCCAACACCGTCGTATAGAACCCAATCGCCGCATCCATGTCGGTGATGTACACCGTCGCATTCCCACCCGTCACCATCGCCAGACCTCCGTCCTGAGATCCACTACCTCTCAGATCATCCGAGCCGCAACCCATCATACGACTCTGCTGCCTAGTCAAGTATCGGTCAGCAAAGAAGTCCAATGGCAGGCCGGAAAGACTCGGTTAGGAGAAGGTACTAACGCCATCGCTTACACCCTCGTCCATTGTCCAGCCTCACAGCAGACGGCAGCAGAGTTGCGTGTCACGGGTGAAGGCAGATAGCGTCTACGCAGGCAAACTCTGCTGCCTCGAGAGGCGTGTGCTGTGACTTGCAAGGCTCTTTGTAGCGTTTTAGCGGTTGCGTTGCTCTTAGGGAACACGTGCCGTTCTTTCGCGCAGAACACAATCCGGATCCCCGGGGATCGCTCAACCATTCAGGCCGGCATTGATGCGGCTCAGAACGGTGACACGGTTCTCGTCGCACCGGGCACTTACATGGAGAGTATCGATTTCAAAGGAAAAGCGATCACGTCACAAGCGGAGCGACCAGCTTTAGCGACGCCAACTCGACTATCCTCGAAGGCTCGGGCAACACTGCTGTCGTCACGTTCGCCACCATGGAGCCGCCGCAAGCCATTCTGAATGGTTTCACGGTTCGGAATGGCGGGAACGCCGACCCTAACTCGTGCGGTGGTATCGCCATCAGCAATGCCTCTCCAACAGTTACAAACAACATCGTGACTGCTAATCAGAACTGCGGTATATCGGTAGATAACTACGCCAGTCCATCAATTTTGGCGAATGACATCATCGGAAATATCGGCCGTGGCGTCATTGTCTATACCGGGGGAGATGTGAAGCTCTCGCACAATATCATCGAGGAGAATGTAGTTCCCCCGGAACAATCGTCTACAGAGTCGTTTGGCGCGGGTGTAGCTGCGCGGACAGATAACACGAACGTTCACTTCGCCGCCCATAGCCTGGTTTTAGAAAGCAACGTGATACGCAACAACACTTCACAGACTAGTCCCGGTTTCGCCCAGCAGATTAGTTCAGGAATCAGAACTCTCACGCTTGTGAATAACCTGTTCTACGGGAACACCCCTCACAGTGCAGATGCAAATCAGGTCTATATCAGCGGCCCTTACCTAACTTCAGGCCTGCCCGTTCTAACCGGGTTAACGGAAGTGAACAAAACGATCGTGGGCGGGGGACAATTACTCATCCTGAGTTTTGGACCATCTCTCATTGCCAATAACGTCTTCTTCAACTTATCCAATGCCCCTGCCCAGAGCGAACCGGATTTCTCTGGTCTTTCCTGTGGAGATCCCGAGGCCCAGAACTCTCCCATCGACATCCACAACAACGATATAGCGAATGTAGGCCCGCGGATCGATGGAGGATGCCGTCTCGGACGGAACAATCTCAGCTCGGACCCTTTACTGAGGGACCCGGCCCACGGCGATCTTCACGAACAGGCACAATCGCCACTGGTCGCCGCGGGCGACATCACCGCACCCCTCCTTCCGTCCGCTGATCTCGACAACAAGGCACGGACAGTCTGCAACACGATCGACATAGGTGCTTACGAGCTGCGTCCCCATCCTCCGATCGCACTTACAAGTTCGGCAAACCCCACCCCTGGTGGAGGAACCATCACCTTTGCCGCCCAGCTTACCGGCAACTGCAATGTCCCTACCGGAACGGTCACGTTCCTCGACGGAGGGACGGTCTTAGGAACGGCATCCCTCAACAGCGGAGCTGTCGCCAGCTTCTCGACCTCTTTTCTCGTCGTAGGCAATCACACCATCACAGCGAGCTATTCGGGCGATTTCAACTTCGAACAAAGCGTCTCTCCCATCCTTGTTCAGGTGATCACCGGAGACCCAACCATCACCTCGCTCACAGTGTCTCCAAATCCGGCAACGGCCTTCACCTCCATCACGCTAGGCTCTACCGTGAGCTCACAGTACGGAACGCCGACAGGTCTAGTCGTCTTCAGCGCCGGCGCAGATACGCTGGCCACGGCGGTGCTTGATTCCAGCGGGCATGCCTCGGCGGACGTTCGCAATCTTGGCTCAGGCACTTACCTGATCACCGCGAACTACACGGCGGATACTCGCTTTCAACCCAGCACCTCTCCGGCGGTCCAGGAGGTTGTCGTCGGCGCAGAAAGTGAACTTACGTTGACCGGCACTCCCAATCCAGCAATAGCCGGCCAGCAGGTCACCTTTACTGCAGCCGTGCGAGCTCTACAAGGGGCAACGATCCCTACCGGAACGGTGACGTTTACCAATGCCGGAACTCCTCTCGGCAGCTCCATCCTGACCAACGGCGTGGCAACGTTCACCACAACAGCGCTTGGTCTCGGGTCCCATCTCATCGTCGCCCACTATCCTGGATCGCCAAACCTGACCCCTTCAACCGCATCTCTAACTGAGATCATCAATTCGGTGGGGACAGCGCTGACACTGACAGTGTCGCCCGATCCCGCAAGGAGTGGTCAAGCAGTAAGCCTGACCGCATCGGCGAAAGCGACGCTCGGCGCGATAGTGCCGGCCGGAACTGTATCTTTCCGTGACGGAACCACGATCCTTGGGATAGCTGCCGTAGATCCGAACGGGCTGGCAACGTTCGCAACGACCTCACTCAGCGTCGGCGCTCATCCCTTACAAGCTGTCTTCTCTGGCAGCCCTCTCTTCGCCCCCAGCACGTCGCCTGTGGTCAATGAAGTCATTCAGGCCTACGACTTCCAGATCACACTTTCACAGGACGCGGTATCGATTCCATCCGAGGATTGGTCCCGAATCACGGTGACAGTAACGCCGATCGGCGCCTTCGCCGGCGACGTTACACTGAGTTGCGCCAATCTCCCACAACACGCGCAATGCAGGTTCGAAGAAGGGTCCACTGTGTCCCTTGCAAATGGCGCTCGCGAACTCCCGCTCGTACTCAGTACAAGCGACGTCTACCGGTACGGCAACCAGGTCAGCTTCTTCTCTCGTCCTACACTGCCTTCACTGCGTTGGAACAGCTTTCTCTTCTCGTTTGCCTTCCCTAGCCTCGGTTTGCTGACGCTAGGCCGGAGATCCTCACGCATGCGGAAATCTCTCTTCGTCGTCAGCGTGGCATCGCTTCTCCTCGGGCTTCAGGCATGCAGCGGTCAACTACCCGCAGGGACCGCGCCTGGCAAATACACCATCTCTGTCCTTGGGCTAAGTGCCGCTGAGATCAGTCTCCAGCACACAAGCCCGCTGATCGTCACTGTCACCTCACATTGAGCTCGGAGGCCAACTGTGCGCTGCATGCGGCCTCTGCTCAGACTCGCCCATCCGCCTTCGCATCGCAAGGGCGCGCTCACGACCTCCGGCCACGGCTACGACCCCATGTTCTCGATCATCCGCGACGCAAACTCGCTCGTCTTCGCCTTGGTCGCACCCTGCATCTGCCGCTCAAAGTCATACGTCACAAACTTCTGCCCGATCGTCAGCTCCATCGACCGCTCAATCAGCCGAGCCGCCTCCGGCCAACCGATAAAATCAAACAGCATCACGCCCGAAAGCATCACCGACCCCGGATTGATCACATCCTTGTCCGCGTACTTCGGCGCCGTCCCATGCGTCGCCTCAAACACCGCATACCCGTCCCCAATATTCGCCCCCGGAGCGATCCCCAGGCCGCCCACCTGCGCCGCCGCCGCGTCCGAAATATAGTCGCCGTTCAGGTTCGTCGTCGCCAGGACGCTGTAGTCCGACGGCCGAATAATAATCTGTTGAAAGATCGAGTCCGCGATCCGGTCGTTCACCAGGATCTTCTTCTTCCACTGGCCCTTACCGTGGGTCTCTCCAATAGACTGCAACACCGACCGCACCTCGCTCACCACACCCAGCCCAAACTCCGCCGGCGCAAACTCCATCCCCGGCTCGATCATCCGAGCGTTCTCCTCCGGCGTGATCCGCGGATTTTCCTCCACATTGCCCAGGATCCAGCTCTCCCGCTCCGTCACCGTCTCCGACCGAAACTCCTCGGTCGCTACCTCATATCCCCACTCGCGAAACGCACCCTCCGTGAACTTCTGAATGTTGCCCTTATGCACCAGCGTCACCACCTTGCGACCATGCTCGATCGCATACCGGATCGCCGCCCGCACCAGACGCTTCGACCCCGTAATCGAGATCGGCTTCACGCCCACGCCCGAGTCCAGCCGGATCTTCTTCTTGCCGCCCTTCAGCATCTCGTCATTCACAAACGAGATAAACTTCGCGGCCTCGGGAGTCCCCTCGCGAAACTCAATCCCCGCATAGATATCCTCCGTATTCTCCCGGAAGATCACCACATCCAGCTTCTCCGGCGACTTCACCGGACTCGGCACACCCGCGTAATACTTCACCGGCCGCACACACTGATACAGGTCCATCAGCTGCCGCAACGCCACATTCAAGCTCCGTATCCCGCCCCCCACCGGCGTCGTCAGCGGACCCTTGATCGACACCCGGAAATCGACCGTCGCCTTCACCGTATCGTCCGGCAGCCAGTTCTCGGTTTCGCGGTACGCCTTCTCCCCGGCCAGTACCTCAAACCACTTCACCGCGCGCTTGCCGCCATACGCCTTCTCGACCGCCGCATCAAACACCCGCTGCGAAGCCCGCCAGATATCCCGCCCCGTCCCATCGCCCTCAATAAACGGGATCACCGGCGTGTCCGGCACCGTATACTTCCCGTCGCTATACCCAATTGCCTGCCCATCCACCGGCACACGGATCCCGTTGTAACTCTCCTGCATCGCGCAATACCCTCATTCCTAAGAAGTCGATCCAGCCTACCATCGCGTTAAAACGACTGGCAATCGCCGGTCTCTTTATGAGAGCACTTCGCAGCCGTCGTCCCGTTAAGGGCACGGCTTCAGACGTGCCGCATGCCCTCCCCTCGAGAGTCGGCCTTAGCCGCTGAGGTACGCCACTGCAGCAAGCGCCGGCCTTCGTCTTGGTCAGAGATGCGTCCAAGGCGCACCAGTCGAGCCAGGATCGCTCCAGATGTGCGACCATGTCGAACAGCGATCGACGATAAGCCAAGCCGCTCGTCAAAAGCTCTGTTCAGTTCGCTGTCCTCCTCTTCGTCCCACACTTTTCCTTGCCTCTCCGCCCCGGGTTCGAGTGGTCTTCCCTGCCGGTCGGAGTGCTTTTTCTCCGACCGTTTCTTCTTATGGGAAAGAATGCGCAATGCCTCAGCGGCAGCAAAGAGTGCTCGCACAACAGACGCATCGTTGCACACATCCTGGCTGTCCAGCACCTCTAACGTCCGAGGGTTTCTGCCCTGCGCCAGCAGCGTAAGCACGCGCGCCGCATCTTTCCTCTGTTGCTCTAAGTGCACACCCATTTCGCTGGACAACGGCGTGTCTCCCTCATGACGTACTCTGCTATGGAAAATCCTAACAACCGGCAAAAGAGCGCTCTATAACACTCGGGAGCAGCCATCTACATCTTTAGATCGCAAACACAATACGCAGCAGAAAGGACGGCCAACATCAGCCGTCCTCACCGAGTAACTCATAACCTCACAAGTCGCGACTCCCAACTCATGACTCATGACTCGTAACTCATGACTCCTAACTCCTAACTCCTAACTCCTAACTAAACTACAAACCCAGCCCTAAAACTGCCCCCAAAGCATCTGGTTATACACATCGTGGTGGAACTGCACCTCAGGAGCCTTCACAATCGTCCCCAGCAACTTCGCGCACCGGTCCGCCGAAGCCTCCTTCAGGTCCGCGTACCGGCCCTTCACGTCCCCGCCCAGCAGCTGCGTCGTCCAGGGCGCCGCGCGAAAGCTGTTGAGCGCCTTGTACACGTTGTCCGGCAAATACCTCTGCGCCTGCCTGAGGTTCTCGATCTTCGCCGTCTCCCCCTCCAGGCCCGAGCGAAAGATCGAGTACAGCACCAGGTAAGGATTCGCGTCCGGTCCAACCGACCGCACCTCCACCCGCGCCGACTTCTCATTGCCGATCGGAATCCTGACCATCGACCCGCGATCCGTCGCCGAAGCCTTGATCTGGTTCGGCGCCTCAAAGTGCGGATCGAGCCGCCGATACGCATTCACGCTCGCATTCAGCAACAGGCAAAGCTCGTCGCCATGCGTCAAAATGCGGTCCACAAACTCCCACGCCTGCGTGGAAACCTTCTCCTGCCCAGCCGGATCCCAGAACAGATTCTTCCCAGCCTTTGTGATCGAGATGTTGGTGTGCATCCCGCTGCCGTTCACGCCCACCACAGGCTTCGGCAAGAAGCTCGCCGTCATGCCCATCTGCGTCGCCACCTGCCGACAGATCAGCTTGTACAGCTGAATCTGATCCGCCGCCGCCACCACCTCGCCATACGTGTAGTTGATCTCAAACTGGCTCGGCGCCACCTCCGGGTGGTCCTTCTCGTTCTCAAACCCCATCGCCCGCTGCACCTCCGCTGCCACATCGATAAAATCGCGCAGCGGATCCCCAGGCAGCGAGTGGTAGTACCCACCCTTGTTCACAAACTCAAACGTCCCCGTCTCCAGAAAATTCTGCTCCGCATCCACACCCTCGAACAGGAAGCCCTCAATCTCATTCGCCGCGTTCAGCGTGTACCCGTTTTTCTGAAACTGCTCCTGCGAAAACTGCTTCAGGACACCGCGAATATCGGCCGAATACGTACCTCCGTTCTTGTCGATCACCTCGCCGAAGACCAGCACCTTGCCCGCCCCAAACACATCCGCCGGCACCCAGTAAAACGCGCTCCAGTCCAGACCAAGCCGAAGATCGCTCTCCCTCTGCGCCGTAAATCCACGAATCGACGAACCATCAAACGTCAGGTTGTCAAAGCTCTTCAGGAGAAACTTCGCGTCGTAGTCCAGCATGTGCAGACGCCCCTCAAGATCGCTGAACAGCACCGTCACGGCCTTCACCCCAGGCGTGTCCGAGAGGTACTTGAGCCGCTCTTCCTGCAGCTGTTCCATCGGCACGCGCCGCTTCCGCTGATCCTTCGCCGCGAGGTTCAGATCCTCCAGCTCGGCATACGACAGTTCAACCAAATCGCGAAACTCCCTCATGAAATGCTCCTCTGAAAAAACAACGCACAAAGTTGAGATACACGGCTCCCAAAAACCGAAAGAGAGAGCCGGTAAAGACCTGAAGATCTGGAGGTTGGGTAAGCAAAGCAGCTCGTCACGAGCAAACAAGCCACTTTGTGACTTCACGGTAACAGATTGCGGACCGAGGTCAAAGTGTCTGGTAGACTTAGTCATATAGAGGTGACCATGTCTCACGCAGCCCGCCTCACGAAACAGCATCCTCCAACCGAGAGCCTTTCGCTCGCCAAAGCAAAGGCCACCCTGTCGGCCGTCGTCGACACCGTCGAGCAGAAACGAACCCCCATCACCATCCTTCGTCGAGGCATCCCCGTGGCTCAGATCATCCCCTTCCCCGAAACCCCTCGGCCGCTCCTGCGCGGCTCCATGGCAGGCACCGCGCGAGAACTCGGCGACATCGTCTCCCCACGCCTGCCGGAGTGGACCGTGAGCAACGAGTGGACACAACAGAAGTAGGCGGGCGTCTGATCGGCGGCGCACCGCCCCGCTTCCTGCTCGACACCCACATCTGGTTCCGCTACCAGGTGTCACCCGAGCGGCTTCGCGTCGCCGCCCTCGCCGCCCTCGACGAAGCCGCACAACGCGACGCACTCTTCGTCTCCGTCATCTCGGTCTGGGAGCTCGCCATGCTCGCACAGGACGCATACGTCGAGCTCAACGGTGGTGTCGAGCGTTGGACCGCAGCCGCGCTCTCCAAGCCCGGCATCGCTCTCCTCCCGATATCCCCAAAGATCGCCATCGAATCCGTCAGCCTGCCCAACACGATGCACAAAGATCCCGCAGACCGCATCCTCGTCGCCTCCGCCCGCGTCGAGCGTCTGACCCTGGTCACCTCCGACAAGGCAATCCTCCGGTTCGCAAAGTCCGTTCATCTCCCCTGCCTTCGCGCCTAAAGATCCAACAAATTCCCATGCCCCCCAAACCCACCCCCAAACCCACAAAAGTCGCCCTCATCCAGATGTCCATGTCCCCCGACCCGGACCTCAACCTCACCAAAGCCATCAGCCGCATCCGCGAAGCCGCCGAGCTCGGCGCCAACCTCGTCTGCCTCCCCGAGCTCTTCCGCGCCCAATACTTCTGCCAGCGCGAAGACCACGCCCTCTTCTCGCTCGCCGAACCCATCCCCGGCCCCTCCACCCACGCCCTCTCCGCCGTCAGCCGCGAGCTCGGCATCGTCCTAGTCGCCTCGCTCTTCGAACGCCGCGCCCCCGGCCTCTACCACAACACCGCCCTCACCCTCGACGGCAACATGGACCCCGCCGCCCCCGACGCCATCCGCTCCGTCTACCGCAAGATGCACATCCCCGACGACCCCCTGTTCTACGAAAAGTTCTACTTCACCCCCGGCGACCTCGGCTACCTCGCCCCCCTCACCAGCGCCGGCCCCATCGGCACCCTCGTCTGCTGGGACCAGTGGTACCCCGAAGCCGCCCGCGAAACCGCACTCCGCGGCGCCGAAATCCTCTTCTACCCCACCGCCATCGGCTGGCACCCCGCCGAAAAAGCCGAGTTCGGCGATCAGCAATACTCCGCCTGGCAGATCAGCCAGCGAGCCCACGCCATCGCAAACGGAGTCTTCGTCTGCGCCGTCAACCGCGTCGGCCACGAGTTCGGCGACGTCCTCCTTCGCTCGTCAAACCCCGACGGCACCACGACCGAACACCTCAACCAGGTCCCCCCGACCGCCAACGCTATCCCCACCCCAATCGCAACCCCCATCCCAACCCAGGTCGTAGGCATGACCGGCGACTACACCGTCGGCCCCAACCCCGGCCTAGAATTCTGGGGCGGTTCCTTCATCTGTGATCCCTTCGGCCGCATCCTCGCCCAGGCCTCCCACGACCACGAAGAGATCCTCACCGCCACCCTCGACCCCCGCGAAGTCGAAATCACCCGCCAACACTGGCCCTTCCTCCGCGACCGCCGCATCGACAGCTACACCGGCCTCAACCGCCGCTTCGTCGACTGAGGCCATATCGACGTATCCACTTCTGCTAGTTGCCTCACCGGCCCGGCCTCTCTCGCCGCCCTTGCCGTTGCCCTTGCCTTTCTAGTTGTGATTCCCGAAGGGAATCTGCTTCTGCCGCTGCTTTTCTAGTTGTCATTCCCGAAGGGAATCTGCTTCTGCCGCTGCTTTTCTAGTTGTCATTCCCGAAGGGAATCTGCTTCTGCTGTTGCCGTTGCCCTTGTTTCACCGCCGTCATCCTGAGCGAAGCGAAGGACCCCTGTAGTTGCCTTTGCTCTTGCCGTTGCCGTTGCCGTTGCCGTTGCCTTTGCCCTTGCCCTTGCCCTTGCCCTTGCCCTTGCCCTTGCCCTTGCCCTTGCCTTTCTAGTTGTCATTCCCGAAGGGAATCTGCGTTTCTCACCACACCAACCCTGTCATCTCGACCGGAGCGCGCAGCGCGGAGCGGAGAGACCTGCAGTTGCCTTCGCTCTTCTAGTTGTCATTCCCGAAGGGAATCTGCTTCTGCCGTTGCCGTTGCCGCTGCTTGTTTTCCCGCCGTCATCCTGAGCGAAGCGAAGGACCCCTGTAGTTGTTCTGCCCTTGCCCTTGCCCTTCTGGTTGTCATTCCCGAAGGGAATCTGCTTCTGCCCTTGCCGTTGCCAGCTTTACCGCTGTCATCCGCCGCGCTGCCCCACATTGCCGCCCAAACCCCCAAAGGAATACAGTATCTTCGGTCAGGTCACAGACCCAGGAGATCCTCCCCCATGCCCTCACCCACCCTCTCGCGCCGTAGCCTCTTCAAGGCCGGCTCCGCCTTCGCCCTCACCGCCGCCGTCCCCACCGCGCTCGCCGCTCAGCCCGCACACGGCCAGCCCGGCCCCTCTCGCCCGCCCAACGGACACGAAGCCCTCCCCGCCTCACTTGAAAACGCCTTCACCTTCCAGAACCTCATGATGGACGCCTACGCCACCGGCGCCACCGTCCGCCTCGCCCAGAGCTACAGCGACCAGACCCTCGGAGCCACCGCCTTCACCTATGACAACGCTGTCAGCATCCACGCCTATCTCGCTCGTGGCACCGCCGACGACCTCAGCCGCGCCCAGGTCCTCGGCAACGGCCTCCTCTACGCCCAGGCCCACAACTTCCCCGTCAACGACGGCCGCTTCGCCCAGGCCTACTTCGTCAACACCCGCAACCCTGACGGCGTCTACATCACCCCCGCCGCCGCGCCCTTCTACTTCTACACCAGCACCACCGGCGACCAGAGCTGGGCCGGCATGGCCCTCGCCCAACTCTTCGCCCGCACCGGCGACGCCCACTTCCTCACCGGAGCCCTCCTCGTCGCCAACTGGATCGTCACCAACACCTACAGCACCCTCGGTGCCGGCGGCTTCTCCTTTGGAACCAACATCAACTCCATCAACCAGTCCGTACCGTCGGGCAACGGCAAATCCACCGAACACAACATCGACGCCTTCGCCTTCTTCACCATGCTCGCCCGGCTAACCGACGGCGGCAGTTCAACAGCCAACGGCATGTCCTGGTCCGCGCTCGCCGCTCACGCCCTCACCTTTGTCAACTCCACCCTCAACTCGGCCGGCCCGTTCTTCTACACCGGAACGCTCGTCGACCAGATCACCATCAATCCCTCGCCCATTCCCGAGGATTGCCAGACCTGGTCCTACATGGCCACCCTCAACAACCAGACCCGCGGCACCATCGACTGGGCGCTCGCGCACCTCGAAACCACCGACACCAGCAGCTCGCCGCACACCAGCCTCACCGGCACCCAGACCATCCACGGCCTCGTCTTCGACACCGCCAGCCTCACCACCACCTTTGCTGACCCGCACGCCGTCTGGCTCGAAGGCACCGCCCACGCCGCCGCCGCGCTCGCCGCCCGCGCCCTTCGCGGAGGCGACACCCTCCCCATCCTCATCTCCGACATCACCACTGCCATCTCCCTGCTGACCCAGTGCGCCCGCGCCCAGACCCTGCTCGGAGCCGGTCAGACCGCCGGCGGCAACCTCATCCCCACCGGCCTCGGCCTGGTCGCCGCAACCGGCGTCCTCGACACCGGCTTCGGATACACGTACGGGCCATCCCTCCACATCGGCGCCACCGGCTGGTACCTGATCGCGGGCCTGGCCGCCAACCCCTTTCAGCTCGGCTACCGCGTACTCGGGTAAACCTGGCTTGGCGCACCCACGCCCACAAACTCCTACAATAAAGAGGAGGAGACAAAAACCGAATTACCTCCCGCGCCCGACATCGCCTGTTCTCAGCGCCAAAGGGGGATCACCCATATCGATCAACCGCTCGAGATCCAGATCTAAGTCCAATGTTCTGAAGATTTTGCGCAAGATACGTGGGGGGTAGGGGGGAGGGGTCCACCACCAACCGGACCGGCTCAGAGTCGGTCCGGTCAGCACACAGCAAAAAAACAGCGGCCAGAGGGTAAAAACCCTCTGGCCGCTGTCCCTAAACCCGTCAGACGTCTAGAGCTTCTCGAAGAAATCGCAAGCCGAGCACGAGATATACACCCCGCCCGGAACCCCGCGCTCCCGATCCTTCACGCGCTTCACAATACGCGTCGTCTTCGAGCACTTCGGGCAGTCCGTACTCTTGTTCGTATCCATGACCTTTTTGCGGTCGCCGGTCTTGGCAATCTTCGCCATAACGCTCATCTCCCTTGAATTTGCTGCGTCCTGCGCGCGAGAGAACAGTCACTCCCGCGAAACGGCACATGCGCTCAAGGACAAGTTTACACCCACGAGCCTAAGGCGCGACCGGCCCCGCAACCTGCACGGCCCGCACAAAGTTCGACGGCGTACTGGCTCCACCGGCGCTGCCGCTCGAGGCCGGCTTGGCCGACGGAAACTGCACCTGGCCCGATCCACTCGCCGGCGCTGCCTCGCCCGGCTTGCGCAACGAGGGTGGCGCCCCCGCCGCATGCGTCCCCTCCGCCCCCCCCTGCGGGACATCGCCCATCGCAATTTCTCGGGTCTCCACCGGGTTCGTATAGGCGCCCATCTCGTCCTTGTCGTGCACGGCGAGCGGCTTGCCCAGCTCCGCTATCTCCACCTGCGCTACCCGGTCGCCCTTGAAGCGAATAAACCGAACCGTCTGCGGAACATGCCCGTAGATCCACTCCTCGTAGCGCGCCCCACTCCCCTCCACCCCATCGCGCTCGCGCATCTTGCTCTCCGGAGCACCCAAGGCCGCCAGCACCATCCGGTGATTCATCCCCACCAGAACATCGTGGGCGGCAATCGCATCTTTCAGGTTCTGCGGCAGGGTGTCGGCGTACGCCTGCTCCGAGCTCTTCACCCCAAAATCGATCAACGGCTCCAGGAGCGCCTTTACCTCGGGAGCCGAAATCTCCGGCACCCTGCCCTCAAACACCAGCGTGATCCGCGCCCCGGTCGGCTGCTCAACCGGCTGCTGCACCACCGGGTTGTCGTTGAACGACACATGACTCAGGAAGCGGTGCTTGGCATACGGCCCGCCGTTCAGGTCCAGGATCAAACGGTCGGCCTTGATGGTCAGGCCGGTCACCATGACGCGATCGCCCGGCCCGGCCGATGTCCCCTTCTCGTACAGCATGCGCTTGTACTGCTCGGCCCCCGGCGTCAGATGCCCGTTGGCGATCAGCGTCAGACCGGCACCCAGAGGCAGCGCACGATGAGCAAACCCCTGCTCGGCCTCGAGGTTGCGGATCAGCTCCCGGCGCCCGCGCTCGGACAGCGTCCCCGACGGCAGATCGACCCGGGTCGGTGTGAACGCCGTGTCCACCCCCGCCGTGGCCGTCTTCTCCCCCACCACAAACACCTGGCTGGTCGCGGTTCGCGCCGCGGCGGTCGAAACCAATACAACAGCAGCGGCAAAACAGAGCGATCTGTGCGCGTAAGCGGCCATGTCCGGCACCTCTGACTATGGGAATTCTGCGCTCCTAACCCGCACCTTGGCAAGCACCTCTTTTGTGGGAGTTTCAGCCCATGGAGATTGTGTTTCCATGCCGCAAAGGGCGCTAGATGGCCTCTCTGGCCGCGCCGGCAGAAGATCGGCCGCCAACCGCACCCGCGTTAACCGCTCAGCGAGGGGGCGGCGGTGCCGACCGCTCCTCGGGCTTTGCCGGCAAGATCTGCACCAGAGGCACAGGGCGGCTGCTCTCCTCGACCGCAGCCACAGCCGCGTGGGCGGCCGGCGGCCGGACCTCGACCGGATACCCACCCGGAATGATCGGCCGGTGGGTGTAGTTCCAGCTATAGTCCCGGGTCAGCCGGATCAGCGCAACCGCCGCGAAGAGAAGCACCACTGCCGTAAACGGGGCAGCCTCCAAACCAAACCGGCCACCCGTCAGCGCCCGGCCCCCCACGGCTACGGTCTGCACCACCGAAGAAAGGTCCGTTGAGCCGCTAACCGGGAGGCCAAACAGAATTCCCGCCGCCGCGGTCCAGCCAAAACCAAGACCCCATCCCAGCCAGAGCCCGTAGGTGCGCAGCCAAGCGCGCGAAAGCAAGAGCCCAAAGATCGTAAGCACCGTAACACTGATAAGAGAAGCGCCCGAGCCGTGACCGAACACCAGACCAAAGAGCAGCGAGAGCAGGATCGAAGCTCCCGTCGGTCCGATCGCGTCGATCAGCCGCCGAAAGGCGTAGCCCCGAAACCCCAGCTCGACAGCCAGCGCACCAAGCGCCGCGCTTAGCAGATTCGCCCCGAGATACACAAACGCCCGCGGCTCCGTCCACATCTGCACCCGCAAAGCACCGAACAACGCCACCGGCAACACAGCAAAGAGCAGCGCGGCCCAACCGATCGCCGCACCCGTCGCCCACTCCCGCCCAGCCGTCGGGCGCCGCGGCAAGCCCAGCAGCGTCCGCGTCGACGATTGCCGCCGCGACGCGAGTTCCAGAGCGGAGTATCCAACAGCCAGCAGAAAGAGGAGAAACAGCGGCTTCAGCACAGATCCCAGCGCGAGCGAGTCGAGCCGCTGCGAGATGCCCGCCGCCGAGCGCGCCGCCAGATCGCTCGCCAGAAAAAACCAGCAGATCGCAGCTACTGAGACAAAGAAGTCCCCAGCCCTGCTGGGTCGCGGTGGAGGCGGAGTTGGTCGTCCAGACACCGGCAAAATATCTACTCCATGAGCCATCTGGGTCAGGCAGGGATCGCCGTCGTGTAGAACTGCGCGATGTTGCGAAACTTCCGGTAACGCTGGTCCAGCATCTGCTCGGTCGTGAGCGAGCGCAGCGCTCGGAGATGAGCACGAAGCCGGTCAGCCACGAGGCCGATCGCACCCGCCGCATCCGCCTGCGATCCGCCCGCCGGTTCCGCGATTACGTCATCCACGCAGCCCAGCTTCCGCACGTCGATCGCCGTGTACTTCAGGGCCGCCGCCGCCTGCTGCTTTTTGCTCGCGTCCTTCCACATGATCGACGCGCATCCTTCCGGCGAAATCACCGAATAGATAGCATTTTCGAGCATCAGTACGCGGTCCGCCAGCGCCAGCGCCAGAGCACCCCCCGAGCCGCCCTCGCCCGTAATCGTCGCAATCGTCGGCACCCGCAGCCGCGACATCTCAAGGAGATTGCGCGCGATCGCTTCGCCCTGCCCACGCTCCTCCGCGCCGATCCCCGGATTCGCCCCAGCCAGATCAATAAACGTAAAGATCGGATGGCCAAACTTCTCCGCAAACTTCATCGCCCGCAGAGCCTTGCGATAACCCTCCGGATCGGGCGATCCAAACTTCCGTGCCACCCGCTCCTTCAACGTCCGGCCCTTCAGATTCCCGATCGCGAGCACCGGTTGCCCGTCAAACCGCGCCATCCCACAGCTGATCGCGGCATCGTCGCCAAAGGCCCGGTCGCCGTGGACCTCGCTCCAATCGGTGAAGATCCCTTCCATGAAGTCCATGGGATACGGTCGCTGCGGATGTCGAGCCGCCTCCGTCTTTAGCCACGCCTCCGGCGCAACGGGTGCGGCAACGGCCTGCACAGTCCCAATCTTTCCGGTCTCTTGATCTGCCATTCTCTTGGTTTAACTCAGCTTCTCTATTGTATGGCAACGTGCTTACGAGGTAGGTTCAGCTTCAGGATGCTGCCTGGCAAACCGCAAGCTCTACCGGGGTCATGAACTACATGGAGTACGGCGAGGTGGAGAGGTTCTCCGCCACCTACAAGGAACAAGCGCAGTTCGAGACGATGGAGCGACAGACGCTGGATGACTATCTGGAGCTGGACTCGTTTGTCGTGAAGGGCTTCGATCCAAAAAATGTCAGCATGGACGATATCAAAGCCGCGCAGCCGATTGTGCGGCGCACTCTGGCTCATCTTGGAGGAATGATCGACATAAGCCGCGGGACAATCCAGCAGTATGACAGTTCTCTCAAGTAGAAGTGGTAGATCGTCCAGATCTACTGCTTCAAGACCCGACCTCTACTCAATGACCCGGACCCCACCCCGTCCCACGAGATCCTCCACCCTGTCGATAAATAGGCGATCGGCCGCCACCTGGACATCCTGCGGCTCCAGCACCGCGCAGAACTCCCCCGGCTCCTCAAGATCCAAGAGCAACTTGCCCTTCCCAGGGGCCGCAACAAAGATGGCGTGGAGCTTGTTCAACAGCGCAGCGTCCGGGTTGTGCAGCGGAACCTTGATGCGCAGCGCCTCCGGCAGCTTCAGCTTGATATCCTCGATGGCCTGAATCGAAGAGATCGCGAGCTTCGGCGCAGAGTCTTCCTCGCCTCGCAACACGCCGCGAACCAGCACCGGAACATCGATCTTCAAGCGCTCGGCCAGCTGCGCGTAACTCTGCGGAAACGCAATCAGCTCGATCTTGCCGACCGTGTCCTCAAGACACGCCTGCGCATACATCTCACCGGACCGCTTCGACTTCGCCACCTTTAGACCCGTGATCACACCCGCAATCGCGATCTCGTTCTGACCTTGCTCGTTCCCGCCGCGCCGGAAAACCTGTGGCTCCGGCTTCATCTCACACGCCGTTGACGTGTCCACCACCTTTAGATTACGTAACTTCTCGCGATACTTATCCAGCGGATGACCGGAGACAAAGAAACCCAGCACCTCCTTTTCGTTCTGCAGACGCGTATGCTCGTCCCACTCCGGCAGCTTCGGCAACGCATCCTCGTTCCGCGACTTCGTCGGTCCCTCATCAAAGATCCCAAACAGCCCATGCTGCCCCGCAGCTTCATCGCGCTGCGATCTCTGCGCACGCTCCATCGCTTTGTCAAGCGCCAGATTCACCTGCGCGCGATGCCCAAACGCGTCCATCGCCCCAGCCTTGATCAGCGACTCCAGCACACGTTTGTTTAGGAGCCGAAGATCGACCCGCTCGCAAAAGTCGTACAAGCTTGCAAACGGTCCGGCCTCTCCCTTCTTTGCTGTCTCATTCCCATTCTCCGCCGATCCCTCTCGCGCGGTGAGAATCGATTCGATCGCGTTGTGGCCAACGTTCTTGATCGCCGCCAGACCAAACCCGATCGCCTCGCCCAGGGGCGTAAAGTCCGCAAAGGAAACCTGCACGTTCGGCGGCAACACCGAGATGCCAATCTCGCGGCACTCGGAGATGTACTTCACCACGTTCTCCGGCTTGGACGTCTCACTCGTCAAGAGCGCCGCCATAAACTCCACCGGATAATGCGTCTTCAACCAGGCCGTGTGATACGCCAGCAACGCATACGCGGCCGAGTGCGACTTGTTGAAGCCATACCCTGCAAACTGCGCCATCAGATCGAAGATCTTTCCCGCAATCTCCTTTGGATGTTTATTGGCCGCGGCACCCGACATAAAGCGATCGCGCTGCTTGGCCATCTCGCCGGCATCCTTTTTGCCCATCGCCCGTCTCAGGAGATCGGCCTCGCCCAACGCGTATCCCGCAACCGCGGCAGCGATCTGCATCACCTGCTCCTGATACACCATCACGCCCAGCGTCTCTTTGAGAATGGCCTCCATCTCGGGCAGGTCATACTCGACCGCGCGACGCCCCCACTTTCTCTCGATAAAGTCGTCGATCATCGACATCGGCCCAGGCCGATATAGAGCATTGAGCGCGGTCAGATCCTCAACCCGATTCGGCTTGTACCGGCGAAGCACATCGCGCATTCCGCCCGACTCAAACTGAAATATGCCCGACGTCAGCGCGCGGTGAAATACCTTCTCAAACACCTCCGCATCGTCGAGCGGAACTGCGCTCATATCGATCAGCACGCCCCGGTTCTTCTGGATAAGCTTGATGCAATCGTCGATGACGGTTAGCGTCGTCAGGCCGAGAAAATCCATCTTCAGCAGGCCCATCTTCTCGACGGCCTTCATGTCGTACGCTGTGACGATCGCTTCATCTTTTGTGCGCGTCACCGGCACAAGTTCAGTCAGCGGCTGCGGCGCAATCACTACTCCCGCGGCGTGCACACCCGCTCCGCGGACCAAACCCTCCAGACGCATGGCTGCGTCAATCAACTCGCGGATCTTCGCATCGCTCTCGTACGCGCTGGAAAGCGGAGTCGAGTCCTTCAGCGCCTGATCGATCGTGATCCCAATCGTCGCGGGAATCATCTTCGCGATCCGGTCGACCTCGCCATACGGCATGTCCAACGCGCGCCCAACATCTTTGATGGCCGCCTTCGCTGCCATCGTGTTGAACGTGATAATCTGCGCGACCTGGTCCGAACCGTACTTCTGCCGCACATACTCAATCACCTCCCCGCGCCGGTTCATGCAAAAGTCAATATCGATATCCGGCATGGAGACGCGCTCAGGATTCAAAAATCGCTCAAACAAAAGCTCATTCTGCAACGGATCGACATCCGTGATCTCCATCACATACGCCACGAGCGACCCAGCCGCCGATCCGCGCCCCGGCCCCACCGGTATGCTTCGCTCGCGCGCATACCGAATGAAATCCCAGACGATCATAAAGTAGCCCGGAAACTTCATGGCCTTGATGCACTCGATCTCGCGATCGAGCCGAGCATAGTACTCCGGAATCGACCTCTTCAGAAGACCCCGGCTCCGCAGCTGCGCCACCGCCGTCTCAAGCCGCTTCTCTAACCCCGCACGGCACACCTTCTCGAAGTAGCTTTCCAGGCTCTCGCCTTCCGGAACAGCAAAATCCGGAAAAGGATTCTTCACCTTTGACATCTGCACATTGCATCGATCCACAAACTGCATCGTCCGCGTGCAAACCTCAGGTGCATGTGCAAACGCGCGGTGCATCTCCTCCGTGCTCTTGATGTAAAACTCCTCTGTATCGAACTTGAAGCGCTTCGGATCGTTCATCGACCCAGCCGTCTGCACACACAGCAGGATCTCGTGCGCTCGGCTGTCGTCGCCGGCAACGTAGTGCGCATCGTTCGTCGCCACCAGCGGAATCCCGAGCTCTCGCTCCATCTGAAAGAGCTGATCGCACACCCGCTTATCCGGGTCGAGCCCATGATCCTGGATCTCTAGGAAAAAGTTCCCCTTGCCGAACATGTCCTCGAAGACGCCAGCCGACCGCTTCGCCTCCTCGTACTTGCCCGCCATCAAGCGCTGGTTCAGCTCACCCGCCAGACACCCCGAAAATCCAATCAATCCCTCCGTATGCTTCGCCAAAAACCCCTTCGAAACCCGCGGCTTGCGATAAAACCCGTGCAGCGCCGCCTCCGACGTCAGCCGCATCAGGTTCCGGTACCCAGCCTCGTTCTCCGCCAAAACCAGGAAGTGGTTGTACCCGCCCGCCAGCTCCCGGTGATCCTCCGTCTCCGATAGATAAAGCTCGCACCCCAGGATCGGCTTCACCCCCTTCTTCGCCATCGCGTCGAAGAAATGCACCGCCCCATACATATTCCCGTGGTCGGTCATCGCCGCCGCCGTCTGGCCCAGCTTCGCCACATGCGCCGCCAGCCTGTCTACATCGCATGCGCCGTCAAGAAGTGAGTAATCCGTATGGAGATGAAGGTGCGTAAACTCGGCTGCTGCCATGCACCTATTTTAGTGCGCCCCCAAACATCGTCTCGGGTCCGTAAAGTGGAAAACGAGCCTGAAACTCCCTCCGCCAACACGCCAGAACCCTGCCTCAGGACCCTTCTTTCACCAGCCGCGTCGCCAGCTCAACATACAGCTCCACCGCCTCCAGCAGCTCCGCCTTCCTCACCCGTTCGTCGAGCGTATGCGCCACATGGATCGACCCCGGCCCCAGCAAAAACGGCTCACCCCACGCGTCCAGCGAAGGTATATCCGTCGTAAACTTCGCAATCATCGTCCGAAAACCCTCCACCGCTCGCATCCGCACAAACGGCAGGTCCAGCGAAAACTCCACCTCCGCCCGCCCCCCCACCACCCGCACAATCTCCGCCCGGGTCGCCTCCGACGGCCCCACCAGCCGGATCAGCAGGTGCGCCTCCGCCTCGTCCGCAATCACATTCGGCGCTCGCCCCCCACTCACCAAACCGATATTCAGCGTCGAGTGCCCATCCGCCCCCAGGTTCGGCTCAAACGGCAGCCTCATCGCCAGCAAATCATGGAGCACCTCTATCAGCTTATCGATGGCCGACTCTCCCAGCTCCGGGTACGCCGAGTGCGCCATCCGCCCCTTCGCCCGAAGCTCCAGCCGCAGCGCCCCCTTACTCGCGAGCGCCAGCCGGTTATCCGTCGGCTCTCCATTTATCAAAAATCGCGACCCCTTTGGATGTAAATTCGCCACCGCGGCTCCTGCCGAATCACGCTCCTCCCCCACCACAAACAGCAAGCCCACCCGAACTCCCGCACGCCGCAGCCGGTCCGCCGCTGCAATCTGCGCCGCGACGATTCCCTTCGCATCGCACACGCCCCGCCCATACAAAAACTCCGCATCCTCCGTGCAAGGAAAAAACGGCGGAACCGTGTCCATATGGGTCGAAAACATCACATCCGGCGTGCCTCCCGGGAGCGCCGCATACACATTGATGCGCGCCTCGGCTTCGCCCGCCGGAGCCCCAGGCGTCGTCCGCGGGTCGGCCTGCTCCACTGGCATCACCTCGACCGCGTACCCCCGCCGCACCAGCAGATCCCGCAGAAACGCGCCAACGCGGCCCTCATGGTATGTCGTGGATTCGACGTTCACGAGTTCCCGAGTCAGCGCGACTGGGTCGATTGAATCTGCCGCCATCCGCCCAGCATACGTCACAGAAATCACGCCAAACACCCGCACCCACACCTAAACTAGAAGTCGTGCCCCCGTCCTCCGCACCTCCATCGCACCTACAGACCATCGACGACCTCTCCGGCGCCGCCGGCAAACTCGAAGCTCTCCTCAACACCGGCCAGCCCGACGCCCCCTTCGCCGCCCTGGTCTGCCACCCCTACCCGCCCGCCGGCGGAACCATGCACACCAAGGTCGTCTACCACGCCATGAAGGCCTTCCTGTCCTTCGGCCTGCCTGTCGTTCGCTTCAACTTCCGCGGCGTTGGCCTCAGCGAAGGCCTCTTTGACGGAGGTCACGGCGAACAGGACGACGTCCGAGCCGCGCTCAGCTGGATGGCCGGAAACCTCCATCGGCCTATCCTCTTCGCCGGCTTCTCGTTCGGCTCCTACGTCGGCCTGCGTGCCTGTTGCGGAGATTCTCGCGTCGTCGGACGCGTTGGTCTCGGCCTTCCCGTCCGCGCCGCCGGCCGCGACTACACCTACGAGTTCCTCCAGACCTGCACCGGACCGAAACTCCTCCTCAGCGGGGACCACGACCAGTTCAGCCCCGCCGCCGATCTCACCCGTGCCGCGGAAACCATGCCCCCACCCACGCGCCTCGTCTTCGTTCCCGGAGCCGACCACTTCTTCCAGGGTATCCCCAGTTCGCCCGCACCCAAGCTCGACCACATGCGATCCGAGATGAGACTCTGGCTCAGCGAGACCTTCGACCTCCGCAGACAGCCTTGAGACACAGACAGCCTTGAGCCGCAGATAGCCCTGAACCGCACACAGACCGAAGCTCAGCTTCTCTGCGCCAGCCACTCCAGCACAGCCCGGTTGCACGCCTCCGGCATCTCCTCAAACGGAATATGCCCGACACTCGGCAACACAACGAGGCTCGAATTCGAGAGGTACTGCTGCAACTTCTCCGCCGACGCTAGACCCACCGCGCGGTCGCGATCCCCCCAGATCAACAAGGCCGGCTTGGTCTTCAGCGCCGGCAAAACCGCCCGCAGCGCGCTCATATCCGGCACCCACCGGCGCACGACCGCCATCACGTGCCGAATCGTCCCCGGGATCTCAAGTCCCTCCGTATACCCCTCAAGCGTTCCATCCGCGACCCGCGTAGGATCGCCAAACATCCGGCGAAGAGCGACCGCCTTCAAACGGTCGGGAAGAAACGGAATCGCCCGGGCAAAGCCGCTGCCCACCGAGGTCCGGTAGAAACGCAGCAGCCCCTCGCCAAGGTCGCAGAATGGGTTCGCCGGCGCAAACAGGATCAGCTTCCCCACCTTTTCTGGATGCCGCGCCGCCAGCATCATCGCCACAGCGCCACCGTGCGAGTGCCCCGCAACGTCCGTCTCGGCAAAGCCGAACTGGTCCATGCACGCCGCCACCCGGTCCGCCGTCGCCTCTAAACCCGCATCCAGCCCCGCAACCCGCCCAGAGCGGCCCATGTTCGCCAGATCGATCGCGTACACCGACGCCCCGCTACTCAACGCGCCAATATTCTGCCGCCAGTTCTGCGTCGATCCCACAAGTCCATGCAACAGCAGAAGGGGCCGCCCATTCCCACTCCGGACGTAGTGCACCGGAACTCCATCCACCTCGATAAACGAGTCCTCAACACCGGCCTGTAAACCACTTGCCACGTCTGCTCACAACCCGCAAATACATAGATCGGACCCATACGTCCATCCGTCCGGAACACAAAGATGTTACAGGCCCGAGAAAAGTACCTTCTGTTCCAAGGCCGGTGCCCCATTCATGCGCATGCCATGGCGATGAGTGAAGGGAATCTTCACGGTGGTGGCGTACTTACTCCCCTATCCTCGTAGACTGGAGATGGAGGCAGATCCAGTGCTTCCACGGCGGCCGGAACAGAAAGGCAAAAATCATTTGGGCAAAGTCGTCCAGATAACCCAAGGACAGAGCTAAGTCATTTGTTATGAAGAACTTGGACTTAAGTTCTTCATTTTCAATATTTTACAAACATAGGCCGTTCGTAAGTTGTTGATTCCGGATATTTTGCACAAAGCAAGCCCCCGGGGGGGTATCCCCTTCCTCCAAAGGTGCGCTCTAAATCTCCGCCACAACCAGCGCTCGGTCCCGAGAGGAGGTGCGCTCCTCCCGCACTCCCTCGGGTCTGCGCAAGACCGACACGAGAACATCGCACGCGCGATCGACATCCTCTGTCGAGACAATCAGCGGCGGCAAGAACCGAAGCACATTGCCCTGCACGCAGTTCAACAGGACTCCATGGGCGAGCGCGGCTTCAACCACCGGCCTGGCCGGAACCGTCAGCTCCAACCCTTGGAGCAGACCTCGCCCGCGAGCCTCAACCGCGGTCTCGCAACCGGCAACGATCTCTTGCATACGCCGGCTCAGGTGCGCCCCTGTCTCCGTTACCTGCCCGAGAAGCCCCTCCTCCTCGACGATCGCCAGAAACTCCAAACCAAGCCGGCAGGCCAGCGGACTTCCTCCCAGCGTGCTGCCGTGCTTCGCCAGCCCAAACGTATGGAAGAGCTCATCCGTCACCAGGATCGCGCTTAACGGCAGACCGCCGCCCAGCGGCTTGCCCAGGATCAGGATGTCCGGTCGTACGCCCGAAGCCTCAAACGCAAACCACTGCCCCGTCCGCCCCAGACCACTCTGGATCTCATCAAAGATCAGCACAGCTCCATGCTGATCCGCGAGTTGACGAGCTTCGGAGAGAAACTCAGGCGTGCATGTATGGACGCCACCCTCGCCCAGCAACGGCTCAATCAGGATCGCGCACGTCCACTCGTCTACCGCGAGACGGAGCGCTTGAACATCGTTCCGCTCCACAAACGTCACTCCGGGCAAACCGGGAGCGAAGTCCGCCCGATACTTCTCCTGCCCGGTGACCGAGAGCGAGCCATACGTCCGTCCGTGATACGACGAGCTCAAAGCCACAATCCCATGCTTCTGCGCCGAGAAGTTTTGTCGCCCAAACGACCGCGCCAGCTTCAGCGCACCCTCGACCGCCTCCGATCCGCCGGTCGAGAAGAACGCGCCCGTCATCCCGGCGAGGTCGGCCAGCCGCTCGGCCAAATGACTCGGGTGAGGATTGCTGTATTGCGGCGAGAGATGAATCAACCGGCCCGCCTGCTCCACGATCGCCCGGAGCATTCGGGGATGCGCGTGGCCCAGAGCATTCACACCCAGCCCAGCCATCATGTCGAGATAGCGCCGGCCATCCGCGTCAAACAGATGCACGCCTTCGCCCCGCTCCATCACGACCGGATAGCGGGCGTATACCGGAAGCAGGTGCTCAGCGTCACGCCGGAGGACGTCCGCCGCGCTCTCCTGGGCGAGAGTAGTTGACCTCTGAGGTCGAGCTTCGCGTCCACCCGATCTTTGGCTTTGGGCGGTGGCGCCCTGCCGCTCGGAAAAGTCCATGCCTTTCAGTTCATAGCAACGGGGTAGGCGGGGTCAAGCGAAAGATCGCCTGAGAGGAACCATCGGTGCTTCCCTCAGCCGCAAGATCCTGGTTCCTATAGAACAAAGTTCAATTTGGGACAAACTCGAATCCGTCTTCTGAAAGCTGCAAACAGATATGATTTCCTGTAGCTGGGACTGAGCCGATTTGGTGCGCTAGATGCAGGAATATCAGGACCCCGCATCAACTTTATATCGTTCTCATGGTGGGGTTTGGCCCCCAAGATGCAAGCTAAATGCATTGGACAAGATGCAGAAGAAAGGCAGGGTGCTCGGAACCACGTGAAAGACGCCTCCCATACCCGGGTCCTGGCCATCTTCCTTGCCCTCGTCACTCTGCTGGCCTGTGGTTTGGCGGCAGCAAACTTCCGTTTTGAAAGCGACTACGACGTCCCGACGGATGGTGTCTGGTGGCAGGAAGCCCCGGGCGGCATCCGGGCGGAGCGCGTGCCGGCCGGTTCCCCTGCCGAGCGTGCTGGCGTGCGGACAGGAGATCTGCTGATCGCGATCAACGACCGGCCCACGCCGCGGCTCGCCCCGTTCATCCGCGAGATGTTCCGGAGCGGTATCTGGGCCCACAGCACGTATTCGATCCTTCGTCCAGTTGCGACCGGAGCCCATACTGGGCAGCCAGCCCGACTCGAAATTCCGGTCATCCTCGAACCCACGGATCGCTCCATTAACCAGGGCCTTCGGTTCATCGCAGCGGTCTACCTGATGATCGGCATCTACGTCCTGTTTCGCCGCTGGACCGCTCCTAAAGCCACGCATTTCTACATCTTCTGCCTTGTCTCCTTCGTCCTCTATTCCTTCAAGTACACGGGCGAACTGGACGCGTTCGATCAGATCATCTACTGGGGCAACGTGGTCGCCGGCGCCCTTCAACCCGCGCTCTTCCTCCACTTCGCTTGGAGCTTCTCGGAACGCAAGCTCCGCAGCCGGCGCGACCGCTTCCTCCGGATAGCCGGAACCGCGGCACTCTACCTTCCCGGAGCGCTCCTGGTCGCCCTGCAGTTCGCCGCTATCCGCTTCGAATCGGCAACCGAACTGCTCCACCATCGGCTCGACCAGATCGCCGTCGGCTATCTCGCCGTCTTCTACGTCGTCGCCGCCATCGTCTTCCGAATCCGTTATCGCCGCGCCGTTGCTGGCCTCGAGCGCCAGCAACTCAAGTGGCTCACCCGCGGAACTCTTCTCGCCATCACCCCGTTTACGCTCTTCTACGCCATCCCCTACATGGCCGACCTCCCGGTCCCAGGGACGCTCACCAAGGTGGCCGGCCTGTCGCTCGTCTTTCTCCCACTGACGTTCAGTTGGGCCATCGTCCGGTATCGCCTCATGGACGTCGACCTGATCTTCAAACGGGGTGTCACCTATACCCTCGCAACCGCCGCTCTCGTCGGCATGTACTTCGCCGGCGTCGCCATCACGGCGGAGATGGTCCACACCCGCCTACCGAATCTGCGCGTCTGGGGCCTGATCGCCGCCGTTACCATCACCGGCCTCGTCTTTGACCCGCTCAAACGCGCCATCCAGAGCCGCGTCGATCGGGTCTTCGATCAGAAGCGCTTTGACTACCGCGAGACTCTGGTCAACTTCGGCCGCAGCCTCAACGCGCAGACCGACCTCCGCGCGCTCCTCGACAGCATCGTCGAGCGCCTGCCTGAAACGCTTCTCGTCACCCGCGTCGCCGTCTTCCTCTGCGACGGTCCGGCGGACGGCAAGACCAGCACCATGCGTCTCGCAGCCGCGCACGGCCTCGGCGACCTCCATCCGGCCAGCAGCTCCCATCTCGATCTCCATTTCCTCGACTTCGATCGCCCTGAAAGCCACAACCACCTCTTTCTCGAAAATCCGGAGCAGGTCCTGCGCCTTCCGGAACACCAGCAGCAGTCTGCCCGCGAGCTCGACCTCAACTACTACCTCCCCTGCCGCGTCGCCTCCCGCGAGGGCGGCGGAACCCGCACCGTCGCCGTCATAGGCCTCGGTCGCACACAGCACGGGGACTTCCTCTCGAGCGAGGACGTCGAAGTTCTCGAATCGCTGGCCGGGTACATCGCCATCGCCATCCAGAACGCCCAGCTGTATCGCCGTCTTGAACAGAAGATGTCCGAGTTCGAACGCCTCAAGGAGTTCCACGAAAACATCGTCGAATCCATCAATGTCGGCGTCTTCGCCGTCGATCTCCACGACCGGATCGAAAGCTGGAATCAGGAGATGGAGGACCTGTTCGGCGTCACGCGCGAAAAAGCCCTCGGCCAACCCCTCGCTTCCCTCCTTCCAGCCGAGTTCCTCGATCGCTTCTGCCAGATCCGCGACGATCAAGAGACGCACACCCTATATAAATTTCGCCTGCCGCTTCCCTCAGGCGAGCTCCGATCGGCCAACATCGCCATCGCTCCCCTGGTCGCGCGCGACGGAGTCACCGTCGGCCGCATCATTCTCGTCGACGACATCACCGATCGCATCCGCCTCGAAGAACAGCTCTCCCAGGCAGAGAAGCTCTCCTCCATCGGCCTGCTCGCCGCTGGTGTCGCCCATGAGGTCAACACGCCGCTGGCCGTCATCTCGAGCTACACCCAGATGCTCAGCAAACAGATGAGCGGTGACCGCCGGCTCACCCCCTTGCTCGACAAGATTACTCAGCAGAGCTTCCGCGCCTCCGAGATCGTCAACGGTCTGCTCAACTTCTCCCGCACCGCCGGAACCGAGTTCGGCAGCATCGACCTCAACACCGTTCTCCGCGAGACCCTGACCCTCATCGATCACCAGCTGCGCACCGCACAGGTCGCCCTCTCGCTCGATCTCGACCCCGATCTCGCACCCGTCCACGGCAATCAGGGCAAGCTGCAGCAGGTTTTCCTCAACCTCCTTCTGAACGCCAAGGACGCCATGTTCCGCAAGCCGGACGCACTTCTGACCGTCACCACCTGCAACGGGCCAGGCGAAGTCGTCGTTCGGATCCAGGACTCCGGTGACGGCATCAAGCAGGAGCATCTGCACCGCATCTACGATCCCTTCTTCACCACCAAAACCAAGCCGGCAGAAGGCAGCCACAAAGGTACAGGTCTCGGCCTCGCCGTCAGCTACGGCATCATGCAGGAACACGGAGGAAAGATTCACGTGGAAACAGCTGAGGGCAGAGGAACAACGTTTGTGCTGGAGCTTCCGGCGAGCCGCGCAATCCCAACATCTGCCGAAACCTCCGACAACCAGGCCACAGCCGAGACGGTGGCGCTCCATGCGTGAGACCACCGGCGTGCTCGATATCGCTCTGCCCCAGATCTCCGCAAATGGGTCCGCGGCACAAAACGATCCGAAGATCCTCATCATCGACGACGAGGCCGCCATCCGCGAGTCGCTCGAAATGCTCCTCACCCTCGAGGGGTTTCAAGTCTTCACGGCAACTGAAGGCAGCTCCGGTCTCGATCTTCTCTCCCGCAACGACTACGACCTGCTCCTGCTCGATCTCGCCCTCCCCGGCGAAAGCGGCATCGATCTCCTCCCCCGCATCAAGGCGACCCAACCGCATCTTCCCGTCATCATGATCACGGCGTTCGGCACGGTCGGCAACGTCGTCGATGCCATCCGCGCCGGCGCGGAAAACTTCGTCCAGAAGCCCTGGGACAACGAGAAACTGCTCGCCGACATCCGCTCCGCAATCGGCCGCCACAAGGCCGAACAAGAGGTCATCCAGCTCAAGCGCGCGCTCAAAATGCGCTACAACTTCGAGCACATCGTCGGCAAAAGCGAGCCGATGCTTCGGCTCTTCGACCTTGTCGCCCAGGTTGCCCCGAGCCGATCGACCGTTCTCATCCAGGGCGAAAGCGGCACCGGCAAGGAACTCGTGGCCAAAGCGCTCCACGCTAACTCCCCGCGCCGCGACAAACCTTTTGTCCCCGTCAACACTGGCGCCGTCCCCTCCGAGCTACTCGAATCCACCCTCTTCGGCCACGTCCGCGGAGCCTTCACCTCCGCCGTCAACTCTAAGAAGGGTCTCTTCGAGGTCGCCAACGGCGGCACCCTCTTTCTCGACGAGATCGGCACAATGTCCATGGACATGCAGGCAAAGATCCTGCGCGTGCTCCAGGACCGCCGCTTCATGCAACTCGGTGGCACGCACGAGATCCAGGTCGACGTCCGCATCGTCGCCGCCACCAACGTTAACCTCCAGAACGCCGTGCGCGAAGGCCGCTTTCGCGAAGATCTCTTCTACCGCCTCAACGTTATCGCGCTCGATCTGCCGCCGCTCCGCCTCCGACGCGAAGACATCCCTCTGCTCGCCGCACACTTCCTGAAGCTCTACGCGGAAGAAAACGGCACCGGCGATCGCGTCCTCTCGCCCGAAGCCCTCCGCGTCCTCATGGAGTACGAGTGGCCTGGCAACGTCCGCGAGCTCGAAAACGCCATGGAACGCGGCGTGGTTTTGTCCACCACACGCATCATCCCGCCCGAGCTCCTGCCCGCCCAACTCACCGGCAGCACCTACTCAGCAGCCAGTCTCGAACACCGCCCCGACGCGTCGCTGTTCGACATCATGGAAGAGATCGAGCGCCGCATCATCGCCGACCGCCTCGAGCGCTGTCATTGGAACCAGACCGAAGCCGCCGAGTTCTTCAAAGTCCCGCTGTCCACTCTCAACCAAAAGATCAAACGCCTCAACATCGAAGTTCGCAAACGCCACCGCGACTAAGCCTCGACTAGGGCTGCAACACAATCTTCATCGACCCAGGCTGCGGGTGCGAAGCCAGATGGATCGCCTCCGGTGCCTGGTCAAGCGAAAACCGGTGCGAGATCAGTTGCGTCAGATCCAAACCGTTCCGGTACCCAGCAAACACCAGCCGAACTCCCTCTTCCTGAATCGCCACCGACGCGCTGTACGACCCCATCAACGTCTTCTCATCCATGCAGACCTGCGCCGGATCAAACGCTGCCCTGCCATGCTGCGTGCTGGCAAACAGCATCACCCGGCCGCCCGGCCGGATCGCATCCATGGCCGTCTGGATCAGAGCATCGTTCCCTACCGCCACCATCGCCACATCGGCGCCCCGTCCCTCGGTCCGCGCCTTCGCCGCCCGGACCACATCGCCCTCCACCGGTTGATCGAGAGTAAACCGCGTCGCCACCCGGTGCCGCTCCGGAAATAAATCCGACGTCAGAACAGTCGCTCCCGTCCGCCTCGCCAACGCGCCAAGCAGTATCCCGATCGGCCCTTGCCCTATCACCAGCACGGTCTCATCTGGCTCGAGCGCTAGCATCCGCACCGCTTTGTAACACGTGTTCACCGGCTCCATAAATGCCGCTTGTTCGAACGGGACCTCGTCCGGAATCCGCACCAGACCGTCGCGCACGATCCAGTCCATCACGCGGATGTACTCTGCAAAGCCGCCACCCGAAGGCGCGCCCACGCCCGCCGTCGTTCCCACCCGTTTGTACGTCTCGCACTGCGCAAACGTCTCTTTGCGACAGAAATAGCACTGCCTGCAAGGAATATGGTGGAACGCCATCACACGATCGCCTACCGCAAAGTTCCCAACACCCTCACCCAGCCGCACGATCGTCCCCGCCATCTCATGCCCAAACACTCGCGGCGCATCATGCGACCCGCTATGGATCTTCTTCAGGTCCGTCCCACAGATGCCGCAGGTGTGAATGCGCACTAGAGCCTCTCCCGGTCCGATCTGCGGCACAGCAACCGTCTCCACACGCACGTCGTCGACCCCGCGGTACACCGCAGCGCGCATCGTGCTCGGAACCGCGATCTCCTCACCCTGCCGGACCTCAACCGCCGCTTCCACTGTCATCTCTTCGCTCCAGAAACCCGTCTCTTCTAGTCTAGTTCGCGATTTAGCTCGTCCGTAAGCGCGAGCAGCGCTTGCCGGCTGTTCCGCGCAAGCTGCCACAAAGGCCCCCAGCCTGCCGGTCGCAACGCAGTGTGGAGCGCAAACGCCCCCTCGCGAAAGTGTCCATCGCTCGTCACCCATCGATCCATCGCCGGCAACGCAAACTCCGCCTCATCGGAGATCGCCTTGATCGCCCGAAACTCCCGCCCCCCTGCCATCGCGACCCGCGCCACCGCCGCAGCCTCCATATCGACCGCGTCCGCCCCATACGTCTCGCGCAGTCTGCTCTTCCCCGCTACACCGGCGACCCTCGGCGATGTCGCCAGCACACACCCGTCGTCGCTTGTGCCGAACCGCTCTCCTGTCCTCGTATCCACCACCAAGCCTGCGCGGATCACCGTTCCAACCCGCAAAGCCGGATCGCAAGCACCCGCCAGCCCAACCGACACTACGCGGTCGATCGGGCGAATTTGTAGCGCCGCCGCAAGCGCCAAGGTCGCGCGCTCCGCCCCCATTCCGGCACATGCCACCACACCGCAATGACTGGTGTACAGCACCACCTTGCCGGGCCGCTCCAATCGATCCCAACCCCGCACCAAACCGGCAATCTCCCGCGGAAGTGCCGCGATTACCGCTATGTTTCCGTTCAAGTTGCCGGCTCGCTCGGCCGCGACATGTCTAAGGGCGGCGCATACCCCTGCGCCAGAAACCAATCGATCGCCTCGCGTAAAGCGTGATACACAGGCTTGACTGCAAATCCGAGATCCCGCTCCGCCTTCGCCGAACTCGCAAACATCTTCTTCTTTCCCATGCGCACGGCCTCGACCGTCGCCCGCGGTTCGCGTCCCCGCAACCTCCCGGTCACGGTCTCGTCAAACATCGCAAACAGCATTGCCACCGTGTGCGGAACCCGCAGCTTCGGCGACGGCAACCCCGTAATCGACGACATCCGGTCCAAGATCTGCTTCAGCGTCAGGTTCTCCCCGCCCAGGATGTACCGCTCTCCCGGCGTCCCCCAGTCGAGCGCGACAAGGTGCATGCGCGCCACCTCGTCTACATCCACCAGGTTCAAGCCCGTGTCCACATACGCCGGAAATCGCCGGTTCAAAAAATCTACAACTATCCGTCCCGTCGGCGTCGGCTTCCGGTCCCCTGCCCCAATCGGCGTCGTCGGATTCAGCAACACGACATGCTGCCCCGCGCGCGCCGCTTCAATCGCCACCTGCTCCGCCATGAACTTCGAACGCTTGTACGGTCCTATCATGGCCTCCAGCGACACCGGCGTCGCCTCGTCCACAATCGTCCCATCGGTTTGAAACCCCATCGTCGCCACCGAAGACGTGTACACCACGCGCGACACCCCAGCCTCGCGTGCGACGCGAAGCAAGTCCCGCGTCCCATCGACATTTGCCCGGTACATCTCCGCCGGATCGGGGACCCAAAGCCGGTAGTCAGCGGCAACATGCACCAGAGCATCGCAGCCAAGAAGTGCCGCCCTGAAGCGATCTACATCCCGAAGATCCCCCCGCACCAACTCAGCCCCGGTCAACCCCTCGATCGGCCCGAGGTCGCTCGACGGACGCGTCAGCAGGCGGAGCTCCGCTCCCTCAGCCGCATACGCCCGCGCAACATGCGATCCAACAAACCCGGTCGCCCCAGTGATGAAGACCTTCATCGCTTGCGTCTGTAGATGGAGTCACACGCTTCGATCTCGACGGGGCTCATCCGGTCAGTCCAACTTCTCGGGCTCGATCTGAATGTTTTTCTCGCCCGCAGCCTTCTTCTCCCAGTACCTCTTGATCCACGCCTCGAAGCTCTTACCTGCCGCTGTATCCCGTCCCGTAAACGCCAGCCTGCCGACCTCCGAGTACAGGATGCTTACCTTCGTCTTCGCTCCAGTTGGAATAATCCGAACAACCGAAGTCTCGAGCGTCGGTCCCGTGCGCCGGTCAAAGAGATACCCCTCCACCTCGGTCCCATCTCGCCGGGTCAGCGTCACATCGCCGCGGTAGTCGAACGCCTTTTCGAGCGCATCCCGAATCTCGGCATCGCCGGCCAGCGTCGGGATCCAACCCTGCAGATCCTCGCGTTCGCGACCCGCGGCAACCTCGAGGTCGTTGGGATCAAACGCCGCCTGCTGCTCAATCTTCAAATGCTCCTGCTGGTCGGTTGGCATGTGCGCTAGTCTCCGGAGACCAGGGTAGATTCCTCGCTCGCGACGCGCGATGCAGAGCTCGCCGAGGGTGTCGCAATCTGAACCAGAGGTCCATGCTGCGCCGGCCGCCACTCGTTCAACAGCTTCTGCGCTCCCTCATCCGGGTACAAGGACGGAAATACGTACTTCTTGGCGGTGATCAAGAATCCCTTGAGAGAGCTGAAGTTGTAATCCACTGCCGAAGCCTCATGCCCCGAGTGCACCATGCAGTTCGCGCACCGCGGATTGCCGCTTTTCGCGCCATAGTTCTGCCACTCGGTGGCCTCCATCAGCTCCTCAAACGTATCGGCGTAGCCGTCCTGCAGAAGGTAGCACGGCTTCTGCCAGCCGAAGATCGAAAACGTCGGCATCCCCCACGGCGTGCACTCAAAGTTCTGATGCCCCATTAGAAACTCGGCAAACAGCGGATGCGTGTTGAACTGCCACTCCTTTTTGCGATTCGACAGGATCGCCCGAAACATCCGCCGCGACCTCGCCTTGCCCAAGAAGTGGTTCTGATCCGGCGCCTTGTCGTACGTGTACCCCGGCGACACCATCATGCTCTCCACACCCGCCGCCGTCAGTTCGTCGAAGTGCGCGCGCACAGAGTTCGGGTCCGCCCCGTCAAACAGCGTTGTGTTCGTCGTTACGCGAAATCCCGCCGCCACCGCCGCCCGCACACCCTCCATCGCAATGTCGTACCCGCCCTCGCGACACACAGAAAGATCATGGTGCTCCCGCTGCCCATCCACATGCACCGAAAACGACAGGTACTTGCTTGGCTTGAAGAGGTGCAGCTTCTCCTTCAGCAGCAACGCATTCGTGCACATGTACACATACTTCTTACGTGCCACCAGACCCGCGACAATCTCCGGCATCTGCGGATGCAACAGAGGTTCGCCGCCCGGGATCGACACCATCGGCGTCCCGCACTCTTCCACCGCGCGGAAGCACTCCTCCGGGCTCAGCTCGGCCTTCAGGATATGCGCCGGATACTGGATCTTGCCGCACCCTGCACACGCCAGATTGCAGCGAAACAGCGGCTCCAGCATGAGCACCAGCGGATACCGCTTGCGCCCGCGAAGCTTCTGCTTCAACACATATGTGGCAACAGTCCATGCCTGCGAAACGGGTACTGCCATACGTAAAAACCTCCAGCAATCAAAACCTGTTCGGAGCTTTAGGCCGCGGTCTCGTCCTCTGCAGCTTCCCGCTCCATCGCCCGCTTGTAGGTCGTCAGCGCCAGCAACGGAAAGTACTGCTTATACAGATGATAGCCAAGGTAAAAGACTCGTGGGAATCCAGTTCCGGTGTAATAGCTTTCGCCATTCCGCCCCGGCATCAGCTCATCCCAGCTGCCATCCGCGTGCTGCCGCTCCACCAACCAACGAACTCCCTTTGCCACCGAGTCGGATCGCGTATCCCCCGCCGCCAGCAATCCGAGAAGCGCCCACGCCGTCTGCGAAGGCGTCGATGGTCCGATGCCGCGCTGGTCCGGGTCGTCATACGTCCCGCACGTCTCGCCCCATCCCCCATCCGCGTTCTGCACCATGCGCACCCACTCCGCCGCCTGCTGAATCGAAGGCTCGAGATTCGACATCCCCATTGCCTCGAGCCCGCGGAGAACCAGGAACGTCCCGTAGAGATAGTTCACGCCCCATCGGCCAAACCAGCTGCCGTCCGGCTCCTGCTCCTCAAGGATGAACTGGACCGCTTTCTCTACTCGCGGATCCGACCGCGTAAACCCATAGAGCGACAGCATCTCGAGCATCCGGCCGGTGATGTCCACCGTCGGCGGGTCGAGCATTGCATTGTGATCCGCAAACGGGATGTACTGAAAGATCGACTTGGTATTGTCCTTATCAAACGCAGCCCAACCGCCGTTCTTGCACTGCATCGCCCAGATCCAGTTCAGGGCGCGCTGCGCCACCTCGTGCTGATACCGTTCCCGAGGATTATCGACACAGTTCAGCGCCAGCAAAACCTGCGCCGTGTCATCGATATCCGGATAAAACTCGTTGTTGAACTCGAAGTACCACCCGCCCGGCTCGACCCCCTTCACTTTCTCGGCCCAGTCGCCCTTGTGCCGAACCTCCTTCGACAAGATCCAGTCGGCCGCCCGCAACAAGCACGGATCGTCCTTCGGCACACCCGCCTCGCCCAGCACATACATCGCCTGCGCCGTATCCCACACCGGCGGAAAACACGGCTGCATTCGAAACGTCGGCGTCGGGTACCCGGGCTCCCCCTCCGGACAATCTATGCCGAGCTTCTCAAACTCGTCCATCGCCCGAATCATCTGCGGATCGTCGACCGAATGCCCCAGCACTCGCAAGGCCACAATCGAGTTCAGCATCGCCGGATAGATCGCGCCCAGACCATCGGACTTCTCAAACCGCTCCAGCATCCACGCCTCCGCCCGGCGCAGAGCCACTTTGCGCAGCGGCCGGATATGGACCCGCTCGGCCACGTGCGCCACACGATCGCAGAACAGGAAGAAGTTCCGCCAGCTGACCGGATGCTTTCGGTCCCAGCGCAGCCGCAGGTCCGCATTTGCCCGACCACCCACAAACAGTTCGTCGATCCCCTGCTCCGGGAGAAGCTTCTTGAACGGCTTCTTCGCGTAGATGATCGACAACGGCACCAAGATCCCGCGCGACCACGAACTGATCTCGTAGATGTTGAAGTAGAACCAGTTCGGAAACAGGACGATCTCCGGTGGGATTGCCGGCACGGCGTCGTAGTCGTACTGCCCCATCGCGCACAAGTAGATCTTCGTGAACGTGTTGCATTCGACCACGCCACCCAGCGCCAGGACGCACTCGCGCGCTCGCACCATAACGGGGTGATCCTTCGACCAGCCCATCAGCTTCAGCGCGAGGTACGCCTTTACGCCGTAGCTGACATTGGACGGGCCGCCCGGATACAAGCTCCAACCGCCATCCTCGTTCTGGTGCCGCAGGATCTCGTTCACCGCCCGGCTCATCCTGCCTGGGTCGCCCGTCCCCAACAGCGTATGCACAAAGATGTAGTCGGCCTCGAGCATCACGTCCGCTTCGAGTTCGCCGCACCAGTAGCCGTCCTCGTTCTGCTCCCGCAACAGCCAATCCCTGGAGCGCGCGATGCCGTCCGCGACCCGGTCCATCGCCAGATCGAGCCGACCAAACCGCGGCTGCGTCGCCCCTCGTCGCGCGTTCGAATTTTGCTGCGAGTTCATCTTGGACGTTGTCTCTCCCACTACCGTGCGACCGTCGGGGCCGAGGCGATCGCCTGCACAATCTCGGGCGGCAGACCGAACCGAACATTCTCCGGCATCACCTCAACCTCGGTCGCGTCGCCAAATCCCCGTGCGCTCAACGCAGCCACCACTTC
Source organism: uncultured Acidobacteriaceae bacterium (assembly GCA_964248505.1). Classification (GTDB taxonomy): domain Bacteria; phylum Acidobacteriota; class Terriglobia; order Terriglobales; family Acidobacteriaceae; genus Edaphobacter. Next base: position 49,356 of record CAXTYQ010000003.1, read on the forward strand.
CTGCACCAGCACCTCCGGCGCCGAGGCGCCAGCCGTCACCGCCACCTTGGTCACACCTTCCAGCCACTCCTGCCGGATGTCCTCCGCCTTGTCGATCAGGTACGAGCGCGTCCCCAGGTTCTCCGAAACTTCAACCAGGCGGTTCGAGTTCGAGCTGTTTTTCGAGCCCACCACCAACATCAGGTCGGCTCCGTGCGCCACATTCTTCACCGCCGTCTGACGATTCTCCGTCGCGTAGCAGATGTCCTGCGCATGCGGCCCGACAATGCTCGGAAACCTGATCTTCAGTGCCTCAATCATGTACCGCGCTTCATCGAGCGACAAGGTCGTCTGGGTCAGATACGCCACACGATTCGGGTCCGGCACCTCCAGTGCCGCAACCTCCTCCACCGTCGACACCACCTGTGTTACCAGAGGCGCCTCGCCTTGCGTCCCCTCCACTTCTTCATGGTCGCGATGGCCGACCAGCACCAACGAATACCCCTGCCGGGCGAACTTGATCGCCTCCACATGCACCTTCGTCACCAGCGGACACGTCGCGTCAATCACCTTAAGACCGCGCTGCTTAGCCCGCTCGCGCACCGCCGGCGAGACACCGTGAGCCGAATAGATGACGCGCGCGCCCGAGGGCACCTCGTCCAGCTCGTTGACGAAGATCGCACCCTTCTTCGCCAGATCATTCACAACATAGCTATTGTGAACGATCTCCTTGCGCACATAGATCGGTGCGCCAAACGTGTCGAGAGCGATCTGCACAATGTCGATCGCACGCACCACGCCTGCACAAAAGCCGCGAGGCTTAAGAAGAAGCACCTGCTTTACATCCGACGTCTCTCGAACGCGACTCGGAACTTCTAGACTCAGACCTGTAATCGTCACATCTCCCAGTATATCGCTTCAAGGCCTCAAGGGAGGCCCTGGAGCCATCTCACGCACCGTATCCAACCGAAGACATCGCGCTTAAATCCTGTCGCGCGAGCAGCTTGGATGCGAACAGTCGCAGCCTAGTTCGGTCACATCCGCGGAATCCTCACAGATCTGCGAACAATACTTCTTATCCCCGGAGACGGTGCAGGAACAACTCGCGTGAGCACACTTCTTAGCGTCGTTTGCCATCGGAATTACCTCCGTAATGTCTGATGCGAAAGGTGCCGGATCTGATGCGAAAGGTGCCGGCGCGAGATGGCCTACCGGCTGCTCTCGATCAGGTGTTCGGCATGACGGAGACTGGTTTCGGTCAGCGTCGCCCCACTCAGCATCCGCGCGATCTCTTCGGTCCGCTCGCCAGGCTCCATCCGGTGTACCGCCGTCTCCGTCCGCCCCGCGCGCTCGGTTTTGGCAATCAAGAAGTGCTGATCCGCAAACGCGGCAATTTGCGGCAGATGTGTCACACACAAGACCTGCTGCGTCCCGGAGAGCTCCTTCAGCTTGCGCCCCACCGCTTCGGCCGCCCGACCGCCGATCCCGATATCGATTTCGTCAAATACCAGCGTCCGCAGAGCTGCCAGCTCGGCCGCCGGAGCAGCGGTCGGTTTGCGCCGCTTCCCTGCCACCTTCGCCTCCGCTCGAGCGCCTTCCTCAACTGTCACCTTTAACGCGAGCATCACGCGCGACATCTCGCCCCCGGACGCAATCTCGGTCAGCGGCTTCATCGGCTCGCCCGCATTGGTCGCGATCAAATACTCCACCTCGTCCCAACCGTGCGCCGTCCAATGTCCCTCGTCCTCCCATGGAACAACCCGCACACCGAACCTCACATGCATCGCCAAGGCGTTGATCTCCACCTCGGCCCGCCTCTCCAGCCGCTCCGCCGCCCTTGTCCTCGCCTCCGTCAACCCCGCCGATCGAGCCCGGTACGCCCCCGCTGCCTCCGCCTGCTTGGCCCGCAACTCCGTCAGCAAAGCGTCCCGGTTCTCGACCTCCGCCAAGCGCTTCGACGCCTCCGCCCCAAAGCTCATTACCTCGGCCAGGGTCGATCCGTACTTGCGCTTCAAACGATCGAGCGCCGCCAGCCGGTCCTCAATCTCCTCCAGCCGCTGCGGTGCCGCCTGGACCGTCTCCGAGAAGCGCCGCACCTCCGCATCCACATCCTCGACCGCCGCCTTCGCCGCCGCCAGCTGCTGTGCCGGCTCCACAAATCGTGCGTCAAACCGCGCCAACTCCTCCACCTGCTTCAGCGCCGCTCCAAGCGTCGACTCTGCCGCAGACTCCGACTCATACAGGAGATCATGCGCACTCATCGCTGCTGTCAAGAGCCGCTCAGCATTCGCCAACACCCGCTTCTCCGCCTCCAGATGCACGTCTTCTTCGGCATCGGTCAGCCCGGCAGCCTCAATCTCCCGGCTCTGAAACCTCCACAGATCGGCCATTCGCAACCGGTCCTGCTCCGACGCCTCCAGCTCCCGCAAACGCTCCGCCGTCAGCCGCCACGCCTCGTACGCAGCCTTCACCCCGTCCGTCGCCAGAACGCCGAACCGGTCCAGCACCCGCCTCTGCTCCGTCTGGTCGAACCCGCCCATGGTCTCGCCCTGCGAGTGGATCAGCGCCAGCTCCGGCGCCAAGAGCCGCAGCATTCCCACCGTCGCCGGCTGATTGTTCACAAACACCCGCCCCTTGCTGGTGTGCGTGATCTCGCGCCGCAACAAAACCTGGTCCAGCTCACTGTCGATCCCATTCGCTTCCAAGATCGCCGCCGTCCCCGCCGTCCCCTCAAACACACACGCGACTACCGCCCGGTCCGCCCCGTGCCGGATCACGTCTGAGGACGCCTTTCCCCCGAGCAAGAGCGCCAACGCGTCGATCAGAATCGACTTTCCCGCTCCCGTCTCCCCTGTCAGTAAATTCAGCCCCGGCCCAAACAAAACCGTCGCGCGATCCACCACCGTATAGTTCTCCGCGCGCAGTTCCAGCAGCATCTCGGCCTCAGGGACGATCCTCCTCGGAGCATAACAAAGCTCGCTGGGCTTCACTCACGGCGCCTCTCGCAATGCGCCCACAGGGAGGCATCCGGCACGGTACGCGTCGACCAACATCCATCCACCTTTAACCCCAAGACCACCGGCCCATCGCAGTACACTACAGGCCAGACGCCTTATGCCCCCGATCCTCCTCTTTGCTTTTTTTCTGCTCCAGGAAGACGCCACCGCCCCGCCCGCCGCCGCAGCCCCAGCCACCACCAGCGCGCTGGGCGAGATGGTCCACAACAGCGGCCCCGTCGCCTCCGCCGTCCTCATCCTCCTGCTCGCCGCCAGCATCTTCTCCTGGACCATCATGCTCTCCAAATGGAGCTACTTCCGCCGCGCCAAGGCTCAAGGCGCCCGCTTCCTCCGCGCCTTTCGCAAGTCCGGCCGACTCAGCGAAATCAGCTCCGTCGCCGATCAGTTCAAGCCCAGCCCGCTTGTCGCCGTTTTCTCCGAGATCCACGATGAGTATCACCGCCAGACCTCCGGTCGCGGCCTTCCGCGCAACCCGCTCGCCCTTGAACGCGCCGCGCAGACCGCCTCGAGCGAAGCCCTCACCGCCATGGAACAACGCATGACCTGGCTCGCCACCATCGCCGCCATCGCCCCGTTTATCGGCCTCTTCGGCACCGTGATGGGCATCATCGACGCCTTCCACGGCCTCGGCACAGCGGGCGCCGCCACCCTGCGCGCCGTCGCTCCCGGCATCTCCGAAGCACTCATCACCACCGCCGCCGGTCTCCTCGTCGCGATTCCCGCTGTCGTCGGCTACAACCAGCTCACCGCGCAGCTTCGCGACTTCGCCGCCCGCATGGACGACTTCGGCCGCGAACTCCTCAACGCCATCGAAAACGCCGCCATGCTCGCCCCACCCGTCCCCACCCCCATCCCAACCCACGCCCCCACGCACTTCGAAGAACCGCGCCGGAGAACCTTCTAAAGCTCATGGCCTTCACCTCGCGCACCGGCGGCATCGCCCGCACCCAGACCGCGCTCGCCGAGATCAACATCACACCGCTCGTCGACGTCGTCCTTGTCCTCTTGCTCATCTTCATGCTCACCGCGCCCGTGCTCCAGTCCGGCGTCGACGTCGCCGTCCCGCACACCCGCTCCGTCAATCAGCTCACCGAGGAGCGCACCGTCGTCACTATCGACAAAAACCAGAACGTCTTCCTCCAGGACAAGCCCGTCAACGTCAACAACCTCCCCGCCCTCCTCCGCTCCACCGGCGCCAAAGCCGACGCTGCCAAGCGCGTCATCTACCTCCGCGCCGACGAGCAGGTCCCCTTTGGCGCCTTCGCCTCCGTCATGGACGCCGTCAAACAGGCCGGCATCACGGACATCAGCATCGTCACCCGGCCCATCGAGCGGTAACATGTCGGCCCCCTCGCGCTGGAACCAGTCCGCCGCCGGTCCAAACCCCTGGCTCCGCTCCGCTCACCCTGCTGCCGATAACCTCCGCGGAAACTTCGCCGGCTCTGTCCTCCTCCACGGCCTGGCGATCGCCGCCGTCCTCGCCTCCAGCTTCCTGCTACGCCCGCACGGCGACCGCTGGGGCGAGCACAGCTCCACCGCCGGCGCCATCCAGGCCACCGTCGTCTCCTCCCTTCCGCTGCCTCCGCGCCAGAAGACCCTCGATACCGGCGTTCTCACCTCCGATCGTCCCAGCCTCGCCCCCACCCCGGCCAAGGAGCGAACCGAGCCGCCCCCGCGCCCACACGAAATTCTCATCCCCACCAAACCGCAACCCAAGCCGCTCCATCCACCCAAGGTCGCCGAAGCTCCCACCCCCGATCCGCCCAAACACCCGCAGCCCGTCAAGCCCCAACTCACCAAAGCCACCACCGGCGAAACCGCCGGCATCCGCATCCCGCAGAGCACGCTGCAACTGAAAAACGGAACGGCCTCTGCCACCGTCGAAGACCGCACCTTTGGCGCTCGCTTTGCCTACTACGTCAACATTGTGAACCGTACCGTCGCCCAGAACTGGTACACCCAGGAGGCCGACCCCAGGCTCTCCGAGGGCAAGCACGTCACCATCGTCTTCGACATCAACCGCGACGGCGTTCCGTCGAACCCGCGCGTCGAAACCCGCAGCGGCTCGCCTACCCTCGATACCTCCGCTCTCCGCGCCCTACAACGCGTCGAAGGCTTCGGCCCCCTGCCCGCAGGTGACCACATCACGGTCGAGTACACCTTTGATTACCGTCAGCAGTAGCCCCACCCCGCACGGCCCCCTTTGCGTCTACCATGAAGAGAAGAATGACCATCACTGTACGCAGACCAGATCAGATCTGGGCCAACATCGCACGCGCCCTGCTCGCCGTCCTCACCCTCGTTCTCGTATCCCCAAGCGCCCCCGCACAGGATTGGTTCAAGACCGAAACCTCCTCAGGCGCCGACCGCATCCGCATCGCCGTCAGCAGCTTCAAAGCCGCGACCCCCGACGCCGGTCCACTCAAGCAGACGTTCGACAACACCCTCTTCGCCGACCTCAACGCGGCCGGCATCTTCGACATCGTCTCCAAAAGCCTGCTCCCCCAATCCACCCCCGGCACACCCTCCGAGATCAGCCTCAGCCAATGGTCCAGCCCGCCCGTCAACGCCGCCATGACCGCGTTCGGAAACCTCGGCGTCCAGGGCGATCGCATTGTCGTCTCCGGCTTTCTCTTCGACGTCAAAAACACCCAGTACCCGCAGGTTCTCGCCAAGCAGTACACCGAACCTGCCAGCGAAGACTCCGCCCGTCAGATCGCCCACCGCTTCGCCGACGAGATTATCCTCCGTCTCGGTGGAGGCATCTCCGGCATCGCTGAAACCAAGATCTTCTACGTCAAATCCGGCGCCGGCGGCAAAGAAATCTGGCAGATGGACTACGACGGCGCCAACCAGCACGCCGTCACGCACCTCGGCACCGTCTCGCTCTCTCCCCGCGTCTCCCCAGACAACACCCGCCTCGCCTTTTCGTCCCTCGGTCACGACGGCTTCCAGGTCCGGATGTACTCGCTCGTGCTCGGCCGCGTCGTCAACCTCCCCGCCTCGGGTGGCACCAATCTCTCCCCCGCCTGGAGCCCGAGCGGCCGCGAGATTGCCTTCTCCTCCTCCCGCACCGGAGATCCCGAAATCTGGGTCGCCGACGCAAACGGTGGCGCCGCCCGCCGCGTCACCTCCTTTCGCGGCCCTGACGTCTCCCCCGTCTTCAACCCGCGCACCGGCTCCCAGATCGCCTGGATCAGCGGCCGCACCGGTCTCCCGCAGCTCTACATCATGGACACCGACGGCTCCTCCGTCCAGCGCATGACCGACGGCGGCTACGCCACATCGCCCTCCTGGTCCCCCAACGGGCAGTTCCTCGCCTTCGCCTGGAACCGCAAGTACGGCCCTGGAGCCCCCGGCGGACAAGACATCTACGTCATGGAAATCAGCACCAAACGCTGGATCCAGCTGACCCACGACCAGGGCCGCTGCGACTTCCCCTCCTGGTCCCCCGACGGCCGGCACATCGTCTTCGCCTGCTCCCCTGACGGCCGCGCCGACCACAGCCGCGTCCTCACCATGCTCGCCGACGGCACCGATCTCCATCCCCTCACCGGCTCCGGCGCCGACATGCCCAACTGGAGCTGGAAGTGACCTCACCCAACGTTTCCCAAGTCGTCACCCAGGCCCCTCGCACTCCCGAACATTACACCCTCCAGACCATCACAGATCGGACCACACACCCATGAGCCTCCTCACCGCCACACGCGCCCGGGCCTTCAGTGTCGCCCTGACCGGAGCAGCCCTGCTCTTCACCACTTCCGGCTGCCACAAAAAGACAAACACGGTGAATCCCGCCAGCCTCGGTCCCGCTGACGCCACCAACGCCCCCGCCCCGGTCGCCAACATCACCGCCGACCCGCTCGCGATCGACCTCGGCCAGACCGTAGTCCTCAACTGGCGCACCCAGAACGCGACCAACGTCACCATCGACGGCATCGGCGAGGTCAACGTCAACGGCACCCAGACCGTCTCGCCCTCGAACTCCACCAACTTCCACCTGACCGCCAAAGGCGACGGCGGCACCACCGAAGCGAACGTCCGCGTCACCGTACGCGTCCCCGTCACCCCAACCGCGCCCACCGGCGACGCATCCGCCAACCGCTCGGGCACCGGCGACATGGGCTCCGAAGAGGCCTTCCACCAGAACGTCCAGGACGCCTTCTTCGACTACGACAGCTTCGAACTCCGCCCTGACGCCCAGGCCTCCATCTCGCAGGCCGCCTCCTACCTCATCACGCACCCTGCGATCCGTGTCGTCATCGGCGGTTACTCCGACGAGCGCGGATCAGCCGAGTATGATCTCGCCCTCGGCGAAAACCGCGCCAACTCCGCCCGCTCCGCCCTCATCACCGCCGGCGTCGCACCCAACCGCCTCCGCGTCCTCTCCTACGGCAAAGAAAAACAGTTTTGCACCGAATCCACCGAAAGCTGCTGGCAGCTGAATCGCCGTGCGCAGTTCGTCCTCGACCGCTAAACCTGAAGGCCCGACCCTGATACCTCGTCGCACAAGGAACCCAAGCAGTATGGGCACTGCGCTCTCTCTTCAAATCCCGGGCCGCCCCAGACCCTGGGCTCTGATCGCTCGGACGCTGTCCACCCACCCGGTAGCGGCCATGATCGCGGTCGCCCTGGCCCTGCGGCTTGCGGTCGTCATCCTTGTCTTCCGCGTCGTAGCCGCTCCTACCAGCAACCACGAGCAGTTCGGCTGGGAGATGGGCTGGGTCGCCCGCAGCATTGCCCTGCACCAGGGTTTCAGTTCGCCGTTCCTCCCCCGCACCGGCCCGACGGCCCTCACACCGCCTCTCTACCCCTACCTGCTCGCCGGCATCTTTCGCCTGTGCGGCCTGTACACGCCGCTCGCCGCTTTCTGCATCTTGGCTTTCAATAGCCTCATGGCGTCTCTCACCTGCCTTCCGATTTTCCTGACGGGACGCAGGGTCTTCGGTCGCCCCACAGCTCTCTGCGCCGGCTGGCTCTGGGCGGCATACCCCTTCTCTATCTACTTCTCCGCCGACCGGGTCTGGGACTACGCGCTCACCGGCTTTCTGTTTGCCTGGTGTCTCTGGCTAGCCGTACGCCTCCAGCACAAAGCTTCGCTGCTCCTTTGGGTTGCGTTCGGTGCCCTGAGCGCCCTTACGTGCCAGTGCAATCCGTCAGTAATGACGCTCTTGCCGCTGTTCCTTCTCGTCGCCATCGCCTGCCACCGTAGGCGAAAGCGCGCCGCCATCACTGGAGGCCTCGCCGCTCTCCTCGCCTTCTGCCTCGTCCTTACGCCGTGGACCGTCCGAAACTTCCATGTCTTCCACACCTTAATCCCAATCCGCGATGGCTTCTGGCTCGAATTCGAAGCCGGCAACCACGGCGACACCCAGAATTGCAATCCCCCCTCGTCCCATCCGGCCAGCGACCCGGCCGCAATGCGCAGATACCAGGATGAAGGCGAAGCCGCCTTCATGAGATCGGAGCGCCTGAAATCGGAGGCCTTCGTGCGGGCTCATCCGCGCTGGTTCTTCGCCGTTTCCGCACGACGCGTGCTCCGCTTCTGGACCAGCTTCTGGAGCCTCGACCCCACCTACCGCCGGGAGGAACCCTTCGACCTTCCCGCAACCGTCTACTGCACCGCGATGCTTGCGCTCACATGCGCCGGTCTGTGGCAGCGGCGCTCCACCTGGACCCCGGAGCTCACCGTATATCTCACAATCCTGCTCGTCTTTCCGGTCCCCTACTACTTCACCCACAGCTCGCCCGACTACCGGCAACCCATCGAACCTGAACTGATCACCCTCGTCGCGCTCGGCTTAGTCGGCTTGAATGCGAAGTGCAAGCTCGTTCAAGGCCGTTCCTCAGCTGCCGAAGCAGCTGTTCTATGCGGCCAACAATCTCTTCTCCGACATCGCTCGGAAACCTGATCGCGAAAGCGGGTCTCTCCATGCGCAAACTCCGTCACACCGCCGCTCTGCTGCTCTGCCTTGTCTCGCTCCCGGCTCTGGCCGCCAGCCGCGACATGGTCCAGCTCCAGACTCAGATACAGCAACTCCAGGACGCCGTCGCTCGCCTCCAGCAATCCAACGACGAGCGGATGGGCGTCCTCAAAGACCTCGTCCAGCAAAACGCGGACTCCGTCAATCGCATGTCCGCCACCGTTGAAACTATCCAGAAACAGCTCGGCTCTCAGGTCGAAGCACAGGGCGGCAAGGTCGATCAGGTCTCCGGCCAGGTCCAGTCCCTCAACGACTCGCTCGACGAGATCAAGGCTCGCTTGGGCCGCCTCGAAAAAGGCATCGCCGACGTCCAGAGGGAGCAGCAATCTATAGGCGCCAACCTCCAACCCGGCGCCAACCTCCAGCCCGGCGCAGCGAACGCTCCCTCACCAGGCGCAGCCCCCCTCACCTCCGCCCCAGCCTCCGACGCACCGCCCGCCACAGCCTCTCCCCTCGCACCCAGTTCACGCCGCGGCAAACCCTCCGCCGCCTTCCCCGACATCGCCCCCACCTCCGCTGGCGCCCCAAGCGCACCGCTCGTCCCTAGCATCGCGGGTGTGCAACCCGCCGACCAGCTCTACAAAACAGCCCTTGGTGACTACATGGGGGCCAAGTACGGACTCGCCGCCTCCGAGTTCGGCGACATCACCCGCTCCTACCCCGACAGCCCCCTCGCCGGCAACGCCTTCTACTACCAGGGCGAGATCGACTACCGCGCCGCCCGCTACGGCTCCGCCATCAAAAACTACGACCGCGTCCTCGAACAGTTCCCCGACAACCCCAAAGTCCCCGTCGCCCACCTCCACAAAGGCCAGGCACTCACGCAACTCAAACAAACCGATGCCGCAGCCCGCGAGTTCCGCGCCCTCATCCAGCGTTTTCCCAACTCCCCTGAAGCCACCCAAGCTCGCTCCCGCCTCCTCGCATTAGGCGTCTCCCCTAGATCCCGCTGATCAATGGGCGCTCGGAGCCAAACCACCCCTCAACTCCGCAAACCCCGCATCACGTCCTCCACCTCCTCCCGCTCCACCGCCGTCAGTTGGAGCAACGGCAGCCGCACCCTCCCGCCAAAGTACCCGTTCAGGTCGCACGCATACTTCAGCGCCGCAACTCCCATCGCGCCCTCAATCCGCTCCGCCGCGCGCACCAGCCGCGCCGCCTTCTCCCGCGCCAGCTCCGGATCGCCATCCTTCCACGCCGCCAGCACCTCATAGCACCCCTGCGGCGTAGGTGCGGCCAACGGCGGCATCGCTCCCGCCGCGCCCGCCTCCAACGCCTCCACCAAACCCTCCGTCCTCGCCGTCAGCACCTGAAACCCAACCACCTTCTCGCGCGTCCGCAAGGTCGGCTTAGGCGGTGCCACTGCCAGCGAAATCCCGCCAGTCCCACCCGCATCTAGACTAGCCGCCGAGATAAAGCTCCCCGTCCCCGCCGCAGCGTCATTCGCGCGCAACATCCGCGCCGTCACTGCCCCAAACACCGGCGTAACCGTCACCTTCCGTGACACGCCACTCGTCCCCGCCATCACCTGCCGCACCCGATCCGGCCCGGCCTCGGCATCCACCATCCCAATCACCTGCGGATGCCCCGCCAGATCACACACCAGATCAGCCGCAATCGGTGCGCCGGACCCCAACCCCATCGCAAACGTCCCTCCACTCACCAGAACCACCGGCAGCGGCGACCGGTCCGCCACCGCCTCGAAGTACATCCGCGTCTCCCGCTCGCACCCCCTCCCTCGTGCAAGAAACCCCGGCACCCGCAGCATCACCGCGTCATACCGCATCTCCGCCGCAACCTCCGCCACGGCCAGCGTCCCCACCACACTGTCCCGCGACACATCCGCCAGCAACACCTTTGTCTCCGCACACGCCGGCGCCGACGTCCGCAGCACCGTCGCCAGCTCGTCGTCCGACAGCAGTTCCGCCTCCCCCACCGCCGTCAGGAGCGCCACACCGTTCGCCGGCGTCCGCCCAGCCCGCTCAACGTTGTGCTCCAGCTTCCGCAGGTTCAGACGTCCATCGGGGTAAAACGGCGTCGTCAAAGGCAAGTACAAACCATCCAGTAGCATGGCTCTAATTCTAAAGATCCCGAGCGCTTTCCTCCCCTAAAAGCCGTAGAAATTCGCAGGCCCAGACGCGCCCTTCCTCTATACCCTGAACCTCAGGGCACCGATGATGCGACCGCGCGATACCTCCCACGACAAAACCATCGGCGAACTCGCGCGCGAGGCCTTCTGGTTCTTCACCCACACCCTGCTCGCCACCGCGGTCCTCGCCGCCGTCGTCGCCGCGATGTCCTTCACCCACCCCGACCCCGACGCCAGTAGCCCCAAGCTCCTCGGCACCGCGCTCGCCTTCTTCGTCCCGGTCCTGATCGGCTTCCTTATTGCCCGCGCCCAAGGCAACGACATTGCCCGCTACGTCTGGATCTCCGGCCTGCTGCTCTTCTCCGTCGTCTGCGTCTGGGTGCTCGACCTGCCCACCGGCAACGGCCTCTGCGAACACTGCGGCGCCCTCGAAAAACTCTGGCGCACCTTCTTCGACATCAGCCACGGAAGCGGTCTGATGGGCGGCGACGGCCTCCTCATCGGCTCCTGGCTACCCCTGTCCATGATCGGCTACGCTGTCGGGGCCCGCTTCGGCATCGAGGTCTAACCCTCACGTCAGCCCGTGTAGCTCTCCGCCTCCGGCGCCTCTGCCGCAACCCGCTCCCGATGCAGCGTCTGCAGCGCCACCACATTCAGCGTCCCTTCCTGCAACGCCGCAATCCCCTCAGCAGCGGCCCGCGCCGCCGCCAGGGTTGTGATCGTCGGTATCCGCGCCTGCACCGCCGCCCGCCGGATCGCTTTCTCATCGAAAAATGTGTCCTGCCCGCGCGGCGTATTCACAATCATCTGAATTCGATCGCCCTTGATCAGATCCACCACATTCGGTCGGCCTTCCTTCACCTTGTACACCCGTTGCGGCTGCAGGCCCGCCGTTTCCAAAGCCTCCGCCGTCCCATGAGTCGCCACCAGGTGGAACCCCATCTCCACAAACTGCCGCGCCAACTCCACCGCCCCTGGCTTGTCGTGGTCGTTCACACTCAGGAACACCGTCCCGGCAAGCGGCAGCACCTGCCCCGCCGCAATCTGCGCCTTCGCAAACGCCTCGCCGAAGTTGTCCGCAATTCCCATCACCTCTCCGGTGGATCGCATCTCCGGCCCCAGGACCGGGTCCACCCCCGGAAACTTGCCCCACGGAAATACCGGCGACTTCACATAGAAGTGCGACCCCAGATCGAGGTCCTTGCCCAGCGCCATCTCCCTCGGCAGCAACTCCCGCAGCGTCCGCCCCGTCATCAGTCGCGCCGCCATCTTCGCCAAAGGCACGCCCGTCGCCTTTGACACATACGGCACGGTCCGCGACGCCCGTGGATTTACCTCAATGACGAAAACCACGCCGCGCTGGATCGCAAACTGAATGTTCACCAGACCCCGCACCTCAAGCGCCAGCGCCAGCCGCCGCGTGTACGCCCGGATCGTCTCCAACACCTCCGCCGTCAAGTCAACCGACGGCAACACACACGACGAATCGCCCGAGTGGATCCCCGCCTCCTCGATATGCTGCATGATCCCGGCAATCAGCACCTCCTCGCCGTCGCACAGCGCGTCCACATCCACCTCGGTCGCGTCCTCCAGGAAATGGTCGATCAGCACCGGCCGCTCCTGCGAGTACTCGATCGCCGTGCTCATGTACTCAAGCACCGCGTCCCGGTCATACGCGATCACCATCGCTCGTCCGCCCAGCACATAGCTCGGCCGCACCAGCACCGGGTACCCTACGCGGTCCGCCCCCGCCGTCGCCTCCTCCACGCTAGTCGCCATCGCGCCGTTGGGCTGCGGAATTCCGAGCTCCTCAATTAATTTGCCGAAGCGCTTCCGATCCTCCGCCAGGTCGATCGACTCGGGCGACGTCCCAATCACCGGCACGCCTGCGCGCTTCAATGGCAACGACAAATTGAGCGGAGTCTGCCCGCCAAACTGCACAATGACCCCGATGTCGGCGCCGCCAGAAGCCTCATGCTCGTACACCGCCAGGACATCCTCAAGCGTCAACGGTTCAAAGTACAGCCGGTCGCTGGTGTCGTAATCCGTCGAGACCGTCTCCGGATTGCAGTTCACCATGATCGTCTCGTACCCGTCCTCGCCCAGCGCAAACGCCGCATGGCAGCAGCAGTAATCGAACTCAATTCCCTGCCCGATCCGGTTCGGCCCGCTGCCCAAAATTAGAACCTTCCGCCGCCCCGTCGGCGCCGCCTCATCCTCCTCGTCGTAGCAGCTGTAGAGGTAGGGCGTGTAGCTCTCAAACTCCGCCGCGCACGTATCTACCAGCTTGTACACCGGTCGCACCCCAAGCTGCCGCCGCACCGCGCGCACCGCCGCCGTCCCATCCGCGCCTCGGAGCCCCCACCCCGCCGCCAGCCGTTCGTCCGAGATGCCCATCCGCTTCGCCGTTCGTAGCTCATCCTCCGTCACCTTGTCGATCGCCACCCGGCCAATCCGCTCGATTTCGTCCGTAATTTGCTTCACCTGATACAAAAACCACGGGTCCATCGACGTCATCCGCGCCACCTCGCGCACCGTCATCCCGCGCTCAAACGCATACCGTACATACTGGAGCCGCTCCGGATGCGGCGTCACCAAGCGCTGCGTCAAGCGACGCGGCTCAATGTCATCCGCCGTCGCCTTCTTTCCCGTCTCGAGCGACCGGATCGCCTTCATCAGCGCCTCCTTGAAGGTCCGACCGATCGCCATCACCTCACCCACCGACTTCATCTGCGGCCCCAAGGTCTCATCCGCCCCGGGGAACTTCTCAAACTGCCACTTCGGAATCTTCACCACGACATAGTCGATCGTCGGCTCAAAGCATGCCGGCGTAGCCTTTGTAATGTCGTTCTGGATCTCGTCCAGCGTGTACCCCACCGCCAGCCGCGCCGCAATCTTCGCAATCGGAAACCCCGTCGCCTTCGACGCCAGTGCCGACGACCGCGACACCCGCGGATTCATCTCAATCACCGTCATGCGGCCGTTCTGCGGATTCACCGCAAACTGCACATTCGATCCACCCGTCTCGACCCCGATCTCCCGAATCACCGCGATCGCCGCGTCCCGCATCGTCTGGTACTCGCGATCCGACAAGGTCTGTGCCGGAGCCACCGTAATCGAGTCCCCCGTATGCACCCCCATCGGATCGAAGTTCTCGATCGAACACACAATGATCACGTTGTCGTGAAGATCCCGCACGACCTCTAGCTCATACTCCTTCCACCCCAGCACGCTCTCCTCAATCAGGCACTCGTGCACCGGCGACAGGTCCAGACCGCGCGTCAGCGTGTCCGACATCTCCTCCCGGTTATACGCAATGCCGCCCCCCGAGCCGCCCAGCGTGAACGACGGCCGGATCACCACCGGAAACCCGATCTTCGCCGCAAACTGGAGACCATCGCTCACATTTGTCACCAGCTGCGACTGCGGCATGTCCAGACCGATGCGATTCATCGCATCCTTGAACAAGAGCCGATCCTCCGCCTTCTTGATCGCCTCGAGCTTCGCCCCAATCAGCTCAACCCCATACCGCTCCAGCACACCCGAGTCCGCCAGATCGACCGCCAGGTTCAACGCCGTCTGTCCACCCACCGTCGGCAACACCGCAAACACGCCCGCACCCGGCGCCAACATCCCACTCTCCAACCGCAAGATCTCTTCCACATACGCCGGCGTCAGGGGCTCGATATACGTCCGATCCGCCACCTCCGGGTCCGTCATAATCGACGCCGGGTTCGAGTTCACCAGAACGACCTCGTACCCCTCAGCCTTCAGCGCCTTGCAAGCCTGCGTCCCCGAGTAGTCAAACTCCGCCGACTGCCCAATCACAATCGGCCCCGAGCCAATCACCAGCACCTTCAAAATGTCGTTTCTACGCGGCAATCCAAACCGTCCTTAGTTTCAGGAATACTTGTCCCGCAAACGGCTTAGACATCCCGGGAGCTTCGGCCTTCAGTCCAGTCCTCTGGGCCTCCGTCGTACACATCACTGCGATGACTGGCCTTTACGACCGTAACAAGCAATTCTTCATTCCTAATCTTGCAGATAACGCGATAGTCTCCTACGCGATACCGCCAATGACCCTGCCATGAACCTGTAAGCGCCCTACCGATCATGTACGGATTAGCTAACCCTGCAACTCGGTCGCCCATGAACCCCACAATGCGGTTCCTGATCTGTGGATCCATCTTCCTAAGCTGTCTTTTGGTGCTGTTCAAGTACACGACGGTCCAGGCCAAACTCGCGCTCCATTTCTTCTTGTGTAAACGTCGGACCATCTTCCCTAAGCGCGGCTTCGGCATCCCGGCGGTCTTCGTAATCCTCCATAAACGTCAAGATCGCATCCCCCACGAAGTCATCGACACTCCGGCCCATCTCCTCGCACAATCTTCGCAAATGCGCTTCACGATCCGCTCGAAAGTTGATTTCCATCGCGTCCTCCCCAACTACTTCATCTACTTCTTCCAATCTTCCATCATCCGCCGAAAATCCCGGAACAAATAATGTGAGTCGTGCGGTCCTGGCCCCGCCTCCGGGTGATACTGCACGCTGAACATCGGGTCCGACCCATGCTTCAAGCCAGCCACCGTCCCGTCGTTCAGATTCACATGCGTCACCTCGACGTCCTTGCCCGCCAGCGACTCCGGATCGACCGCGAAGTTATGGTTCTGCGCTGTAATCTCAACCTTGTCGGTCGCATAATGCTTGATCGGATGATTGCCGCCGTGATGCCCGAACTTCAGCTTGTACGTCTTTCCTCCCAGAGCCAGACCAAACAACTGGTGCCCCAGGCAGATCCCAAACATCGGCGTCTTCCCTTGCATCTGCTGAATCGTCTCAACCGCGTACACCAACGGCTCCGGATCTCCAGGACCATTTGAAAAAAACACCCCATCCGGCCGCATCTCCAGCACCTCTGCCGCCGAGGTCTTCGCCGGAACCACCGTCACCCGGCAGTTCTCGCGCCCCAGCATCCGAAGGATGTTCTCCTTGATCCCAAAGTCGTACGCCACCACATGCATCCGCTCGCCACGCTCAACACCGCCGCGGCGCCCTGCATCCGCCTCCCCGTCCGGAGACCCCTCCCACACATAACTCGCCTTTGTACTCACACCACTCGCCAGGTCCGCCCCCGTCATGCTCGGCAGAGCCCGCGCATGCGCGATCAGATCCTCTCCTCGGAGTCCCTCGCCCGACGCAATCACTCCCCGCATCACGCCGTTCGACCGCAGGTGCCGCACCACCGCCCGCGTGTCCACCTCCGAGATCACCGGAACCCCGTTCCGCTCCAAGTACTCGTCCGCCACCTCGGTCGAGCGCCAGCTCGAACTCACGGGCGAAAACTCCCGCACCACCAGACCCTCGATATACGGCCGCTTCGCCTCCGCATCGGACGGCGTCGTCCCATAGTTCCCAATCTGCGGATTCGTCAGCACCACAATCTGCCCGGCATACGAAGGATCGGTAAAGATCTCCTGATACCCCGTTAGTGACGTATTGAAGACAACCTCGCCCTTTGCCATCGTGGGCGCGCCAAAGCTCTTACCGCGAAACGTGCGCCCATCCTCCAGCGCAAGCATTGCCTGCATCGCCCACTCTCCAGTGCTTATAAGGTCTCGGTCACCTGATTCTATCAGTCCACCTCACCCAGCTCCGCCCTTGGGCACAAAGGAAAAGGCCCGGCATCAGAACCGGGCCTTCTCCGCGACATCTGGCAAACTATCCTTGCTTGTGGTGATGGTGACGGTGACGGTGGTGACGCGCAGCTTCGGCAGGAACAACGGATCCAACCAGAACAACAAACGCGATGGCGGCAAGCAATGCGGTACGTAGCTTCATTTCGGGCAAATTTCCTCTCTCGACCGGACCTTCTTCTTCAGGCCGATGCAGTTTCAGCTTACTGGGATGCAATCAAGTCGCAAAGGGAACTTTTCCTCAGACCAGAAAAAAGGTCTCGGCCTAGGTTCCTACTTCATCCAACCGCTCCAACCCGGGCAGTTCCACCTCCACAGCCCCGCCCTCGAGCCGCACCCGGTACACCGCCGCATTCGCCTTCTCTGGATACGCAGCTATCCCCGTACATACGTCAAACGCCCACGCGTGCCACGGACACACCACGGCCGAGCCCTCCACCCAACCCTGACCCAATGGCCCTAGCCGATGCGGACACAGATTGCCCAACGCCCGCAGTTCGCCATCCACTCGAGCCAGACACACCTCGACGCCCCCAGCCGCAGCCTCCATCACCCCACCCTCCCCAGGAGCCTCCTCCAACCCGCACAACCGCACCCAACCACTCAAACCCGACCTCCCGCATCCAGTCCCGCCCTGAACGTAGGCTCCCGTTCTGATGCCGTCCGTCCTCTCCCCGGTGCTACATTCAAAAAGAGTTCCGCCCCGTGCCGCCGAAACCCAGACCCAAACCCGGACCCCAGCCCAGACCCGCTCAGCCACCATCCCCTGCTTCTCGCACCAGGCGCCCCGCGCCCCCAAGCACCTCTCCAGCCTTCCCCAACGTCGACCCCGTCTGGCTCGCCAAAACCATAGCGCTCATCGTCGTCCTCGCCCTCCTCTGCGGCTACGCCACCTTGTGCCTCCTTTTCTTCCAGGGCCAGTGGCAACTGCCGCTCCACCCCACCCACGGCAACCCACCCCCACCCACCATCGCCGGCACCCCGGTCGCACCCATCCGCTTCTCGCCAGATAGCTCCGGCTCCCCCCAGCTCACCGGATTCTGGCTCCCCTCCGCTCCCTCCAGCCGCCCCCGCGGCCTTACCGCCCTCTTCCTCCCCAGCGGCGACGGCTCGCTCACCGACCCCGCCCAACTCAGCACAGTCGTCGCCCTCCACAACGCCGGCCTAAACGTCTTCGCCTTTGATTACCGCGGCTTCGGCCAAAGCTCCGGGCCTCACCCCACCCAGCGCCGGATGCTCGAAGACACCACGGCCGCCTTCTTCTACCTCACCAACCTCCGCCACCTCTCACCGTCCACGATCCTCCCCTACAGCAACGGCGTGGCCGCCTCGCTCGCCCTCTCGCTTGCCGCGGAACAACCCGCCATCCCCGCCATCCTCCTCGACAACCCAGACACCGGTGTCCTCGAACGCGCCCTCTCCGACCCCCGAACCCGCCTGCTCCCTGTCCGCCTCCTCTTCTACGAGCGCTTCAGCCTCTCGCCTGCAATGACCACCCTCAAAACACCCAAACTCATCCTCACCCGCGGCCCGCTCGCCCTCTCAGAGGTCCTGCACGCCGCCGACCCCAAGCTGATCGTCTCCATTCCCAACAACGCCAGCCCGGCGCTCCTAACCGAGGCCCTCACCCGCTTCCTCAACCAGTACACGCCAGCCCCGACAAACAGAGCTACCGCAACGCCCGCCTCTGCACCGTAAATCCCCCATTTCGTAGACCTAACTCTCTGCGCCTCTCAACCACACATCACCCGCCCCTGGAGGTCTCATCATGTCACGTTGGCTCACCAGCCTCTCACCCTGGGGAGCGTTTCTGCTCCGGCTCGTCCTCGGCGCCGCCATGCTGTCGCACGGCTCAGGCAAGGTTATCCCGGCGCACGGCCTCCACGGCAGCCCAATCGGAGCCATCGAAACCTACAGCCGCTTCATCGCAACGCTCGGCATCCCTCCGTGGCTGGGCTACGTCTCCGCTCTCACCGAGTTCCTCGGCGGCCTCTGTCTCCTCCTCGGCCTCTTCACCCGTCTCTCCGCCGCATTTATCGCCATCAACATGCTGGTCGCCATCCTGGCGGTCAACCGCCACCACGGCTACTCCGGCTCCGAGTACTCCCTCGCCCTCCTCTCGATCGCCTTCATGCTGCTCCTCACCGGAGGCGGCGCGCTCGCCCTTGATCGGCACTTCGGCCTGCTCTAACCGCAACAGATCACCACTCCCCACAGGAAGTGAAGGCCCCCGATACTCTGGGGGCCTTACGGTCTTTAGGCGGGGAGGGGTATTGCGGATCGGGGAAGCCGGAACCGAGGGAACAGAAAGCCCGGCAAAAGCAACTACGTAAAGTATGACGCGCATTAAGACGAAAAGTAGCGTTTTTTTCTACCACCTTTGTGGTACAGACGATCCGAAATTCATGGCGCAAATAAGGCTCAGAAAGGCACACCGTCAGTACCCTCCCGAGCATCGCGAAATGTTACATAAGTCCCTTAAGGACCGGCCGGGCCCACACTCGAGTACCGGATCAGAACGCGTGCGCCCCCGACGCCGAGATCGAGAACAGCTCTACCCGCACCTTCCACTGGATCGTCTGCCCCGGCTGCAGCACAGCAATTCCTGTGTCCTCGTCCCGCGCCCACTCCCGCCCAAAGGGATCGTCATAGTTCAACTGCGGCCCCACCTCCACATAGCTCGCCCTCGCCGGCGCATCCACGCGGACCGCCCGCACCATCGGCGTCATCGCAATCACACGCAAGCCAAAGTCGCTCCGCGGATCCCGCAACTCCACCGTCGGCCCAAGATCCAGCAACGCCGGTCGCAGGTGAACCAACGTCTCCCGCACGCCCGCCACCGGAATCCGAGCCCCCATCCGCCCCGTGAAGTCATAAGCCGTCCCGTCGACGGGCAACAGCCGTCCCGTCGGCTCGCCCCGCCCCTCACCCTCGCGCGTCTCCGTCCGTACCCCCACCGGCATTCGCAGCGTCGCCTGCGAGCGATCACCGCTCGGTACCACCCACCGTGGCAACCATCCGATCCCCACCGGCTCCACCTCCTTGCCCACATTGCGCGCCATAACCCGAAACTCCAGAACACGGCTGCTCAGCAGAATGGTCGTCGTCACCTCGGTGTCCGAAATCCAGTGCCCGTCAAAGCTCCCCGCCCGGTAAACCGTCTGCAGCTGACCACCGTCCGGCATCACGTCAGACCGGATCTCGTCCGCCGCTCGCCCCCAAAGCAGGCCTCCCCTGGCGATCCCCGCCGCCTCGCTCGGCAGCGCCAGCCTCCGCCCGCGCCACTCCGCCAACGTCGTCACCGCGTCGTCCTCTCGGCCCCCAGCCGCCCCAAAGATCGTCCCCGCCCACGGCACCTCGATCGCGCCGGCGAGCTCCGAAACGCCCCTCGTCCCAGTACCGTCCCCGGCGAGCGCCCTCGCCACCTCCTCCACCCCAGGCGAGGCGAGCAGCTTCACCTCCCCATGCCCCGGCACAAACGCCGTCACCTGCAGCACCGTCGACCCCAACCCCGGCAAAGTCGTCGCCGAAAGAAACTCCGGCCCCATATCTCCTGCCAGCTGCGACCTCCGCAGCACCACCGGATCCTGCCCGCCCGGCGGCGGCACCGTCGATGGCAGCGGCGGCGTGTGCGCGGCTCGCAGCTCGGCCTTCAACCGACCAAACCGGCCTCTCTGGTGCGCCTTCCACCCAATCGCCAGACCCGCCAGCCCCAGAACCAGAACGATCGACCCCAGCAAAAACACGTTCTGCCCAATCCAGGTCTGTCCTCGCCGCCGCCGCCGACGCAGTTCCGACCGCTCACCCTCAACCGCTTCCCTGCGCCCACTTCCCGGCCCGAAACTACGCATCCGTGTACGTTCTCCCAGCGTCCGCCTACGAATACGAGCAATCGAGTGCCCATATCGCGCTTCCGCCGTATCATTATCTTTGTGCGCCGCACGTCCTTACCACTTCCCGCCTTCCCCAAGATCCACACCCAGATCAGCACCTGCGAGCGATGCCCCCGCCTCCGCGAGTACTGTACCGGAATCGGCGTCACCCGACGCCGCGCCTACCAGGACCAGATCTACTGGGCACGTCCCGTCCCCGGCTTCGGCGACCCCCGCGCCCGCATCCTCATCGTCGGCCTCGCCCCTGGAGCGCACGGCGCCAACCGCACTGGCCGCCCCTTCACCGGCGACGGCGCCGGCAACTTCATGTACCCCGTCCTCCACGAAGTCGGCCTCGCCAATCAGCCGCACGCCACCTCCCGCACAGACGGCCTCCAACTCCGCCACGCCTGGATCGCCTCCGTCGTCCGCTGCGCCCCGCCCGGCGACAAACCCTCGCCCCTCGAAATCCGCAACTGCTCCCCCCATCTCGCCAGCGAGGTCGACCTCCTTCCCCGCGTCCGCGTCGTCGTCGCTCTCGGCAAGATCGCCTTCGACGGCTACCTCGCTCACCTCCTCAACCAAGGCATCATCGCCCGCCGTTCGCTCTACAACTTCGGCCACGGCGTCGAACACGACCTCCCTAACGGCCTCAAGCTCCTCTCGAGCTACCACCCGTCGCTGCGCAACACCAACACCGGCCGGCTTAATCGCCCCATGTTCACCCGCATCTTCCTTCGCGCCCGTGAACTCGCCGGCCTCCTCACCTAGTGACAAAACAAAACGCCCCGACCGAAAAGGCCGAGGCGCTTAGACACAACACATTACCTACACGACACTCAAGGCCAACCCGCCGACCTTCTCTTCCCCATCCGAAGCAATCGGCCGGTAGAAGAGCTGGTTGTTGTCGAGATAGACCTCCAAGAACGCCGGCCGCTGCGCAATCCCGCCCGCAATCAGAGCCTCGGACATCGGATCCTCCACATAGCGCTGCAGCGCTCTGCGCAAGGGTCGCGCACCATAGCTCCGGTCGGTCAGCGTCTTATCGAGAATCCACTTTTTGGCCTCGTCCGTCACGCTGATCGTGATCGCCTTGTGCACCAGGTTTGTATTCAACTGCTGCACCAGGAGCTCCAGGATCTGCATTAGATCCGAATCGCTCAGCGCCGTAAAGATGATCATCTCGTCCAGACGGTTGATGAACTCGGGGTTGAAGGTGCGCTTCACCTCGCCCTTCACCAGCTCCTCCATCTTGTCGAGTACCACATCCTCAATCCTCGACTGAAAGCCCAGACCCTCGCGCTTCATCAGGTGCTTGGCCCCAATATTCGACGTCATGATCAGGATCGTGTTCTTGAAGTCTACCGTGTTGCCGAGACCATCCGTCAACTGGCCGTCCTCAAACACCTGCAAGAGCAGATTGAACACATCCGGATGCGCCTTCTCAACCTCGTCCAGCAGGACTACAGAGTACGGCGACCGCTTCACCCGCTCGGTCAGCTGACCGCCCTCTTCGTAGCCCACATACCCCGGAGGCGATCCGATCAGCTTCGACACGGAATGCTTCTCCATGAACTCCGACATATCGAACCGGATCAGCGACTTCTCCGATCCAAATAGGAACTGCGCCAAGGTGCGCGCCATCTCCGTCTTTCCAACGCCCGTCGGGCCCAGGAACAGGAAGCTCCCGATCGGTCGCGCAGGGTTCTTCAGCCCCGCCCGCGATCGCCGAATCGCCCGCGCCAGCGCCGAGATCGCCTTCTCCTGCGAGATCACACGCTTGTGCAGCTCCTCCTCGACTCGCAAAAGCCGCTGCGTCTCTTCTTCCTTCAGCGACGTGATCGGAACGCCCGTCCACCGGCTCACGACATCCTCGATATCCTCGCGCGTCACAATGCCCGCCGACGAGTCATCCAGGTGATACTTGTCGCGCAGCGCCCGCAGGTTCTCCCGCTCCTTACGCTCCTCGTCCGAGTAAAACCGAGCCTTCTCGAACTCATGATTCGCGATCGCGTTCTCCATCCGGTGAACGATGAACTTGATCCGCTTTTGAACCTCGGTCAGCTCCTCGGGAAGGGAAGTCTGTCGCAGCTTCACCCGCGCCCCCGCCTCGTCGATCAGATCGATCGCCTTATCCGGCAAGAACCGGTCAGGGATGTACCGGCTCGAGTGCGACACTGAAAAAGTAATCGACTCGTCCGTGTAGCTCACCGCATGAAACTTCTCGTACTTGTCCTTAATCCCCATGATGATCTTGATCGCATCCTCCTCGTTTGGAGGTGGAACCTTGACCGCCTGGAACCGCCGCTCGAGCGACCGGTCCTTCTCAATCGACTTCCGGTACTCGGCCGGCGTCGTCGCTCCAATGCACTGGATCTCGCCACGGCTCAAGGCCGGCTTCAAAATATTCGCCGCATCAAGCGAACCCTCCGCTGACCCAGCCCCCACCAGCGTGTGAAGCTCATCGATAAACACGATGGAGTTCTGATTCTCCATCAGCTCCTTCATGATCGTCTTTAGCCGCTCCTCAAACTGTCCGCGATACTTCGTTCCCGCGACAATCAAGCTGAGATCAAGCGCCAACACCCGCTTGTCCGCAAGGAATGAAGGCACCTCGCCATCGGCGATCTTCTGCGCCAGACCCTCGACAATCGCCGTCTTACCAACACCCGGCTCTCCGATCAGCACCGGATTGTTCTTGGTCCGCCGGCACAGGATCTGAATCACTCGGTCGACCTCCGTATCCCGCCCAACCAGCGGATCCAGCTGCTGATCCATCGCCGATTGCGTGAGATCGCGCGAAAACTCGGCCAGCATGCTTTGCTCCTGCCGCTGACCCTTTCCGCCCGAGGTGCCGCTCTGCGCCGGAGCCTTCTCCTGAGTCGTCCGCTGCAACTCCTCGCGGATCGCCGGCAGACGCAAGCCGCGTTCCTGCAAGATCTCCGCCGCAAAGCACTTCTCCTCACGCAGCAAACCCAGCAACAGATGCTCCGTCCCGATATGCTTGTGCGAAAGCCGCTCCGCCTCCTCCGCCGCATACGCCAGCACTCGCTTGCACTCGTTTGAAAGCGGCAGGTCGACCGAGGTCGATACCTTTTCGCGAATCGTTGTGTGCTGCTCAATCTGCTTCCGTATCGACTCCACCGACGCATGCGACCGCAAAAAGCGGTTCGTCAGCGCTTTGTCCTCCCGCAACAATCCAAGCAACAGGTGCTCCGTCTCGATATACGGCGATCCAAACTGGCTCGCCTCATACCGGGCAAAGAAGATTACCCGCCGCGCCTTCTCCGTGTAGCGTTCGAACATGTTTTTCCCCTTCAAGAACTGCTCGCCGCCCCAAACCCGCAGGCCCAAGACAACTACCGTTGGTTCCCCTTGCCATTTCCCCCGCGATAACCGCTCGCCGCGGGCGGACACTAAGGCTGCATCCGTCACCGGAAACAACCCTTACCTACACCTCCAGTGTATTCCCCTGGAGAGGAGACGAGGAAATCGTGGAAACATTATCACCCGGAGGTAACTGCAAGAACTCCGGCGATTTTGTACAAAGCCGCCACGAATGGGGGATTGCCAGATCCTCGATCCTCGGCGGGTTAATGCCTGGCTGCATAAAGTTCAACGCCCGCCTCCATCGCCTCCATCTCTCCCGCTTTCCAGTTCGAGCCCACCGCGTCACTCTCGACATCGCCGACCTCCTTCAGACCGACCAGCCGCGCATCGTCAACCTCCTCACTGCCGACCCCCTCATGCGCGTGACAAAAGAGACGGATTGCGTTCCGCGATGAAATTGGGAAAAATGCGGGCTGCAGGTTGTCCTTGCAAAGCTTCCGGATTTCAGGCCTGCTTCCGAGCTTGTCGCGCACGCTGATTTCACGCGCCCTGTGAGCTGGCCGTAGAACCTACTTCTTTTTTCTGGCTCGCACTTTGAACCAGATGGGCGAGCCAATAAACCCGAACGCTTCGCGGATCTGGTTCGAGAGGAAGCGTTCAAAGGAGAAGTGTAGTTTGACGTCTTTGTCGGTGAAGAGGACAAAGGTGGGTGGGGCGACGGCGGCCTGCGTCATGTAGTAGATGCGGACGCGTTTCGACATGGGGACCGAGGCTTTCTGGAAGTCGACGCGTTCGAGGAAGCGGTTCATCTGGCCGGTGGAGACGCGTTTGCGACGTTCGCGGGCGACGAGTTCGACTTTCTTGAAGACTTCGGTGATGTTGACCCCGTGCTCGGCCGAGATGAGGAGGAGCGGTGCGTAGTCCAGATATTTGAGGGCGTGTCGCACCTGTTCTTCGAAGACCTTTTTGTCGGCGATGGGTTTGCCGTCGAAGAGGCGGGTGTTGGGATCGGCGCCGGGTGCGCGGTCGGGGGTGGTCATCAGGTCCCACTTGTTGACCACGATGATGACGGACCGGCCGGACTCGTGCGCGTATCCGCCGATGTTGGCGTCAAGCGCGGCTACGCCCTCGGTGGCGTCGATGACGAGCAAGGAGACGTCGGCGGCTTCGAGGTGTTTGCGGGCCATGATGACGGAGAGTTTCTCGGCCATCAGCTTGGTCTTTCCCTTGCGGCGGATTCCGGCGGTGTCGACGAAGCGGAAGCTGTGGCCGCCGCGCTCGACGACCTCGTCGACGGCGTCGCGCGTGGT
The DNA here is from genome assembly GCA_964248505.1 of uncultured Acidobacteriaceae bacterium. Classification (GTDB taxonomy): domain Bacteria; phylum Acidobacteriota; class Terriglobia; order Terriglobales; family Acidobacteriaceae; genus Edaphobacter. Next base: position 74,630 of record CAXTYQ010000003.1, read on the forward strand.
GCCCGCGATGGGCGAGACGATGGCGCGGTCGGTGCCGGTGAGCGCGTTGAGGAGGGTGGATTTGCCCACGTTGGGTCGGCCGATGATGGCGATTTTGGTTTCGGTCTGCTGGAACTCGCCGTGGGTGCGGAGCTTGCGGGGTGGGGCTACGTCCGCGTCTGAAGCAGGATCGGACGCATCGGAGTCGATGCCTGGGGCACCCGGCTTTTGGGCAGCTAAACCCGATTCGGAGATCGGGGCTTCGATAGGACCATCGATGTCTTCTTCGATCTCGTCAGACGGTGTGAGCATGGTTTCGGGCTCCACCTCAGGGGCGGCGGGGAGGACGGCGAAGACCTCGTCGAGGAGATCGCCGATGCCTGAGCCGTGCTCGGCGGAGATTGGGACGACGTTGCGGAAGCCGAGCCGGCGAAAATTCTCGGCGCCCGCCAACATGTGTTCGGTGTCCATCTTGTTGACGGCGAGAAAGCACGGTTTGCCGCCGCGCAGAAGGAGGCGGGCGAGTTCGAGGTCGGGGGAGGCGAGCTCGGTGCGGCCGTCGACGACCATGATGATGGTGTCGGCTTCGGCAAGCGCTACCTGGGCTTGGCGGAAGATTTCGCTGGGGATGAGGGCCTCGTCGTCGGGGACGATGCCGCCGGTGTCGACCAGGCGGACGTCGCGGCCGGACCACTCGACCTCGCCGTAGATGCGGTCGCGGGTGATGCCGGGTTCGTCGCCGACTATGGAGCGGCGCGATCCGGTGAGGCGGTTGAAGAGGGTGGATTTGCCGACGTTTGGGCGGCCGCAGATGGCGACCAGCGGCAGGGTAGGGTCTTCGGCGAGCTCGGGGTCGGTGCCAAGCGGGCCGCCTTCGTGCTTTAGGCCTGGGCCCCACTGGGCGGCGATCTCATCGGCGAGGCGTTCGGCCTCTTGCCACTGCCGGGCGTCGGAGTTAGGGTCGGCGTCGGGCGCTGTCTGCGGGCCTTTGCGGATGCGGCCTTTGGAGCGGGCGGGCGCGGCAGAGTCGGGTGCGATGGTCTCCCGGCGTTCGAACTCCGGCGAGCGCCTGGGGGTGCGGGCGGCCTTCTCGACGGCGGCTCGCTTGGAGGCGATCTTTTTGCGTGCTTTTGGCGCGACCGCTCCGGTAACCGGTGTGGTGCGGGGTGCCTTGCCTTTTTTCGGCCGAGTGCTGGCCTGCCGGTGCTTCTTGCCTAAGCGCTTTTTGTCGCCGCCTCTCGGTGCCATGGTCCTTGTCCTGTCTTTCTCTCGCCGTCTCTGCGCCGTCTGCTCTGGACGCCATTTCAGCTTACCTTGCGGGAGCTTGGGCTCGACGGGGTCGCCTGCCGTTGCCAGGCCGGCTCCCTACGCTTTCGGGCAAGCGGGCTCAAGCAGCTGGGGTACAAGCGGCGGGTTGCGATGGAGTTCTATCCGCTGGGGGGATCCGGTGACAGCGCTGCACGGGGCGGTAGAAAGCACTTGGGAGCTAGATGACCCCCGTGGCGATGCCTGTGTTGAATCCGTCGGGAAGCGATAGAAGGGCGCTTCTGACTGAACTTGCTCGTACGGAAATAGATCTGTATCTGCGCTAAAGGTTTTTGGGATTTTGCCGATAACGTTTGTAGAGTCCGTTTGCGAGTTGATGCAGGCCGGCCACTATCATCGTGAGAGCGCACGTGTCCTCTTCTATCCAGATCGCGCCATTTCATCCTGACGATCAGAAGAAGGAAGTTGCGCGTGAGGCGCAGAAGCTACCGACGTTGTTTCATTTTTTTTCGCCAGGCGGGCTGTTGTCGCGGTCGTCGCTCGCCTTTGAGCACCGGCCGGGGCAATACGCGATGGCGCAAGCGGTGGAGGCGGCGCTCAAGGACGGCCACCATCTGATCGTCGAGGCGGGGACGGGAACGGGAAAGACGCTCGCGTATCTCTTGCCCGCTTTGCGGCACGCCCGAGAGCGCGGCGGCCGTGTGATCCTATCGACCGGGACCAAAAACCTGCAGGAGCAGCTGTTTTTCAAAGATGTGCCGTTTCTCGAGTCGGTGCTGGGGCAGGCAGAGCCGCTCAAGGTGGCGTACATGAAGGGCCGGGCAAATTATCTTTGCCGGCACAAGTTGTATGCGTTGCGGGATGCTCCGCTGCTGAATGGTTTAGAGGAGATCAGCCAGTTTCAGGCGATCTCGCATTGGGAACGAACGACCGGCACGGGGGATCGGGCGGAGATCGATTCATTGCCGGAGCACTCCCCGCTGTGGCACAAGCTGGATGCGCGGACGGAGGCGTGCCTGGGGACAACGTGCCCGGATTGGGAGCGCTGTTTTGTGACCGAGATGCGACGCAAAGCGCTCGAAAGCGAGCTGATCATCGTCAATCATCACCTGTTTTTTGCGGATCTTTCGATCAAGCAGCAGGCCGGGGGAGCGCCTGACGCGGGGATTTTGCCGGACGCGGTGGCGGTGATCTTTGACGAGGCGCATGAGCTCGAAGATGTGGCGAGCTCCTACTTTGGAGTAGGGCTATCAACCGCGCGGTTCGACGATCTAGCGCGGGATACGGAGATGTTGCTGCGGGCGAAGGAAGCGACGAGTTCATCGATCGAGAGTGCGCTGGGGACGCTACGGGAGCGTTCGCGCATGTTCTTCGGGGCGTTGCCGGCAAGCTCGGAGGAGCCTGAGAACACCTCGGTGATCGCGACCGTCGGGCGCATGCCGTTCCATGGACGGTCGGATTTCTTGGAGAGTTCGGGCGATCTGTATCTTTCGGTTTTGAATGCGCTGCAACGGCTCGAGGGCGAGCTCGACCGGGTCAAGGATGTGGAGGAGATCGCCGGGTTACGCAATCGCGCGGTGGACATTCGCAATCACCTGAAATTCTTGCTCGAGTCCGAGGATCAGAACACAGTGTTCTGGATCGATCGCCGGCCAGCGGCAGGTCCGCGGGCGTTGAAGGGTGGCGGACAGGAGGGGTTTCGGGGCGGCGGCGCCCGGCCACAGCAGGCTTTCCAAACGCATCTGCAGGCGACGCCAATCGACGTATCGGAAATCCTCGCCGAGACGCTGTTTGAGAGCTTTCCATCGGTGGTCCTGACGTCGGCGACGCTGGCGGTGGCGGGCGGGAATGGAGCGCCCGGTTTCAAGCACATCCGCGATCGGCTGGGGCTGCACTTCAGCCGGGAGCTGATTGTGCCGAGCCACTTCAACTATCGCGAACAGGCGCTCCTGTACCTGCCTGGAGGAATGCCGGATCCGCGTGATGTCGGATTTACGGACCGCTCGGTTGAACGCATACGGCGTGTGCTCGAGATCACGCGGGGGCGCGCCTTTTGTTTGTTTACCAGCTACCGGCACATGCGCGAGGTGCATGATCGGCTCTTGACGGAGTTGCCGTATCCACTTCTGCTCCACGGGACGGCGCCGCGGCATGTGCTCTTGCAGCATTTTCGCGACACGCCGAATGCGGTCTTGTTTGGGACGTCCAGCTTCTGGCAGGGAGTGGACGTGCAGGGCGAACAGCTCTCGTGCGTCATCATCGACCGGCTGCCGTTTGCGGTGCCGTCGGACCCGGTGGTCGAGGCGCGGATGCGGGCGATCGAGGCGGCTGGGGGCAAGCCGTTCTTCGATCTGCAGGTTCCGCAGGCCGTCCTGGCGCTGAAGCAAGGCTTTGGCCGGCTGATCCGGTCGCTCGACGATCGCGGCGTTCTGATGCTCCTAGACCCGCGCGTGCAGAGATCGCGCTATGGACGCATCTTTCTCGACAGCTTGCCGCCTTACCGTCGCACGGACGAAATTGCGGAGGTGGAGCGATTTTTTGCGGGCCGCTGATTCTGAGCGGCTGATGCTGAGTTATGGACGGACGCGGTGATGCCAGCAATCTTCCTCGCTCCAATAGCAGCGAAGCATGCCGAAGATGACGGCTCCGGCTGCTCCGGCGAGCTGAAAGCCTGCGAGTCCATCTACTTTGCCGAGAACGGAGGGGACGCAGAAGAGGGCTACACCTGCGTACATCAGAAGACCGAGTAGGACACGTATCGCACTTCTGCTCATAAAGCAGACCTCCTAGGACGTCTATGCACTGCACCGAGGGTCACCAGGATGCCAGGCGTGAACGGAGACTGCCGGGCTCCGTGGAAGAAAAATACACCACCTCGGCAGTAGCTGTCGAGGGGTCTTTGTGAAGAGACAGGAGGTTTTGGGGATCGTCTGTGGGGTGTGGGCGGCGGGCTACGTTGTTCCGGTCAAAATCACCCGCGGCGCCGCCGTGAGATCGACCGCCGCTCTGCGCTATTCTGCTTTTTGGGTGCACCCAGTTATGGGACGGAATCTGTTTATTCTCGCGGCCACTCTGGCTTTGTTTGCCGCAGTGTCGTGTGGGCTCGCGTATACCAATATTGCGGAGCAGCCGGGGTCTCCGGGCGATGTGTCGCTGTGGCGGACAACGGGTCTCGGGATGCTGGTGGTGGCTCTGGTGGTGGCGCTTGCGGGGGTTCTGTCGTCGCTGTTTGAGCAGGCGGAGCGGCGGTCGGAGGCCGCAAAGCGGAACAGGCGGCAGCGGAGCCAGTAGGCGGAATCGGAGGCCGGAGCCTCGCCTCGATGTCGCCTTAGGTGCGGACGGGCGAAACGGCGGTCGGGTCGGTGGAGTTTTGCAGTCGGTCCAAGACGTTCTGGGTTGTCTCCGTTTCACTGATTCTGGGAAGGATGTTTTCGAGGAAGTACCGATTTGTGTCGAGATCCCGGTCTGTGATCGCATCGACGACGACGACAACGTTGTAGCCGTGGTCGTAGGCGCTGCGCGCGGTGGCTTCGACGCCGGCGCTGGTCGCTATGCCGGTGATGAAGACCTGGGTGACGCCGCGCTCGCGGAGGTGCTGGTGGAGCGATGTGCCGATGAACGCGCCCGGTGCCTGCTTGCTGACGAGGTAGTCTTCGGGTTGCTGCTCCAGATCGGGACGAGCTCGGTCCAGCCGTCGGGGAAGGAGAAGTTTCGGGTGCCTACGTCGGTCCGGCCGAGCGCCGGCGCGGTCACGTTGACGAGGACGACCGTCTGGCCTCGACGGCGGAAGGCTCGCGCGAGACGGGCGGATCGATCGACGATCTCGGCGGCGGGGTGCGCTGTGGGTAGACTCAGGATTCCTTTTTGCAGATCGATTACGATCAGGGCGGCGCTGATATCTAGTGTCGTGAGGGGCATGGTGTTCTCTTTCGGATCGGGGCTGGAATGTTGCCCAGCACGTAGCCTGGACGAGAGCCGCTACAATCGAGTTTGGCGCATGTCGGGCACTTTGTGCGAGAGGTGTCTTGCGGCAGAGAGCCGAGGGAGCCCCAGAGATATTGCCATGAGCATGTTGTCGCGAAAAGGGAAGGGAAGTTCGTGCTGATGTATGAGGTGACTGTTGAAGCCGGGTTCTCGTCGGGGCACTATCTCCGGAACTATCGGGGCAAGTGCGAGAACCCGCATGGTCATAACTATAAGGTGTTTGTGACGCTGATAGGGTCGGAGCTGGACGAGGCCGGGTTGCTGCTGGACTTCAAGCTCTTGAAGCAGGTAATGCGGCCGGTGGTCGATCGTCTGGACCACCAGATGATCAACGATCTGAAGCCGTTTGACGCAGAGGTCAATCCTTCGGCGGAAAACCTGGCGCGTTATTTCTACCAGGAAACTGCGGCCCAGCTCTCTGAAATGACCGGCGGCCGAGTGCGGGTCAAGGACTGCACGTTGTACGAGACGGATACGAGCTTTGCTCGGTACTACGAGTAAGTGGGGAAAGTGACGTCATTTATACTCGTACTATGAGACAGGGTTCGGAGAACGCGCTCGCATCGCAGGCAGGGCAGAGGTCTGGTTCTCTGTCTGTGCATTCGCCTTTGACCGAGGATGTTGACGCTAACATCCAAACGCCGGCCGAGGGGCGAGCGTGGATTCTGAGCCGGAATCCTGATTTGCAACAAGAATCTTCCAGGCATACGGAGTGGCGGCGAACGGCGCATGAAGGCCACCGATATTGAGCGGTTTTGTTCTGGACAGCTCTGTGGCTCTGAGTTGGTGCTTGCCGATGGAGGCTGCTGAAGACACGCTCAAAGTCCATGAGCTTGCGGAAGCTAGGGGCGCGATCGTACCCGCGTTGTGGCATCTTGAGGTGGGAAACATCTTAGGGAACAAGCTCAAGAATGGGGTTATCAGCGGCGTGACGGTGAAGAATGCTTTAGATCTTCTGGCCAGTACACCAATCACCACGGATCGAACAGCGATCGAAGCAGGAGATCTGTTGCCTTTGATGGCGAAGTTTGGGCTAACGGCGTACGACGCGGTGTATCTAGAACTTGGGCTTCGGCTTCAGCTACCGATTGCTACGCTTGACCGGCGACTAAGTCGAGCCAGGGAGCTAGCGGGTCTTCCAGTTCTGCAGGAGCTGATGTCCTAAAGGCGTATGTATCTTATTGAGCTCTATAAATCGGTTCAGGGTGAGTCGAGTTTCGCCGGTCTGCCGTGCATCTTTGTGCGTCTGGCGGGGTGCAACTTGCGGTGTGCGTGGTGCGATTCCGAGTACACGTTCACTGGCGGAAAACCCTGGCCAAACGAGCAGATCTGCCGCGAGATAGAGACCCTGGCGCCGTGCCGGCTGGTCGAGTTCACGGGCGGCGAGCCGATGCTGCAGGCGCGCGAGCTCTTGCCGTTGATGCGTACTCTGCTCGACGGCGGGTACGAGCTGATGATAGAGACCTCGGGTGAGCGGCCGCTGGCAGACGTGCCCAAAGCGGTGCACAAGATTGTGGATGTGAAGTGCCCAGGTGCAGGCGCGGCCTTTGGATCGTTTCGCATGGAAAATCTTCAGGCGTTGACGCGGGACGATGAGGTGAAGTTTGTCCTGAGCGATCGCGCGGACTATGAGTTTGCTCGCGACTTCATTCGGACCAACGAACTTGATCAAATTGCGGGCAATATCCTGCTTTCGCCGGCGTTCACCAAGACGCCGAGCCCGGTGCGGTCGGCGGAGAACATGGTGCTCGACCCGCGCGCGATCGTCGAATGGATGCTGGAGGATGGCCTGCCGGCCAGGCTGTCACTGCAGATCCACAAGTTTGTGTGGGAGCCAATGAAAAAGGGTGTGTAGCGATTTGGCCGCGCGTCTGCGCCCGAGTAAGTCACTCGTTCGCGTAGGCGCGGTTCCGCCAGCTGACGGTGCCGCCCAAAAGTTTGCGGCCCAGGGCGTACCACTGGATCGCAAGCAGAAGGACGATACCGACGGGGTGCAGGAGCGCGCTCTGCATCGGCTGACAGAAGCGCACCGAGGCTAGAACCCGGGGCAGCCACGCGGCTAGACTAGCGATTACGGCGCAGATAAGAAGCCCAGTTCTGACGTGCGCATGGGAGAGAAGAAGCCAACCGGCGAGAGCGAACGGAATGACTTGTCCGAGGAGGAGCAACACGGTGATGGGCACGATGCGGGCGGGTGCGCCGAGCCCCTCAATTGCGTTCTTGGCGAGGCCCTGCCATACCTGCCCAGCGGTGGTGTACATGCGGCACCGAGCAAAGGCGGTCAGGTCGGCGAGGTCCGTGCGGTAGCCGTGCTGGCGGAAGAGCTTGGGCAACCGCAGACCATCGTGCATGGTTTCACGGATGGCGGCATGACCGCCGGAGGCGAAGTAGGCCTCGCGACGAACCATGAGGAATTGGCCGCATCCAGCAGCGAACGACGGATCGGTGCCCGCCCGCATGCGGTCGAGTGGAAGGAAGCCGAGCAGGACGAAGTGGATCAAGGGCAGCAGCACCCATTCGAGGGTGGTGGACGTAATCTGGCGAGGGAAGCCGCTGACCAAAGCCGCGTTGCTGCTGTCGAGAAAGGCGGACATGCGGGCGATCGCCTCGGGTTCGAGGCGGACGTCGGCGTCGACAAAGCACAAGATATCATTTTGGGCGGCGTGCGCGAGCGCCCAGCAGGCGTGTTGTTTGCCGTTCCAGCCGCGCGGGAGCGGAGGTGCGTCCCGGAGTTGGACGCGGAGGTCGTCGGCCCGGAGCGTCTCGACGATGGCGGCGGTGCGGTCGGTCGAGCCATCGTTCATGACGATGACTTCGACTATCGCCCCGGAGCTTGCGAGGACGCTGCGGAGAGCGGCCTCGATCGAGAGCTCCTCGTCCCTGGCGGGGATGAGGACGGAGACGCGGGTAGGCGAGGCGTCAGGAGACCATGCCGGTGGCGCGACGTACTTACGCAGATTGGCGCAGAAGAGCACGGCGGGAGCGAGTGCGGTGAGCATGGCACCGATGGCCAGGGTGAGGAGGATCATGAGCGCAGCTCGGGCGTGCCGTCCGGCGTGCCACCGGGTGAGTCGGGCGAACGGCTGTGTTCCGCACGATAGCTCTGCCTCGTGGCGAGCGCGCGAAGCCGTTTGCCGAAGGCGTACATCCCACCGGCTCCGACCACACCACGCGCCAACGTGATGTCGAAGCCCCGACTGTCGCGCGCCAGGGCCTTTGCCCGAAGCTGGTCCATGGCGATGGCGAGGGCGTCGAGGAGACGAGCTTCGATAACGTCCGCGCGTTCGCCCGCGACATGGACCGGCTGGCCGAAGTGCAGGAGCGTCTCGGGTTTGCGCTCGTCCCAAAAGGTGTACTCGATGGCGAGCGGAAGGACCGTGCATGTGCCCAGGCGGGCGGCGAGTGCGGCCAGACCCGGCTTGAAGACCAGCGGACGCTCGCGGTTATCGGCGAAACGACCCTGCGGCGTCACCCAGAGGACGCCGCCCGAACGGACGATTGCCTCGCCGGTGCGAAGGAACTGGACCGCTCCACGCGCGCTCTCGATCTGGACGGGAAAGATGCCCAGGCGCCCGAGGACCGAGTAGCGCTGGAGTGCGGCTGCGTCCATCGGGGCGAAGTGTGGGCGGCCGGGGAGGAGTTCCGCGCTGAGCAGAAAGCAGACCATCGGGTCCCACCAGCTGCTGTGGTTAGCGTAGACGATCAAGGGACCGGTCTGTTGCCTGAGGTGCTCGGCGCAGCTGACGCGGACTGCGTGAAAGTGCCGCCGGAAGTAGCGGCGGACAAGCCCGCGAAAGAAAAACAGGCCCGTCGCCGAGATGCGTGGGATCTGGATGCGCGGTATCGCGATCTGCACCGGCTCGCCCTGTGGCTTGCGATCGAGCTGCTCCAACGTCCTCACCTCACCTCGCACCGTAGTGTATCGCGCGGTCCGGGATGGAGTCTGGGCTGGGACTATATGTCGGCTGCCGCAAGGTGTCAGGCAACGGCTCTGCGCGCCTGCTGATCGAGCTCGTCCGCCGCGATCCAGCCAGACATCATCACCATCGGCATACCCGGGCCAGGGTGCGCCGCACCGCCGGCAAGATACAAGCCCTCCAGTTCGCGGCTGCGATTGGCCGGTTTGAAGGCCCCATGGTAAAGACCGTGGCTCGAGATGCCATAGATAGCGCCGTTCAGGACGCGGTAGCGCTCGTGGATGTCGAGGGGCGTGAGCGCAGATTCAAAGACAATGCGATCCTCGATGTCGGTCAGGCCGGCAGTGCGCTTCAACTTGTCGAGGATGACCTGACGGTAGGCGGGGAACATCTTGCGCCAGTCGTGGTGCGGGCGCAGGTACGGCGTGTGGACGAGCACATAGAGCGCGTCTCCGCCTTGTGGTGCTGACGAGGAATCTGTCTGCGCTGTAGCAGCCAGGTAGCAGGTGGGGTCAGGCGCGGGCTCACCGAGATCGTAGATGTGGCGGAACTCCTCATGCGCGTCGCGTGAGAAGACGAAGTCATGATGGGCGAGGTGGTCATAGCGCTTGTTGAGGCCGAGATAGAGCACGACGCCCGAGCAGGCGGGCTCGTATTTGCGCTTTTCGTCGAACTTGCGGCCGGCGGCGCCGCCGAGCAGCTCGCGATGCGTTCGAACAGCGTCGGAGTTCGAGATGATGGAGTCAAAGCGGTAGATCGCCCCTCCGGTAGTCTCAAGGCCGGTGACGCGGCGGGCTGCGCGCGCACCATGGTGCGGTGCGTCGGTCAGAAGGCGGGCGATGTCGGTGGAGGTGTGAAAGACCACGCCGAGCTCGGTCGCAAGTTTCACCAAAGCTTCGGGCACGGCGCGCGTGCCGCCCATCGGGTACCAGATACCCTCCTCCATCTGCATGTGGCCGATAGAGCAGAGGATCGCGGGCGAGGCGTCGGGCGAGGAGCCGACGTACTGCACGAAGTGGTCGAGCATCTGGGCGGTGTTCGCGTCCGGGATGAACTCGCGGACGGTGCCGGTTACCGTTTTGCCGAGCCGCATGCGCATGACGTCTTTAAGGACGTTGAGGTCGAAGGCACCGCCGATGTCCATGGTGTCGCGCATGGAGCCGATGGAGCGCCAGAAGAAGAAGCGGTCGGAGATGGAGTGAAGTTTCTCGGACGTTTCGAGAAACTTCAGGTAGCCCTGGCCCATTGACGGCCAGATAGCGTCGAGCGACGCGGCCATCTCGCGCGGGTCGTCCTTGAGGTCCATCACCTTGCCGTCGTCGAAGAAGCAGCGCCACTGGGGATCGAGGCGGACCATGGTTATGTAATCGTCGAGGTTACGATTAGCCTCCTCGAAGATCTTGCGAAGAACGGAGGGCTGGATAAGAATGGTCGGGCCCATGTCGAAGCGAAAGCCCTGTTCGGCGAGCTGGGCCGCCTTTCCGCCGAGCCACGGGTTTTTTTCGAAGACCTCGACCTGATGCCCACGGGCGGCGAGCGTACACGCCGCAGCTAGGCCTGCCAATCCCGAACCGATCACACCGACATGCATGCCGCTCATTCTAAATGTGCTCCTGAATCTGAACTTTTCTGACTTAGCCTACGTCCGGCTCTGGCGACCTGCCGGAGCGCTCCGAATTTTTGCCCCCAACTCTGGCCGCCGTGCACCAACCGGGCGATGCCGGCGAAGAGTTCCTGGTGGCGGATGTCTGTAGCGTCGTAGTGACGAGTGTCGCGGCCGCGACGGACGCTGACGACCTGGACGGCGGTCATCTCGAGCAGGCCTTCGGCACCGCGGGTAACGCCGAAGCCGCTCGACTTCCGGCCTCCAAAGGGCACGCGTGGATCCGCGGTTGGGATGATGATGTCGTTGATAAGGACGGTGCCGGTGGTCAGGCGCGACGCCAGCGCCTGGGCCGCAGGCTCGGGGCCGAAGATGGAAGCGGTCAGAGCGAACGGGCACACGTCCTGGGCTCGGACCACGGCGGCGACGTCCGGGAGGTCGATGAAAGTGAGCACGGGCGCGAAAATATCGGCCTGCGCCACGGGCATCTCGGGCCTTCCGTTGAGGAGAACCACAGGCCGCAGGGGACCTTCGCTGAGGGCAGCTGGGTTCAGCAGATGCGCTCCGCGTGTGAGGGCGTCTTCGACCAGGCTGCGCAGCTGCTGTCGCGTGCTTGCGGGCAGGTTGACGGCGGGAACGGCGGCGAGTTCGTGTCGGAGTAGGGCAAGCAGGCGGTCGCGGTCGGCAGGAAGTTGATCGACAAGAAGGACCCGGCGTGGCGCCATGCAGGTGGCCGATCCATTCAGGCGTATGCCGAAGCTGAGCTCACGGGCGACCTGGCCGAGGTCGGCCCCAGGGAGGACGATGGCTGCGTCCGCGCCGGAGAGCTCGACCACCGCAGGCGTGAGTGTCGCGGCGAGGGTGCGAAGCAGGGTGCGACCGGTCTCGGCCGAGCCGGTGAGAAAGACTTTGTCAACTCCGTCATCGATGGCGGATTCGGCGGCGCTTACGCTCTCGCCCGTAATGGTGAGGAGGCCTTGCGGTAGGCCAGCGGCGAGCAGAGCGTCGGCGAAGATGTGGGCGACGGGAGCGCCGCCGCGACCGGGTTTCCAGACAACCGCATTGCCGGCGGCCAGCGCCTGGGCAGCCTGAACGCCGGGGAGGAAGAGCGGGTAGTTTGCAGGCCCAAGGATGAGGATACGGCCGAACGGGATCCGGCGGATCTCTGCTTCAATGCCGCTAAGCCAGAAGGGCAGACCGCGGCGGCCGAGGCGTCGCGGGCGGAGGATGGCGGCGGCCGACCGCTCAAGAAAGCGCATGGCTTCGAGCAGCGGCAAGAGCTCGGCGGCGAGGGTGTCGGCGGGCGTGCGCGAGAGATCCGGCGCAATAGCTTGGGTGATCGGCTCCGACATGCCTGCGAGTGCGTGGCGGACGCGACGGAGAACGCGAAGGCGCGCCGCTATGGGCTCGCTCGACCAGCGGAGCTGCGCTTCGCGGTCGGGTCGGGTATGTGCCGCGGAGAGATCTGGTTGAGAAGCGGTCTCCTGAGACGAGCTGAGAGGATGTATCTCTGAGGCCGGCTCCGGTGTGAGCTCGGGAGGCACGGCCGGGCTGGCCACCAGAGCAGCGATCGGCTCACGAAGAGCGGAGAGAGACATCGCTACGACGCAACTCCGAAGATCTGGGCCTCGGACTCGGATTCAGTGACGGCGTGATCGGAGAAAGCTCCAGTTTCCCATTGCGATTCGACGCCGAGATCTTCGAGCAGCAGGCGCGAGGTGATGCGCGCGGACTCGAAGATCACCGGCAGGCCGCTGCCTGGGTGCGTTCCTCCGCCAACGAGGTACATGCTGTCGATGTCTTCAAAGCGGTTGTGCGGGCGCCGGTGGAGCATCTGGTCGAGCGAGTGTGCCATCGAAAAGGTCGCGCCTTTGTAGAGGCCGAACTCCTCGGTCCAACCGGCCGGCGTGAGAACGCGTTCGGTGCGGATGCGCTTTTCGACGTCGGTGATGCCGATCTTTTTGATCTGCTCCAGCGCGAGCGAACGGAAGCGCGACTGCTCCTTCGCCCAGTCGACCTTGTCGGATTCATGGGTGACGGGAAGAAGGACGTAGAGCGTGCTCTTGCCTTTGGGGGCAAGCGAGTCATCGGTCACGCCGGCATTCTGCACGTAGAAGGAAGGATTGGCCGAGAGTTCGTGGAGCTCCTCAATGTCCTTGAGATTTTGCCGGTAGTTTTCGGCAAGATAGATCGTGTGGTGCGAAACGTCGTCGTAGACCCCGTCGATGCCCAGATACATCATGAACGTGGAGCAGGAGAAGCGCTTCTTTTCGAGTTTCTCGTCCGTCCACTTGGTGCGGAGGTGATTGGGCACGAGACGCTTCATGGCTCCGGCAAAGTCGGCGTTGACGACGACGGCTTCTGCCGGCAGACTGCGGTGAGCGGTTTGGACGCCGATCGCGCGTCCACCTTCGACGAGGATCTTTTCGACCGGCTCATTGAGGCAGATCTGCACGCCCATCTCGCGGGCGATGCGGGCAAGCGATCGCGTGACGGCGCCGCAGCCGCCTTCGGGGTGAAAGACGCCGTGCTCGTACTCGAGAAACGACAGGATCGAGAAGAGACTGGGACACCGAAACGGCGACATGCCCAGGTACTTTGACTGAAAGCTGAAGCCGAGACGGATGCGCTCGTCTTTGAAGTGCACCTGGAGGTCTTTGTCGAGCGATCGCCAGGGCGCAAGCAACGGCAGCAGCTTCAGCATCTCGGGCTTGGCGAGGTCGCGCCAGCTCTCAAAAGGCGACTGAAGAAAGGGCAGAAACTTCGCGAGTTTGTTGCGGTTGTGCGTGATGAAGTGGTAAAAGCGGAGAGCATCCGTGGGTGATATAGCGGCAATCGCCGTGGCCATGCGGTCGACGTCTGGCGTGGCCAGTAGTTCGCCGCCTCCACCAAAGACAAGGCGATACTGCGGATCGAGCCGCTTCATCGGGATCTCTTGATCAAGATCGTATCCGGCGGCGGCGAGGATCTCGCGCAGGACGCGCGGGTAGAGAAAGAAGGTCGGTCCGAGATCGAAGCGGAAGCCGTCCTGCTCGATGGTTGTGGTGCGGCCACCGACCTGCGAGGCGCGTTCAAGGACGGTGACTTCGACTCCGGATTTTGCCAGGAGAAGAGCTGCTGCCAGACCGCCAGGGCCCGCGCCCACGATCACTACCTTCCGAGGAACCGTCTTCATCAGATCCTTGTGCCCTGTTTATACGGCTCCTCATGAAGCCCTCAGAGACTTGTAATTCTGATGACGATTATAGGGATGCACAGGTACCGGGCTGCCGGGCCTTGCTATGGTGTGAACGTTGTCGGGAGGTATCTTTACAGCACTGCAAAGGGTCCGAGTGCAGCCGATGTGGGTACGGTCAAGAAAGATGATCCGCACCCACATCAATGAGACGTAGATCAGCGAAGCCCGACGAGTTCCTTGCCCGTGCTTCCGAGCGTAAGCATGACCGACCCGGCGCTCTCGAGGATGCGGCGGAAGGTGGTGAGCGACTGCGCGATTACCTGGTCCATGTTGTAGTAGCGATAGGTTGCCAGCCGGCCGACGAAGTGGACATCTTCCGTACGATCCGCGAGTGCCTTGTACTTCGCGTAGATAGCCGCGTTCTCGGGGCGGGGGATTGGATAGTAAGGATCGCCCTCTGCCTGCGGATATTCAAAGACCACGCTGGTGTTCGAGGCAACCTGTCCGGTGAGGTACTTGAACTCGGTCACGCGGGTGTAGGGGTGGTCGTTGGGGTAGTTGACGACGGCGGCCGATTGGTAGATCTCCCGTTTGAAGTTCTGGTGTTTGAACTCGAGCGATCGGTAGGGTAGAGGACCGAACTTGTAGCTGAAGTATTCATCGACCGGGCCGGTAAAGATCTTCTTCGCGACAGGGTACGTCTTGACGACCTCGGCGTAGTTGACCGAGGTTTGGACGGTAATGTTTTTGTGGTCGAGCATCCGCTCAAACAACCGGGTGAAGCCGTCGCGCGGCATGGCCTGGAAGGTGTCGGTGAAGTAGCGGTCGTCGCGATCGTAGCGGACAGGAATGCGGCCTGCGACCGAGCTGTCAAGCTCGGATGGATCAAGACCCCACTGCTTGCGCGTGTAGTTGCGGAAAAACTTCTCGTAGAGCTCGCGGCCGAGGCGGCTGACAACGATGTCCTCGGAGGTGCGGATCAACTCCGGGGTTTCAACGCGGGCGGCGAGGAAGTCCTTCATGCCCTGCGCATCGAGCGACAGGCCGTAGAGCTGGTTGATGGTGTCGAGGTTGATGGGTATCGGGAGCAGATGTCCGTCGACGCTGGCGAGGACGCGGTGCTCGTACGGTCGCCAGGCGGTGAAGCGCGACAGATATTCGACCACTTCGGTCGAGTTGGTGTGAAAGATGTGCGGACCGTACTTGTGGATCAGGATTCCGGACTCGTCATAGAAGTCGAAGGTGTTGCCGCCGACGTGGTCGCGCTTGTCGATGATGAGCACGCGCTTGCCCATGACGGAGGCGAGGCGTTCGGCGAGGACGGCACCGGCAAAACCAGCGCCGACGACCAGGTAGTCATAGCGCTCCGAACGCAGAGGGCGGGAGCTGACGTTGGTCGTGAGAAGGCTCGAACCGCGGCTGGCGGAGGTGATGGTTGGAGATCCGGAGGTGAGGTCTGTGTCGGCCACATCCGCGTCGGTCAGCACTGCGTCGCTCATGTCGGCGTCATCGCCGTTTTCGAGCAGGGTGCTGATGGGTTCGGTCTTGAATGTGTTGAGGAGCAGAGCGGGTGTGTTCGTGAGAGAGCGGCTACCTGGGGTCGCCGGAGAGCGGTCGCTGGCGAGCGGAAGCGCGCTGACGCGGATGCGGCTGGCGAGCGGAGCGGAAGTCTGGGGTCGCACCTTCTCGATTTCGGCCCACATGGCGGCCCAGGTGCGGTCCCAGGAGTTTTTTGCAAGCTTTAGCTGGACAGACCCTTTCCAGGACTCGGCAGGTTTGGTGAGTGCGGCGTCGAGTGCCAGGGCAAAGCTTGCCGGGGTGTCGGCGATCGCGACCAGGCCCTCGTCTCCATACCCACGGACTACGTCGTGAATAGGAGTCGAAACGACGCGCTTGCCGGCTGCGAGGTACTCGGGGGTCTTTGTGGGACTGATGAAGCGGGTGGAATCGTTGAGAGCAAATGGGAGCATGGCCGCATCCCAATGGGCGAGGTAGCGAGGGAGCTCGGCGTAAGTCTTTGCGCCGAGATAGTGGACGTTGGCGCCTTGCGGGAGGAGGTCTGGATCGATCTTGACGACCGGTCCGATGAGGACGAAGTGGATGTCCGGCCGGAGACGGGCCACGGCGCTCATCAGGATGTGGTCGAAGCGCTCGTCCAGGACGCCGTAGAAGCCAACGCGCGGGTGCGGGATGGAAGCTTGGTCGGTTGGATCGGCGATGCCGGCGCCGCTCTCGAAGTGCTGGACGTCGATCGAGCTGGGAAAGGCGTGGACGTTTGCGTGTTGGCGGCGCTTGCTCTCGTAAAGGCTCATTCCCCCGGTGAAGACGACGTCGGCCTTTTGAAACAGCTCCTGCTCGCGAGCCTTCAGCTCGGGAGGCGCGCCCTGGAAACCGCTGAGTTCGTCCATGCAGTCGTATACGGTCACAGCAGGTCGAAGATGGTCGGTAAAGCCGAGCGCCATGGGCGTGTAGAACCAACCGACGAAGTTCTCCACCCTGTGTTCGCCGAGAAAGTTCTGGAGCATCTCGCGCTGCGCGGCGTTGGCGTCCGCGCCGGCCGGCAGATGCGGCCGCAGTACCCAGAGAGTTTTTTCTTCTTGCAGGATCTCAAGCCAAGCTGCGGCCGAGGTTGCTTCTTCGATGATGGGCTCTTCCCAGAAAAAGACCCGGCGCTCAAATGCGCAGCGCGAGAGGAGGTGCTGCGGTCGCTGGGTCACAAAATGCCAGCGCAGATGACTGAAACAGATCAGGTCCAGAGACGGGTCTGTTCCGGTAAGAAGTGCGGTCCGGTCGGTGCTGCTATCGCTTGGAGATGTGGGTGGTTTGCTTTGCAAGACTCGCCTCTCTGTACTAAAGGAAGTGGACGTGCTTCGTACTTTGGTACCTAGCTGAGATGTAGAGGTCGGACGTTGGCGTTGGTGGGAGGCCCAATCTGGATGTTGCCTCTCTGTAGATTCGAAGCCGAACATCGACTGCATCCATGCTGAAGGGAGCTTCGGATGCTCAAACGATCTTTCCCTCCGGGTTGCCTGTTTTCACTTTCGTGCCGCAGCTTCTCCTTTCCTAGCTTCAGATCGTCTTCAGGCTCCGCGACGGAGTAGGTCTCTATTCGGCAGCCGTAAGGTTCTTTCGGCCGAATGCTGCCTTGCACTTCAGTCGAACTTCATTTCTTCACAGCGCAAAACGGTCAGGCGAACAACGATCGGCAGAGTTGATAGGCAGGCGTCAGGCACAACGCCTGCCGCTCTGCCGGTTTCCGAGCCGGACGTTTGCCCAGTTGTGGCAAGCGCCTGGATGACCAGAAAAGATCTGGTACGCCGGTCGAACCTAGATCAGGTAGGGCGCACAACCCTCCCGGAACGACCGTCCTTTTCAAAAATCCCTTACTTCCTCGGCGCGCGTAAGCCGAGAACATATACACACCTGGCAGACGTCTGCCAAATTGGAGACTCCGATGCACGTTACCGAGCCGCGGTAGCGGCCCTAGTGGGCCTCAGGATCTCCCGTCCTCAGCTGCCGTCCATACCGTTCTCTCTAGACTGGTACCACGCTTGCGCGGAGGCCGTCTAACGCTGGACACATCCGGCTTGTTGCCGGGTTCACTTTCTCTATCATATCGCATCTCGGCGCTGAGGCAGATGGATATAGAGCAACTCCAAACGATAGTAATGGGGCGGTCTGGAGGAAGCCATTCAGGACTGAAGTCAAGTTCAGGACTGCAGTCAGGTCTACTTGAGCGCGCGTCGGACGATTCCGCGAACCAGTTCGGTAACCACGCCGTAGGCGACATGCGTGGCAAGTTCGCTGGTGTGTTCGCGCCGTGTCGGATTTCCGCTGAGTCCCATTGCCGGAAGCACGGACTCGTGGGTGAGACCCTCGAGCGCCACGCCGAAGCTAGCGCCCTCTTTCGCTGAGGCGGCCGGATAGTATTCGACCAGAGCTCCATAAGCGGCACCGGCCATCGCGCCAAAGGTCCAGTGGATCGCCTCCGTAGCGGCGACGCTCTTTGTCCTTGAAAGCTCGTGGCCCGCGACCTTGTCGGCGAGCACGGCCGGAGCCGGGGTTTGGCCTTCTGTCCGCGGCGGATAAAACTTCTCGGCGATTGTCTTCACCGCGGTGGCGACTAGGCCGCCCATCAGGCCCGCGATCAAACCCTTTGCCAGAGAGGGTATGTACTTCGGATGGGCTTCGGCCGAGTTCAGACCGAACCTCTTTTTTAGCTGCCCGACTTTCGCCACGATCTCTTCAGTACTTGCCATCACACACACCTCTTTGCGGGCTCGATTTTTGGACTCACCGGATAAAGTTGTGCCCCGTCTCTCGCCTCAGACTTTTCCGTAAGATGCGCACTCTCCGCAAAGCGGCTGTTCCGGCCGTTTGGACTTATAAGGCGAAGACGCTGAATGCGTAGGATCTGGCTGGTACTTCCTGGGCGGAGGTGGAGTCCAGCCAGCTCTTAGGGTTTGACCCTCCCCGGCAAGGCTCGTAGAGTGGGAAGAGGGCATTTCGGCACAGAAGAGAGCGGAGTTTTGGCTGCTTCCAGCGAGGCTAGATGGGTTGCCGGCCCGGAATTTCTTTGAGGATGGGAAGACGAACTTGAGTCAGACAGAGACAACCGAGACGAGTGAAGCGCCGTTGGCAGGTGTGGACGAAGAGCAGGCGATGGCCGCTCCGGACGCAGTGACGCCCGAGCAGACGGATGAGCACGGGCAGGACCACAGCCATGCGCACGGGCATAGGCCGGCCTTGAATCCGGAGCTTCTGCGGGAGATCGAGGTAGAGGCGAGCGCGGAGGACGTTTCGAAGAGCTTTCGGACGTCCATCAAGCGGTATCAGAAGCTGGCAAGAATTCCGGGGTTTCGTGCGGGCAAGGTGCCGGAGTCGCTGGTGCGGTCGAAGTTTGCCAAGGAGCTGCGGCAGGAGGTGCTCGAAAATCTGGTATCGGAGCGATTCCGGCGGGCGATCGACGAGCAGAAGGTGCGACCGGTGTCGGAGCCGCAGCTGTTGGACTTGCAGCTGGTGGATGGGCAACCGCTGCGGTTCAAGGCCGCGTTTGAGGTGATGCCGGAGATTGATATCACGGGGTATGAGGTCGTCGATGTGCGACGGCCGGACGTGGCGCTGTCGGAGGGCGAGTACGAGTCGGAGTTGCAGAGGGTGCTTGACCAGCATGCGGTGGTGGAGCCGGTCGAGGAGGATCGACCGCTGGCGGATGGGGACTGGGCGGAGATCCAGTTTCGCGGCGAGATCCGGGGCGTGGCGCAGACTGTGACCGAGGACGGTGTTGAGTGCGCAGAGACGGCGGAAGAGCCGGTGACGGGCGATGATGTGCTGATCGAGATCGGTGGCCACAATACGCTGCCGGCGTTCAATGAGGGGTTACGCGGAGCGAAGCCGGGGCAGGAGCTAACGTTTGAGGTGGTGTATCCACCGGAGTTCGGCGAAGCTCGTCTGGCCGGCAAGACGGTGGCGTATGACGTCACGGTGAAGGCGATCAAGCGCAAGGTGTATCCGGAGCGGGATGCGGAGTTTGCGTCGCAGCTCGGGTCGTATGAAAGCTGGGAAGACTTTGAGCGGCAGATGCGCGAGCACACCGCCGGGCGCAAGCGGGAGGCGCTTGAGAACCAGGCCAAGGACAAGATGCTGGAGGAGCTGATCGGGCGGTATCAGTTTCCGGTTCCGGAGACGTTTGTGCAGCAGCAGATTGAGGCGCGGCTGGATCGTGGTCTGCGGGCGCTGGCGCAGCAGGGCATGACGCCGGAGGAGATGCGGAAGCTCGACTTCGGCCGGCTGCGCGAGGCACAGCGCGACCAGGCGACCAACGAGGTACGGGCGTCGATGCTGCTTGACCGGATTGCGGATGCGGAGAACGTGGAGCTCTCGGACGAAGATCTGGATCAGGAGCTGCTGATGTTGTCCTTGCAGAGCCGGGAGCCGCTCGAGACCTTGCGGGAGCGGTTGACCAAGGATGGCGGTTTGAACCGGATTCGCGAGCAGATGCGGCGGGAGCGGGCGGGTACGGCGCTTTTTGAACGGCTGGCTCGGTAAGAGAGTCTAAGCGCGTCACACGGAAGAACAGTAGAGAAACCGAACAGAGCAGCAACGGAACAGAGGAAACGGAGCGACATGGGACTGGTACCGATGGTGATCGAGCAGACGAGTCGAGGCGAGCGCGCCTACGACATTTACAGCCGTCTGCTGCGCGACAACATTATTTTTCTGGGAACGCCGATCGACGACAACATTGCGAACGTGATCATTGCGCAACTCCTGTTTTTGAGTGGCGAGGACCCGGAAAAGGACATTCAGCTGTATATCAACTCGCCGGGTGGATCGATTACGGCGGGGATGGCGATCTACGACACGATGCAGTACATCAAGAACGATGTGCAGACTTTGTGCATTGGTCAGGCGGCGAGCATGGGGGCGTTTTTGCTGATGGCGGGCAAAAAGGGCAAGCGGTTTGCGCTGCCGAACGCGCGCATTTTGATCCATCAGCCGTTGATTATGGGAGGTGGCATCAGCGGGCAGGCGACAGAAATCGACATCCATGCGCGAGAGATTTTGCGGATTCGCGAGTTGATGAACAAAATTATGGCGACCCACACTGGGCAGAGTGTGGAGCAGATTGAGCGCGACACGGACCGGGATTTTTCGATGACGGCGCAGCAGGCGCGAGAATACGGCCTGATCGACGACATTATCGATCGGCCGCGGACGTAAGCCGCCTTGTTGGACAGGGGCGAGTGCGCCGGTGGCGGCGGCTCGCTCGCAACTCTCTAGTACCCAAGACATCTCATCTGAGAGCTCCAGTCGCGCCCTATGCGGGTGTAAACTAAGGTGTCGGCTCCGCCCTTGCCCTGCCGAAGAGAGAAGCGTTCCTCCATGAAGACCTCGCGCGGTACTGATGAATCCCTCCGCTGTTCGTTCTGCCACAAAAGCCAGGATGCGGTTGCGAAGCTAATCTCGTCGCCGTCGGACTATCCGCGGGCGTATATCTGCGACGAGTGCGTCGCGGTGTGCAACTCGATCTTGGAGGATGATCGGACCGAGGCTCAGCCGGGGACGGCGCCCTCGCACCTGCCGAAGCCGCAGGAGGTGAAGGCGTTTTTAGATGAGTACGTGATTGGGCAGGACCAGACGAAGAAGAAGCTGGCGGTTGCGGTTTACAACCATTACAAGCGCATTCAGATGAACAAGACGCGCGGCAACGATGTGGAGCTGGCGAAGTCGAATATTCTCCTGGTCGGGCCCACAGGATCGGGAAAGACTCTGCTGGCGCATACCTTGGCAAAGATGCTGGATGTGCCGTTTGCGATTGTGGATGCGACGACCTTGACCGAGGCAGGATATGTCGGGGAGGACGTGGAGAATATCATTCTGAAACTTCTACAGGCGGCGGACGGCGACGTGACGCGGGCGCAGAGCGGCATTATCTATATCGACGAGATCGACAAGATTGGGCGCAAGGACGAGAATCCCTCGATCACGCGCGACGTCTCAGGTGAAGGCGTGCAGCAGGCGTTGCTGAAGATTCTTGAGGGGACAGTCGCGAATGTGCCGCCGCAAGGCGGCCGCAAGCACCCGCATCAGGAGTTTACGGCGGTTGACACGACCAACATCCTTTTCATCTGCGGCGGTGCGTTTGTCGGGTTAGAGAAGGTGATCGGGCGCAGGATCGGCAAGAAAGCTCTCGGCTTTAAGGCTGTGGTGGAGGGCGAGGGCAAGGAGAACGACGTCAGACCGATCCGGGCGCAGCGCGATGCCGAGCTGTTGCGACAAGCGGAGCCGCAGGATCTGTTGAAATATGGTCTGATCCCTGAGTTTGTGGGTCGGCTTCCCGTGATGGGAGTGCTGGATGAACTGGACGAGGCGGCGCTGATCGAGATTTTGACGAAGCCGCGCAACGCCATCTTGAAGCAGTACAGCAAGCTTTTTGAGTTTGAGGGTGTGAAGGTGACGTTTACGGACGATGCCGCGCGCGAGATTGCGCGGGAAGCTTTGCAGCGCAAGGTGGGTGCGCGCGGTCTGCGGATGATTCTTGAGGAATTGATGCTGGATCTGATGTACTACGTACCGGGCAACAAGAAGGTCAAGGAGCTAACGATCACGGCGGAGATGGTGGAGAAGCACGCGTTGACGCTGCCGGTGATGCTCGAGAAGGCTGGGTAGGCGAGAGTCGACTGAACCTGGGCGGGGACGTTTTCGGTCGAGCTTGCGCAAGATTTTGCGGGGACCCTGGTGCGATTTGGTCACTGGCGTCCTCAGAGCTGTGTCGGGGGCGGTTCGCTTCAGCGTTCACTTCGATTCCTCATGAATGATCTCGATCAGCAGTTCGCAGCATGTTCTCGCGAGCACATCACCGAGTACAATCACCTGAAGCCGCACGCTCTGGCCGCATCGTCGCCAGAGCTGAAACGTCTAACTGGGGAGAGCCATGACAAAAGAACCGAAAGAGATTTCAGGCGGCGACGTTCGCAAACTTCCGATGATGCCCATCCGCGACATGGTCATTTTTCCGTACATGATGACGCCGTTTGTGGTGGGCCGCGAATCGAGCGTGCGTGCGCTTGAGGAGGCGTTGACGGCGGATCGCAAGATCTTCCTCGCGACGCAGCACGACGCGTCGGTCGATGAGCCGAGCGCAGGCGACATTTACGAGACGGGCACGATCGGCAACATCGTTCAGAGCGTAAAGATGCCGGACGGCAACATCAAAGTGCTGGTCGAGGGCGTAGAGCGCGCGCGGGCGAGCGAGGTTAACGACCAGGACGGATTCTTTGTCGCGACGGTGCGCACCGGAACGACGCGCCTGGAGCTGACGCCGGCGGTCGAGCAGCTGATGGGTCGCGTCCACACCCTGTTTGAGCAGTATGTAAAGCTGCAGCAATCGTTGAACTACGAGACGATGGCGGCGAGTGTGCGCGCGGATGAGCCGGCAAAGCTGGCCGACACGATTGCGGCGAACTTGCAGCTTTCGATCGAAGAGAAGCAACAGCTGCTGGAGGTATTTGATCCCGAGGAGCGTCTGTCACGCGTAGCCGATGCCCTGGATGTCGCGATCGAGAAGCTGAACATGGATCGGACCATCCAGTCGCGCGTGAAGCGGCAGATGGAGAAGGCGCAAAAAGAGTATTACCTGAACGAGAAGATCAAGGCGATTCAGAAGGAACTTGGGCGCGGCGAGAAGAGCGAGTTCGACGAGCTGAAGAAGAAGATTGAAGCTGCCGGCATGCCGAAGGATGTGCTCGAGAAGAGTCTGCAGGAGTTGAAAAAGCTCGAGGCGATGCCGCCGATGTCGGCGGAGTCGACGGTGTCGCGCAACTACCTGGATTGGCTCTTGGCGGTGCCGTGGCGCAAGCGATCGAAGGAGATTCGGTCGATCGAACACGCGGAGACGATCCTGAACCAGGACCACTACGGTCTGGAAAAGATCAAGGAACGCGTTCTTGAGTTTCTTGCGGTGCGGCAATTGGTGAAGAACCCGAAGGGATCGATCCTTTGTTTTGTCGGGCCTCCGGGCGTCGGCAAAACGTCGCTAGGTATGTCGATTGCGAAGGCGACAGGGCGGAAGTTTGTGCGGATGTCGCTGGGCGGGGTGCGGGATGAGGCGGAGATTCGTGGGCATCGCCGGACGTACATCGGTGCGCTGCCGGGGCAGGTGATTCAGAGCATGAAGAAGGCTGGGACGAAGAACCCGGTGTTCATGCTGGATGAGATTGATAAGATGGCTTCGGACTTCCGCGGCGACCCGGCGAGTGCGTTGCTGGAGGTGCTGGACCCGGAGCAGAACACGACGTTCCAGGATCATTATCTCGATGTCGAGTACGACCTGTCGCAGGTGCTGTTCGTTGCGACGGCGAACGTCCTGCACACGATTCCGGGGCCGCTGCAGGATCGTATGGAGATTCTCCGGCTGCATGGGTACACGGAGTTGGAGAAGCTGGAAATTGCGAAGCAGTACCTCGTGAAGAAGCAGAGGGAGGGCGCGGGTCTGACCGAGGATATGGTCACGTTCGACGACGCGGCCTTGAAGCAGATCATCCGGGCGTATACGCGCGAGGCTGGTGTTCGCAACCTGGAGCGCGAGATTGGAAACGTCTGCCGCAAAGTGGCTCGGCGCGTGGTGAAGAATGGACTTGAGCACCGCGAGGCGGTCACGGGCGAAAACCTTCATGAGTTTCTGGGAGTTGCGAAGTTCCGCGACTCGCTGGCGCATGAGAAGAGCGAGGTGGGCTTGGTGACCGGCCTGGCGTGGACGGAGATGGGCGGCACGATCCTCCAGACCGAGGTCCAGGTGCTGGACGGAAAAGGCAAGCTGACGACCACCGGGCAGCTTGGCGATGTGATGCAGGAGTCCGCGCAGGCGGCGCTCAGTTACATCCGATCGCGATCGCATCACCTGGGGCTAGCGAAGGATTTCTATCGGCATCTCGACATCCACGTCCATGTGCCTGAGGGCGCTATTCCGAAGGATGGGCCTTCAGCAGGGATTACGTTAGCCACTGGTCTGGCGAGCGCGCTGACGAAGATCAAGGTGCGGCGCGACATCGCGATGACAGGCGAGATTACGTTGCGCGGCAAGGTCCTACCGATCGGCGGCTTGAAGGAGAAGCTCCTGGCGGCGCATCGCGCGGGGATCTTTGAGGCGATTGTGCCGGAAGACAATCGCAAGGACTTGGCGGATCTGCCGGATCTCTTAAAGGCTTCGATGAAGCTGCATTTTGTCGGTGAGATGGATGAGGTTCTGAAGATCGCGCTGGAAGGATCGCTGCCGGAGCTTGAGGAGGAGATTCCGGAGGCGCTGGCCTCGGTGATCCCCGCGCCGATGAGCCTTCCGCAGAATCAGCCCCATCAATAACCGGTTGATTCTGGTTCCTATAGAAAGGAACGGCAGAATGGACAAAGAGGGTTCAGGCGGTTGTCTGAACCCTCTTGTTCTTCAGAGAGAGGCCGATGCTGGCTTAGACGGTGCTTCTGCCTCGTACAAAGTGCATGATGACGGCGATCACAGCGAAGATGATGAGCAGGTGAATAGCGAGGCTACTGAGATGGAAGATAAAGAATCCGCCTAGCCAGAGCAAAATCAATACGACCGCAAGAATTAGAAACATGACGACCTCTTTCAGGATAAACTGGCCCCTTCACAACGGGGTTAACCCTCCTGTAAGAGAGTGACTGGGCGATGAATGTTGCTTCAGCGGCAAAAGATTGTTGCTGGACCGGTTTTGCGCTGGATGTGGTGGAGGTTCGGAACCTTCGATTCAGCAAATGAACTCTGTTTACTCGGCTGCGTTTGCACCTCCGGCGATGGACGGGATCAGCATGACCTCGTCCCCGTCCTGGAAGGTGTAAGTGTCTCCGCCGAGGAAACGGATGTCCTCGTCGTTGATGTAGATATTGATGAACCGGCGGAGCTTGCCCTGTTCATCCTTGATCTGGGTGCCGAGCGCGGGAAAGTTCTGGTCGATGTCGCTGAGGAGGCCGGGCAGGTCTTTTGCGGCCGAGCTGAAGTTCTTCTTGCCGTCGGTGTGACGGGTAAAGGCGGTGGGCAGGCTGACCTTAACGGGCATGGGGGGCTCCGGCGATGGCGAGTTCAAGTTCCGGCTCCGGCGTAGAACCGTCGAGCTCGTGGAGGTAGTCGCGGAAATCGGCTAGGCGGGGGCGGATGGAACGTTCGGCCGTGTAGTGGCCGGCGAGGGCGTCGGTCGTTTTGAGACCGTTGCCGGTGATGATGGATACGGTTACCTGGCCGGGCGCGATGCGGCCCTGGGCGTAGAGGCGGGCAGTGACGGCGGTGGTGACGCCGCCGGCGGTCTCGGTGAAGATGCCTTCGGTTTCGGCGAGCTCCTGGATACCGGAGACGACCTCGAGGTCTGAGACGTCCTCAGCGTAGCCGCCCGTAGCCAGGATCATCTTGGCGGCGGCGGCACCGTCGGCCGGGTTGCCGATCGCGAGCGAACGGGCGATGGTGTTGGGGCGCTGGGGCTCGATCGCGTCGCTTCCCTGCTTGACGGCCTGTGAGATAGGCGAGCATCCGGTAGCCTGGGCGCCGAAGAAGCGGACGGGCTTGTCTTCGACCAGGCCGAGCGTAATGAGTTCGTTGAAGGCTTTGCGGATTTTGCGGATAAGCGAGCCACCGGCCATGGGGCAGACGATGTTGTCAGGGAGGCGCCAGCCGAGCTGCTCGGCGATCTCGTAGCCGACGGTTTTGGAGCCTTCGGCGTAGTAAGGGCGGAGATTGACGTTGACGAAGCCCCAGTTGTACTCGTCGGCGACCTGGATGGAGAGGCGGTTGACGTGATCGTAATTGCCATCGACACGGACGAGGCGCGCGCCGAAGACCTGCGTGTTGAGGATCTTGGCGGGCTCGAGGTCGGAGGGAATGAGGATGGTGGACTTAAGGCCGAGGCGAGCGGCCTGTGCGGCGACCGAGTTGGCGAGGTTGCCGGTCGAGGAGCAGCCGACGGTGCTGAATCCGAAGGCTTGTGCGTTGGCCAGGGCGACGGCGACGACGCGGTCTTTAAAGGAGAGGGTGGGGAAGCAGACGGAGTCGTTTTTGACGTAGAGGTTTTCAGCGCCGATGCGGCGGCCGAGCGAGCGCGCACGAAGGAGCGGGGTGAAGCCGACGGGCAGATCGGGACAGACACCGGGCGGGATGGGGAGGAGAGCGGCGTATCGCCAGATATTGAGGGGCCCGGCGGCGATCTTCTCGCGGGTGAAGTCTGGGCGGGCCTGGTCGAGATTGTAGGCAACCTCGAGCGGGGCCAGGCAGTCTTCACAAGCGGAGATTGGCTGATTGCCGAAGCGTCGCCCACACTCGTTGCACTTCAGCTCGTATGCTCTACAGGAATAGTCCATCCGGCACTCTCCGTGTGGAGGTGGGCTCCGGCTCTAAGACGCGCTCTCTGTGGGAGTGCCGGTTTCGGCCAGGGAAGAGGAAATGCGGGGGTGCGGACCAGCCTGCGGTCTGCTGTCTCCGAATCTCATGTTCCCTGTTTCCAGGAGAGAGTTGACACCGGTACGAAGTGTTCTGTCCGGTTGTCGTGGCGTCACAGGGCTCGTCCCTCAACCACTCTGCATGAAATTCAAATCCGCGGGTAAGGCGGACTGGAATAGATCCGTTGTAGCACAGCGTGCGGGTGGATGCAAATAACACCTCCATGCGGTGGTGCCGGAGCGAGGTTTTTTCGCGCCTATCTAGATGTGAGGTTTCAATAGGTTGTTGTCCACCTGACGGAGAACGTAGAAGCTGATTGTGTCGAGCAATGAGTTTCTATGGAGGCCAGATGGACTATCACCATCATGCCCGTTTGACGGTGCATGGTCGAGAGCTTTTAGCCAGAAGTGTCGTGGAGGGCCGGCTGAGCCTGGGCGAGGCGGCAGCCGAGCACGGGCTGGGCCGGCAGAGCGCGGGCAAGTGGGTCCGGCGCTATCGCGAGCAGGGCGTAAACGGCCTCAGGGACCGCAGTTCGCGTCCCCGGCGGCTGCGGCAACCGACCTCGCCGGAGCAGGTCACCCAGGTCCAAGCCCTGCGGCGGGAGCGCTGGACC
>CAXTYQ010000004.1:0-95990 GCA_964248505.1 uncultured Acidobacteriaceae bacterium
TTGTCATTCCCGAAGGGAATCTGCTGTTGTTCTTGCGGTTGTTTGTTCTTCACACATTACATAAAGCAACATGAGTATTGGCACAGAGAGAATCCCGCTCTTTTGTTGTCATTCCCGAAGGGAATCTGCTGTTGTTCTTGCGGTTGTTTGTTCTTCACACATTACATAAAGCAACATGAGTATTGGCACAGAGAGAATCCCGCTCTTTTGTTGTCATTCCCGAAGGGAATCTGCTGTTGTTCTTGCGGTTGTTTGTTCTTCCCACCATTGACCTAATCCGCTCTAAGATCCGCGCAAAATCTCTTCCCACTGCGGCGTAGGAACTCCACCAAATCTCTACAATGGATCTAGGTGCTCTTCTCCACACCGCTCTAGGGCCGTCGTATAGCTACAGCTGTGTCATCTCGACCGGAGCAGACAGTCTTATCGTCTGCGCAGTGGAGAGACCTGCAGTTTGCAACCGCCGAACTATACCTGTGTGAAAACAGCTCTGATCTCGGGCGGATCGATCCTTCGCTTGATCCAGATCTAAGTGTATGTGTTTGCAAGATTTTAGATATCTTTCGGGGGAGCGGTGGGGTATCCGGTCCCGCCGCGGCAAAAGAGCCCACGTATCACTCCCGGTACGGACAGTGCCGACAATCCGAGTTGCAGCAGAAGCCTCGCTTCAGGTGGTAGTTCGCTGTGAACACAAGGTAAGGGCCTTCGGTGTAGAAGTCCTCCGGGGCGAGTTCAGCCGAGTCAGTCGACGGTCTCGTGTCGCCCTCTGGTTCGGGAGCATCGGGCCTCATGTCCGCAGCCCCAAAGCTTCGCCGGGCGACTCGGAACTCCACTCCGCCGCAGGTTCGGGAGCAGACGCCACCGGGTCTGACTCGCCCGTCTCAGACAGGACAAAAGCTCCGTCCCGGAACCGGACCTGTTTACCCGGAACCGACGCCGGCCGAGCCCCAGGAACCACAATCCCGACCAGATTCACCGGATCGGACGCCGAGACGATCGTCACCTCCCGATCCTTCGGAAGGTTTCGCGCCGAGCGAAGCGAATCGACCGCTTCCGGCAACGCGAACTGCTCGCCCGAGACACCGGAGAGAAAGCGTCCGCCGCGAACCTCGCCCCGTGCCTCCAGCCGCCGAAGCACACCGGCAAGCTCACGCCACTTCGGAGCGTTCGGCTCGCGCGCGAGCAGGTCCCGGAACAGAACGCCGTAACGGTTGAGCAGCATCCGCGACGCCGACTCGATCCCAGCCTCGCGCAGGCGCGCCCTGGCAATCGGGTCTAGCGGGTTTTCGGGCGAGACCTCGGCCGCATCGGCGCACAGCAACGACCATCGCCCCGCCGTGCTGCGCACCGCGGCTCGACGTCGCAGGCTGTCCGCCGCCGCCGCCGCCGGCTTGCGCCGCGGGTCCATCAGGCATCGCAGCTGGTCAAAACCGTCCGCGCTCGCAACGCCGGCGGTCGCAAGCTCCCAGAGCGCTCGCTGCACCTGCTGCTTGGACACTGCAAGAAGCCGCTCAAGATCGGTCGCAAAGCACGCCCCGCGCTCCCGGAGCAGCGCCCGCACCCGCATCGCCTCCGCGCTAAGCGCGCCGACGAGGTTCGTCTCCTCCACGCAATGCTCGGCCAGCGCGTGCGGGAGCCAGTCAGCCGTGTCGCGGAGGAAGAACGTGATCGGTGCGGCGTTGGTCGGAACCACACGTCGCGGAGCCGAACCCCCACCGACGGCCCACGCCGGATGCGGCGAGATCCGCCCCCAACCGATCGCCCCCGAAAGACAAAGCGAATCGAGCCACCGAGGATCGTAGTTCGCAACCCGCGCGGGAAGCAGAGTTCGCTCCCACTCCGCCGCCGGCGCCTCAAAGCCCTCCATCTGCGAGAGCGCCTGCAAGAGACCATCTTCGCCCGCAAGCTGCGTCTGCGGAGCGAGATGCTGCCACCCGAGCAGCCACCGCATATAGGTCGCGGGCGAAACCGGCTCCACCTGCTTGCGCAACGTCCCAAGCGTCAGACGATGGATCCTCTGCAAGAGCCGCCGATCGCACCACTCAATCTCGTGCTCCGACCCCGGCGTCCCACTGTGCTCAAAGCTGCCGCGCAGCACCAGACCTTGCATCTCGATCGCAAGCAGCGACTTGTACAGCTCCGATGGCGAGATCGCAAGCAGCGTCGACAACCCGCTAGCCGTAACAGGCCCAAGCAGCTGCAGCCAACCCTGCACACACTTCTGCAGGAGCTTCGACCTTGCCTCGCCGTCAGCTCCGTCCGCGCTTGTGTGCCAAAGCACATGGACGTCCTCGAGGTGTTCGGTTGCGACCAGAAACGGAGATCCGCCAAGATCGACCGTCTGCGCTCGGCCGGCGAGTCGAAGCCGATCGTAGAACACGGCCCAATGCTCTGCCGCCTCCGTGTCGAGAGACGAGAGCGGCAGAGCAAACACCGCGAGCAGGAGATCGTGCAGCTCGTGCTCGTCGCGGAGATCAGGCCGGCACTGCTCGCGCACGGTGTCGATCGCCGCTGGGTCCAGGCGGCCGGCATCATCGGCGACCGACGCTGGCAGACCGCGGCGCAGCGTGACCGCCCGAGCGCGACGCTCCTCCGCTCCCGCCTCGTCGAGGAAGGCGTACGGCATGGCGTTCAGGAGCTCGTGCGCAAACTGCGACGGAACAGGCGTATCGACAGCGAGACAGCGGATCGTTCCACTCTTGATCGCATCGAGAATCTCGTTCAGGCCAAGGAGATCCATGGCTTCGCCGAGGACATCTTTCATCACCTCGCGGACGAGCGGATGTTCCGGGAAGACAACGTCGCCGACGATCGTCTCGAAGCAGGCCGCGGCTTGCGGAAAGACGCTGGCAAGCAGGTCGTCGGACCGCGTGCGCTGCACCTGCGGAGCGACGCGCTTGCCCTTCTGCATGCGAAGCAGCTGCAGGCTGCGGCCGGCCGCCCACCGCCAGCGATTCTTGAAGATCGGTGACGTGAGACAGGCTTGCTCCAGGAGCTCGCCGGCGGTTTGACTGGTGAGGAACTGGAAGACGTCCGAGAGCGGGAAGCTGTGCTGCTCGGCGAGCGAGATGTTGATGCCGTTGTCGGTCGCGGCGGCTTGCAGCTCGAAGTTGAAGCCGCGGCAGAAGCGCTTGCGCAGAGCCAGTCCCCAAGCCTTGTTGACGCGGCCGCCAAAGGGCGCATGGAGGATGAGCTGCTGGCCTCCACCTTCGTCGAAGAAGCGTTCGGCGATGATGGTGAGCTTCGACGGAACGGCACCGAGGACGGCTCGTCCCGCAACGATGTAGCCGATCAGCTGCGCCGCTCCTGAAGGGCAGACGCAGCACGTCTCCGTGAGCCACTGCGCCGTCGCTGCGACCTCCGGGTGCGTCTGATGCAGGTTGGCCGGCGAGACGTTTGCCGTGCGCTCCGAGATCGCCTCGCGCAGATCGGCGACGCCGTCCGACAGGATCGCCGTCCGCTGTGGCGCCTCACCTTCCCAGAAGGGAATCGAGGGAGGAGCTCCGTGAGCGTCCTCGACGAAGACCTTTCCGGTGGACTCGATGCGCTGGATGCGCCAGCTCGTGTTGCCGAGCAGGACGACATCGCCGGGCGAGGAGTCGACGGCGAAGTGCTCGTCGAGCGTGGCAATCTGCACGCCTTCGGGTTGGAGAATGACGGCAAAGAGCGACGTATCTGGAATTGCACCGCCGTTCGAAATGGCGATGGATCGGGCTCCACGACGAGCGTAGATCTGGTGGTTGACGCCGTCGCGGAGAAGGTAGGCTCCGAAGCGGCCGCGGCTGGACTCGATACCTCCGTGAAGCAGGGTCAGGACTTCGTCGAAGTGCTCAGGCGTGAGGTCGCGATAGGGGTGCGCCCGACGGACGACGTTGTAGAGGTCGAGCTCGTTCCACGACTCGGCTCCGCAGCTGGCGGTGATCTGCTGCATGAGGATGTCGATCGGAGCCTCTGGGATCTCGAGCCGGTCCAGATCGCCGGAGCGCATCTTGGTGACGAGCGCCGCTTGCTCGAGCAGATCGTCGCGCGTTGTGGCGAAGAAGCGGCCCTTCGGCACGGCTCCGCGCCAGTGTCCGGCTCGGCCGACGCGCTGCATGGCGACGCCGACAGCGCGTGTGGTGTTGATCTGGCAGACGAGATCGACGTTGCCGATATCGATGCCAAGCTCAAGCGAAGCGGTCGCGACGAGAATGCGGATCTCGCCTGCCTTGAGCTTCTGTTCGGCGTCGAGGCGCAGCGATCGGGAGAGCGATCCGTGGTGCGCGGCGACCACATCCGGGCCGAGACGTTCGCTGAGCTCGAAGCTGATCTTTTCGACCAGGCGACGCGTGTTGACGAAGACGAGCGTCGAGCGATGGCTGAGCGCGTGCCCGGCGAGTTTGTCGAAGATCTCGGACCACATCGCGGTCGACGCAATGGAGCCGAGTTCGTCGGACGGGACTTCGATGCCGAGGTCGAGCGTGCGGCGCTGGCCGACTTGGACCACGGTTGCGGGTGGGCGGCTCGGGTGCGAGCCGGTGAGAAAGCTGGCGACGAGCTCGATCGGGTTCTGCGTTGCGGAGAGGCCGATGCGCTGCGGAGGATGGTTGAGAGCGGTGAGAAAACCTCCCGGGGACATCTGATTTTCGCCGCAGACAAGAGCTTCCAGGCGCTCAAGCGTGAGGCTGAGGTGCGATCCGCGCTTGTTGCCGGCGACCGCGTGGATCTCGTCGACGATGACGGTCCGGACGCGGTGGAGGCGCTCGCGGGGTTTGGCCGAGGTGAGCAGGATGTAGAGCGACTCGGGCGTGGTGACGAGGATGTGCGGCGGTTGCCGGAGCATCCGGGCGCGATCCTTGGCAGGCGTGTCGCCGGTGCGGACGCCGGTGAGGATGGGCGTGCTGAGATAGCCGCGGCTGAGGGCGAGTTGCTGGATCTCGCCGAGCGGACCGTCGAGGTTCTTCTGAACGTCGTTCGAGAGGGCCTTCAGCGGCGAGATGTAGACCACGTGGGTGCAGGGCGCGAGTGTGCCGGCGATCGCTTGCCGAAGCAGTCCGTCGATCGCAACAAGAAAGGCGGCAAGCGTCTTTCCCGAGCCGGTCGGGGCGGAGATCAGGGTCGGGTCGCCCCGGAGGATCGGTGGCCAACCGGCGATCTGGGGTTCGGTGGGTGAACCGAACTTGTCGAGAAACCACTCAGCCGTGACAGGATGCGCCCATTGGAGCTCGGGCGGGATGCTCGCGGGCGCGGGTCCGAGATCGATGGCTGGGGCGGCGCCTACCATCGGAATAGTTTAGCCTTTGTTCGTGGTTTGTTCGCCGTCTTTCGTCTGCCTGTTACTCTCGTTTCGCTCATCGAGCGTAGCTTAGGTCCGTGTCTTCCTCAGAAGTGCAAGCGCCAGTCGGTCTCGCGCATACTCTTCGCTGAGATCACTTCCTGAAATATGCCTGGATGGTGCTGAACACCCTCAATGCTTTCCTCGCCAGGCTTGTAGCCGCCATGGGTGGCGTTCCAACTCTCGGCGCTCTCCCAAAGGCAGACATTGATGAATTGAAAAGTTCCGTCCCCTACGCCGGCATTCTTGTGCAGATGAGTCTCAATGTAACCTGGTGCCTCGGAGAAGACCCGCGTTGTTTCATTCCAGGCCCGCAGGAACTCTGCTTCTTTCTCGGCAGGCACAACGAAAGGATTGATCAGGATCACAGCCATGTGAGACCTCTTTCTCGATCGAAGGGTTTTCGAGTTGCGCACCCAAGAATGCCTGAGAGCGCAAGGTGGACTGCGGCGATTCGGCTATGCGAACTTGCAGGGTTAAGTTTTCGGCACGGTGTCGCCTCTGGTCGACTCGGGCTCGATCCAGACGGTTTGCGTGTTCACAAAGGCATGTGGACCGAAGTGCGAAAGCTCTCGCCCATAGCCGCTGTTCTTGATGCCGCCCACCGGAACGCGCGGATTGGAAGCGGTGCTGCCGTTGATGAAGACGCCGCCGGTTTCGAGCGCGCGCGCCATCTTGCGGGCACGATCGATGTCCCTGGTCCAGAGATTGCCGCTCAACCCGTACTGGCTGTTGTTGGCCGCTTCGACGGCCACATCCGCATCGGGGACGCGGGTGATGGCAGCCACCGGGCCAAAGGTCTCGTCGTCGAAGGCCGGCATTCCGGGCTTGACTGCGGAAAGCACGGTGGGCTCATAGAAGGCACCCTTGCCCGCGATCAGTTTGCCGCCGCAGAGCACCTTTGCACCGGCCGCGACGCTCTTTTGGACCTGCTGGTTAAGCTCATCGCGCAGGTCAGCGCGCGCCATCGGTCCCAGTTGACTGTTGGGGTCCAGGGGATCACCCGTCCTGAGCGCCTTGGTCGCCTCGACAAACTTGCTTTCGAACTCATCCGCGATGCTGTCCACAAGGAGAAATCGCTTGGCTGCCAGGCACACCTGGCCCGTGTTGCCGAACCGACCTTTGATTCCCGCGGCCACCGCCTTCGGGATGTCGGCATCCTCGAGCACGATGAATGCGTCGGAGCCGCCCAGCTCCATGACCGTCCTCTTGATCACCTTGCCCGCCTCGGATGCCACGGCGGAGCCCGCGCGCACGCTTCCTGTAACCGACGCACCCTGCACGCGGCGGTCGTTGATCACGTTGACGATGTCCTCTGTGCGCAGGATCAGATTCTGAAAGACGCCTTCGGGGAAGCCGGCCTCAAGAACCACCCGCTCCAGTTCGAGCGAACTCCGTTGCGTATTGGGAGAGTGCTTGATCAAGACCACGTTTCCCGCGAGCAGCGTGGGAATGCAGAAGCGTGTCACCTGCCACAGCGGGAAGTTCCACGGCATGATGCCGAGGATGGAGCCAAGCGGATGAAACGAAATGTAAGCCTCTGTGCCGCCGGTGGGCGCAGGCTCATCGGCGAGCATCCGCGGCCCGTTTTCTGCATACCAGTCGGCTTCGAGCGCGCACTTTTCCACCTCGGCCTCAGCCTCGGAGAGGATCTTCCCCATCTCGGTCGTGATCGTTTTCGCGAGGCTGTCCTTGTTCTTGCGAAGCGCGCCTGCCAGCTGATGCAGGAGTTCGGCACGCTGATAAATCGAGGTCTTGCGAAAGCTCTTGAAGGCGACTTCAGAGCAGCGGAGAACTCTCTCGGTCTCGGCAGGTTTGAAAGTATTGAACGTCTCAATGGTTTCACCGGTGGCAGGATTCACTGTATTGAAAACCTCGTTGCTCATGGAACTCGCTCCTGGGAAGATCTGGTGCTCAGTGGTGGATCGGTTGTGTTCATGAAGGCTTATTCGCGGCGACCTTTGCAGCTAGCTTCAAGCGAGGTCTCGGAGTCGGGGAAACAAAAAGGATCCACCGGAGTTGACCGTTTCCAAGTCCGCTGTCGTCAGCTCCGTCGTGCCGTCCAGGTTTGCTGTAAATGTTTTGCAGACCTTTTCCGAAGCGTAAGGGTAATCCGTGCCGAACAGGATGTGGTCCGTCGATACAAAGCTCAAAAGGCTCGGCAGTCCACTTGGGGCGACAAGAGCGGTGTCGAAGTAGAAGCTGCGCAGTTCTGTCAAGAGCTGCTCCGCCGAACGGCCGTGCGTCAGCGACGCGCTGAGTTCGGCGACTCGCGTGGACACATATGGCAGGAAGCCGCCACCGTGCGAGAGGATGAGCTTGGTCGAGGCGAAGCGGTGCCGGTGTCCCTTGAGGACGAGGTCGAGCGCGCACCGGGTCGTATCCGCGGGATAGTCCAATAGGGGTCCCGGCACCCCAGGCAGGGCGGCCATGGGCGGCATGGTGGGATGGATGAAAACGGTCGCGGATCGGCGGTGCAACTCGGCCCAGACAGGGTCGAAGCGCGGATCGGCAAGGTAGATCCCATCGAAGTTGCTGTGGAGCACGATGCCGTCGGCGTGCAGTTGGTCATAGGCGCGGGCCAGCTCTGCCAGGGCAGCATCCACATCGGGAAGCGGAAGCGTCGCCAGGTAGCCGAAGCGGGTGGGAATTTCGCGGACCAGGCCCGCGCCATAATCATTGACGCGACACGCCATGTTGATCCGGTCGGCGCCTTTCCAACCCTCCACGCCGGGCGCGGTGAGCGACAGCATGGAGACGGCGATCCCTTCCTCATCCATGAAGCCCAGCAGAGCCTCCGGCGACCACTCGGGCGAACCCCAGCCGGAGGGATCACCTCCATGCGTTTTCAGTTCCTCGGCCCAGAATGGCGGAATCAGATGAGTGTGAACGTCGATTCTGTTCTTATTCATGTCAATTTTCCTTGAAAATCTTAGTGCACGGCTATTGAATCAAGCGACTAGAACCTCGTCGCCAGTGGACTTGAAACTACAAAAGAGGTGGAATCGCGTTGCTGATCTTTGCGGCGATCACCGTCGGGCCGTCGTGCTGCAAGGCGGCCTTGAGTTGATCGCTCACGTCGTCCGGCGTGGCCGCGTGGCTGGTCTTGCAGCCGTACGCCGCCGCCAGCCCGGCGATGTCGATGCCGGGCACATCCAGGCCGGGGACGCCCGGGGTCTCTTCCTGCTTGGCAAACGCCTTCAGAATCGCGTACTCCTCGTTCACAGGAACGAGGATGACCAGTCGCGCCTTTTGGTGCGCAGCTGTCCATAACGACTGGATGGAGTACTGGAAGGAGCCATCGCCGATGACGGAGATCACCGGGCGGTTGCGGCCTGTGGCGCGTTCGCCCAGCGCCACGCCGATGCCGCCCGGAAGTCCCCAACCGAGGCCGCCGCTGGCCATGGTGAAGAAGGAGAGCGGCTTGCGTGTGGGCAGGTGCTTGTGCAACGTGGCCAGATTCGACGGCGACTCTTCCACAATCACCGAGTCGTCCGGACGAACCCGGCTGATGGCGGCATAAAACGCATCCGCGCTCATGGGAGAGGAGCGGCTGTCCATGGGAGACGCGGGCTCCGAGGTGCGCTTGTAGGACCTGGTCTGGAACTGCTCCAGCAGTACCAGAAGTCCTTGCAAGGCCAGCTTCGCGTTCGAGGCCAGGCTGTCTCCGACCGGTGCGCGTCCGGCTTCTTCCGGGTCATCGCTGATCTGCAGCAACTGGCAACCGTCCGGCAGGTACTTCCCCGGCACATACGGGTAGTAACGGAAGACCGGCGCGCCGATTACCAGAACGAGGTCATAGCCGGTAAGCTGCTCGCTTAGCGGCCCGATCGCGAATTTCAGGTTGCCCGCGAACTGGGGATGGTCTTCGGGGAAGCCGCAGCGTTCGCCGCCCGGAGGCCCAAATACGGGCGTGCCGAGCTTCTCCGCAAACGTGATCGCCTCCGCCCAGGCGTCGGCTCGATCCACATCCGGGCCTATGACCAGAACAGGGTTTTTGGCCTTCTTCAACTGCTCCGCGAACACGGACAAGCGTTGCGGATCGGGCGCCACCCGGGTCGCCACGGTGCGCACCACCGCCGGCCCGGAAGACTCCGCTTCCCAGTCATCCAGCGGCAGCGAAAGATACGCCGGCCCCTGCGGCGGCTGGATCGCCACGGCATACGCCCGCATAAACGCAG
The DNA here is from genome assembly GCA_964248505.1 of uncultured Acidobacteriaceae bacterium. Lineage (GTDB taxonomy): Bacteria > Acidobacteriota > Terriglobia > Terriglobales > Acidobacteriaceae > Edaphobacter. The sequence continues at coordinate 9,496 of CAXTYQ010000004.1, forward strand.
CCGGAGTCTCCTTGGCGTGCGTGGTCTGATACGACCACTTCACATGCGGCTTCGGAAACTCGGTGGCATCGACGTTGGTGAGCCACGGCTCCATCAAGAGCATCTCGCGGGTCTGCTGGCCGGTGGTCAGGATCATCGGCGTCTTCGACATGCGCGTGTTGACGAGGTTGCCAAGCGTGTTCCCCAGACCGGGCGCCGTGTGCACATTCACAAACGCCACTGTCCGTGTGGCCTGCGCATAGCCGTCGGCAAGGGCGAGAACGGAGGCTTCCTGCAACCCAAGCACGAAGTTGAAGTCACTGGGAAAGTTCTTTAGGAAAGTTTCTTCGGTCGAGCCCGGATTGCCAAATACGGTCGTTAGGCCGAGCTTGCGCATAAGATCGTACGTTTCATCGCGAACCGTAGACATCGGAGCTCCTTGAATGGGCGGTCATGGAGTTGGAAGAGGCAGAGTCGCCTCGCACACCGCCACCTCGTTGCCAGGGGTGAAGACCGGCAGCGAGACCTCTATGCTGATGAAGATGTTGGGTCTGACAGGACGTTGCGTGCTTACGGTGCAAGCTGATGCGACTCCGAAAGCAAAGAGGGCCGTCCAGAAGCGGAAACAGGAACGGCCGCGGACGATCGCCGATTGGGGCAAACGCCTGCAGCCGATAGGTGTCTCTGATCCTGATTTCAGGTGGAGCAAAGTGAGCGGTGTCGATCGCGCCGACTTCTAGCTCGATTTGGTGGACTTATTTGATGGAGGTTGCGGAGCGGCAGAGGAGTTTGCGGCGGGCGAGCGTGGCGCAGGAGAGCAGGCCGGTGCCGACGAGGAGGAGGCTGCTGGGTTCGGGGATGGGGGAGGGTGTGGGGGCTTCGGGGGTGATGGTGAGGGTGAGGTTGGTCGCGTTAGACAAGTAAGCGTAGTAGCTGGTGCTGTACGTTCCGACGTGAAAGGCATACGGGAGGTATTCGGGGTTTGTGGTGCCGAGGTCGCCGGGCAACGTCAGCCAACCAGGGTCGTTTATGAGAAAGCCTGTATTACCACCAAAGAAAATAGTTGAGGCCGTAGGTGACGTGAGGAAGGAGGTCACGTCTGGGCTACCGTATGCGCCGACGTAGAAGTCGAAGATAGGTACAAATATTTCGGCATACGGTGAGGTGGGCCCAACCACGAGGACGACGCCGGAGGCCTGTGCGGAGAAGGTAATCGGTGTGAAGGAAGTGCCATTGTCATAGTTGCCGGAGATGACGAAGTCGTCGATCTGGTCGGCGTGGGCGGCGAGGGGGAGGGTGAGGAGGCAGAGGAGGGAGAGGGCGAGCAGAGAGCGGCGCATGGGGGACCTCGGGAGTGAGATCACTGTACGCCGTTTGGTTTGGGGGCGGGATTATTTCTGAGCGTGTTGTTTGAGGTAGTCGGCGAGGGTGGGGACGCCGGCTCGGCCGAGGAGCTCGGCGAGGGTGCTGTTGTCGCCGTAGCCGGCAGCAAAGTGCGGGCCGAATTGCTTGCGGAGATCGGCGATCGTCGTGGTGTTTGGGTCGGGGGAGCTTTGGGGGGTGGTGCTCATGGAGGCTTTGACGACGTGAGGGCGGCCCCGGTTGTTTAGGGTGAGACCTCGGCTCCGCTTTGGGTGGGAGCGAGCCAGAAAGACAAAGACCGCAGGAGCGGGTTAGGCTCGTGCGGTCTGGGTTATTTGGAATTCTCCGACTTACTTCTTTCGAGGCGTCACTGGTGCGCGTCCCGGTCCGATCGTGCAACGGCCAAGGTTGGCCGGGGACGACAAATCTTAGGCGGGCTGGATGTTGGCAGCCTGCTTGCCTTTGGGCCCCTTGGTCACCTCGAACGAGACCCGCTGACCCTCCTGCAGCGACTTGAAGCCGCTGGAGTTGATCGCAGAGTAATGCGCGAAGAGGTCTTCTCCGCCGTCTTCGGGGGTGATAAAGCCAAATCCTTTAGAGTCGTTGAACCACTTAACTGTTCCGTTTGCCATGATGCTCCTACCTTCGGGCGAGAATGTATCGCCGGTATAGACGATGGTAACAGGGATGGGCGGAGTCCTCTCGAAGATTCACGAGTTTCGGAAGAAAGATTGCAATCGCGGGTAACGCAGAGGGAGTGCCGGCACTCTTTGGTGGATGGGGGATCAATAATGACGGCTGAGGATCGGGCGCGGCGGGTAGAGGTGCTGTTGTTTGATGTGGATGGTGTGCTGACCGATGGTCGGATCACGGTGTTGCCGGAGGCCGATGGGCGGTGGACGGAGGTGAAGTCGTTTTCGGCGCACGATGGTCTGGGGATGTCGCTGGCGCGGATGGGCGGTTTGCGGCTGGGGATTGTGACCAAGCGGCAGACGTCGGCGGTGGCGATCCGGGCGCGCGATTTGCGGATGGAGTTTGTGTATCAGGGCCAGCACCACAAACTGCGGGCGGCCGAGGAGATCGCCGCGCGCGCGGGGGTCGGCATGGAGGCGGTGGCGTTTGTGGGCGACGATATCGTGGACTTGCCGGTGATGCGGGGATGCGGTCTCGCGATCGCGACGGCGAACGCTCGGCCGGACGTGAAGGCCGGGGCGCACTGGGTGACGGAGCATGCGGGTGGGGATGGGGCGGGGAGGGATGCGATCGACTTCATCTTGCGGGCGCAAGGGTCGCTAGAGCGGGTGATCCGGGAGTATATGGAGGGGGAGAACGCGGCTGGGGAACTGCGGTAACAGCTTTCTAGTCGGTTTCGGTGGGTCCGATTAGGCTAATGAGCTCCGGCGGGAGCTTTGCCAGGCTTGACCTTCTTGAAGACCCAGACGATGGCGACGCAGCCGAAGCAGAGGAGAGCGAGCCATCGGAAGACGTCGACGAAGGCCCAGTTGAGGGCTTGTTGGCCGAGTTGGAGGTAGAGCTGTCCGCGGGCTGCGGCGAGGGAGTTGGCGGGACCGTAGTGGCTGGTGACGGCCTGCTGGGTGGCGGCGATGGAGTTCTGAAAGGTCTGGCTGGTTTGGGGGACGGAGTTGATGATGAAGTTCTGGTGGGCGTCGGAGCGGCGGGTGAGGAGAGTTTGGGCGACGGAGATGCCGATCGATCCACCGACGTTGCGCATGAGGTTGAAGAGGCCGCTGGCGTTGCCGATCTGTTTGACGTCGAGGGTGCCGTAGGCGGCGGTGGAGATGGGGACGAAAACGAAGGAGAGCGCGAAGCCGGCGATGAGGATGGGCAGAAGCAGGGTGGTAGGGGAGATGCCGAGGGTGACGTTGCCGAAGTAGAGGGTGGCGAGGCCGAAGACGCCGAAGCCGAAGGTGAGGAGGAAACGAGGGTCGACTTTGTTGGAGAGGAATCCGATGACGGGCATGCCGCAGATGGCCCCGAGGCCGCGTGGGGCGACGGCGAGGCCGGCGGTGAAGGCAGTGTATCCGAGGAGCTCCTGGTAAAAGAGCGGGAGGATGGTGGTGGTGGAGTAGATGGCGACGCCGAAGAGGAAGATGAGGGTGCAGCCGACGGCGAAGTTGCGGTCCTTGAGAACTTTGAGGTCGACGAGGGTGTCTTTTCCCTTCCAGGAGTGCCAGATGAACCAGAGAAAGGAGATGACGAGAGCGGCGGTGGCCCAGCGGATCCAGACGGCGCCGAACCAGTCGTCCTCCTGGCCTTTGTCGAGGATGACCTGGAGGGCTCCGGACCAGACGATGAGGAGGCCCATGCCGAGGTTATCGAAGCGGGGGACGCGGGCGTTTTTGATGTAAGGGGGATCGACGATGTAGCGGTTGATCATGAAGAGGGCCGCGCATCCGATGGGAATGTTGATGTAGAAGGCGTAGCGCCAGGAGTAAGCGTCGGTGAGGTAGCCGCCGAGGGTGGGACCGAGGACGGGGGCGACGACGACGCCGAAGGCGAAGACGGCCATGGCGGCGCCCCGTTTGGCGGGGGGGAAGCTTTCGAGCAAGATGGCCTGGGAGATGGGTTGGAGGGCGCCGCCGCCGGCGCCCTGGATGACGCGGGCGAGGAGGATAAAGCCGAGGGAGGGTGCGGCTCCGCAGGCGAAGGAAGAGACGGTGAAGATGGCTACGCAGCTCATAAGAAAGCGTTTGCGGCCGAATCGGAGGGAGAACCAGTTGGAGGCGGGAAGGATGATGGCGTTGGCGACGAGGTAGGAGGTGAGGACCCAGGTGGCTTCGTCGTTGGTGGCCGAGAGGGAGCCGGCGATGTACGGGAGGGCGACGGCGGCGATGGACGTGTCGAGCACCTCCATAAAAGTGGCGAGCATGACGGAGGCGGCGATGAGCCAGGGGTTGACGCCGGCCGTGATGTCGGCGGTCTCGTTGGGCTGGGCTTGGACGGCGGCGGCCATGTCGGAACAGCGTTTCCTGGGTGGCTGTGCTCCAGGGTGGTGCAACCGGAGCGGATGGGGAAAGTCGGTCGTCTCTCTCTGCCGCACGTGTGTCCTACAGCATGTGCGGCAAGGAGGCGGGGGAGGACCACGTTGGGTTAAAAGAGTAGAGGTTTGAGCGGGGCGGTGGGATGCTTTGTTTTGTGCGGTGCGGTGGGCGGGAGCCAACGCTGGAGGTTGAGCAGAAAACGTGGTATGTCCAGGGTGACTGGATGCGGGGACCGGCCCAAAACGCAGTGAGGCGGTCCTCCTGGGAGGACCGCCTTGGGGCTTCGGGCTTCGGCGTGAGAAGTGCGAGAACGGCTTTACTGTTTGGTGAGGAGGCCTGTGCCGGTTTCGGCGCCGCAGTTTCCGGAGAGGGTCCAGTTCGAGATGGTGAGGGAGGTGGCGTCGTTGGAGAAGGTGCCGGTGGCCGAGACGGAGTTGCTGGTTTGGCGGTCGGTGTAGGTGGCGGAGACGGTGGATCCGGTCACGGTGGAGTCGGTGACGACCGGGGTGTTCAGGCAGGGGTTGTTGGTGAACGTGGCGTTGCCGGTGAGGTGGAACATGCCGTTTGCGTCGGCGGCGGTCGTCTGGGTGAGAGTCGCGGAGACGGGAAGATTGGTGCCGTCGTTGCCGGTAAAGGCTCCGGTGTAGGTTCCGCTGATAGGTAAGTACTGCTGGGCGATGGCGGGGGAGGGGTTGAGTCGCGGGGCGGCGCCAGGGGTGTGGGCGGGTTGGGCGCAGGGGAGACCCGTGAATGCGAAGGAGATGCCGGAAAGCGAGCGCTGGTCGGCGGAGAGGGTTCCGGAGACAGAAAGGGCTGCGGCGGCGCCGGGCATGCCGATGGAGCTAAAGGTGAGCTTGCCGGCGGAGTTGATGGAGCCGGCGACCGGGATGTCTGAGGAGGAGGAGCAGGTACCGGAGATCGGATGGAGGGTGCCGGAGACGTCCGCGCCCGAGATGGAGAGGTTGCCGGCTACGGTGACGGCGCGGCTGGTCGCGGTGGTTGCGGAGGAGATCTGCCAGTTGCCTGCGACGCCGTTGAAGGCCTGAGGTGTGGCGGTGGCGGCAGATGTGGCGCTGGTGCTGCAGCCGGAAAGCAGACCGGCGAGCAGGCCGGCGAGGCCGAGTGAGGTGACAAGGATGATCCTGCGTTTAGGGCTGGGAGGGAGGAGCGACGGGAGGAGAGGCATGCTGGGGACCCCGATCTCGATACAGAAACGAGGGTAGCGGGCCGGGATGGAGGGATGGAATAGCTCGTTTGGGGGAGGAGGGATGGAAAAGCTTAGGGCGGGTTGGAGAACCGCTTTACGGGAGGCGTTCGGCGGGGAGGTCGCGTCCGCCCTGGTGCAGGATAAGGCCGGTCGCTCGGCCGGTGGGGTCGACCTCGAAGGTGATCTGGGCGTCTACTACTTTGGCGTCTACTACTTTAAGGAAGAACTGTTTTTCAGTTTCGGGGTAGACTTCGATCTTTTCCTGTCCGGTGGCCTGCGTGAAGAGGCGGTTGCCTTCGCGGGTGACGGTGAGGATGAAGTCGGGCGCTAGTTGATAGGCGCCGACGTAGGTTTCGAGGACTTTGGGGCTGACGGCGACTTCGCGATGCTGGGCTGTCGTCAGTGATACAGGCGCGATGCCGGCGAGGCGTTGGGCGACGTGTTCGCCAAGCTTGTCCGTGAAGTTGTCAGCAGTGACGGTGGTGTTGCTGAGGACGACGAGGGCGAAGTCTTTTTCTGGATTGAAGAGGGCGTAGGCGCTGTAGCCGCCAGTCGCGCCGTTGTGCCAGAAGCTGCCCGTGCTGTCGACGCGGAACCAGTTGAGGGCGATGTGCATGCCGGGGCCGGCTTCGGCGTGGAGAATGTGCGATTTCTGGATGGCGGCGGGCAGGGTTTTGCCATCGGGGGTGTGGAGGGCGGTGGCCGAGAGATGGTCGGGGTGGAGCTGGGCCTCGAGGTAGGTGAGCATGTCGGGCGCGGTGGAGCGGATGCCGCCGGCACCGGCAAGGGCGTCGAGATCCCAGGCGGGGGCGGGCTGGTGGTCGCCGCTGTGGCCTTGAGTGAAGCGGGCGCGCATGTCTGGGGAGAGACTGACGGCGGTGTCGCGCATCGCGAGCGGGCCGGTGATCTGTCCGGCGAGCAGCTTGGGGTAGGGGACGCCGGCGCGGTCTGAGAGGGCCTGACCGAGCAGACCGACGCCGAGATTGCTGTAGCCGAAGGTTGCGTGCTCCGGGAGGGCGATGCCGTGTTTGGCGACAAAGGCGTAGAGAAGAGCAGCGCTGTAGTCGGCGTAGGGGTTGCTGGGGTTGGCTGGGTGGAAGTTATCGGGCATGTGGGGCAGGCCTGAGTGTTGGTCGCTCAGATCGAGGAGTGTGATCTCGGGACCGGCGGCCGGCTTGGCGACGGTGCCGGGTGGAAGGAGGTCGCGCACGGGCTCGTCGAGGCGGACTTTGCCCTGTTCCGTGAGCTGGGCCAGGAGAAGGCCGGTGAAAGTCTTGGAGATGGAGCCGATCTCAAAGACCGAGTCGGTCTGGACCGGGCCGTAGCTGAAGGTCTGCCGGTGACCGTGCTCGACGATGCCGATGGCGACGCCGGCGTGGGTTTCGGGCGCAAGGGCGCCGCCGGGGGCGAGCGAGGAGGCCAGGTCGCGGTCGAGAATTTCTTTGATGTTCGCGATGGTTGCTGGGGGTAGGGCGGGATCGGTGGCGGGCATGGTTGATTTTGGGGCGGGGATGGCGGAGGTCTGGATGGCGGACGTTTGGCGGGCGAAGGAGAGGGGCAGGCAGCCGGGGCCCTGAGTCCAGGTGCCGGAAAGGTTGGCGGTGTCGGCGGAGCGTGTGCCGGACCCGCCGCCGGACCAGCGGCCAGACCAGCGGCCAGACCAGTGACCGGAGACCGCGGGGGCTTCGATCTCTATGGTAGCGTCCGGTTTTGGCGTGGTGGTGCAAGGGATGGCAAAGGCGTTCTGGTCGATGCTGTCGAGGAGGCAGCGAATCTCTCCGGACGGGGCTCGTTCCAGGCGGAGTTGGAGCCGGAGCGTCTGGGGACCGGCGGTCAGGGTGCCGAGCCAGATGCCGGTCGGGATTGGGGTCGGCGTTTGGGCTGGGGCGGAGGTGGAGTTTATGCAGACCAGAAGGCAGGTTGCGGTCCATAACATGGAGCGGATCGGCTTCACTCTGATCCTTTCTAGACGACGGAGAGCAGATCTTCGGGACGGAACGCTGGCGAGGTGTAGGCGAAGCCTGATCCGGTGGGGAGTTGGCGAGCATCCAAAGTTGGCGAGCATCCAAAGTATAGGTGTGGGTAGCTGAGGCTTAATGTAGAGAATTTGTGTCTACGGGATCTCTTGCGCCTCCAATACCTCAAAGAGAGATTTTGCGCCTGCGATCCAGGCTGCTGGAGTGAGATGTCAAAGGCACCGGTGATTATGATGATCCGACACGCGGAGAAGGCGGCTCCCGATCGTGGCGGTGTCCATGAGTCTGGCGAGGACGATGCGCACAGTCTGGCGGTAGATGGGTGGAAGCGCGCGGGCGCTCTGGTTAGCCTGTTTGCTCCGCTGGGTGGTCGGCCATTGCCGGAGCCGAGGCTGGCGCGACCGGCGTACCTGTTTGCGGAGTCGGCCGATGCGCCGGGATCTGATCCGAAGTTGAGCAAACGCGAGGAGCAGACGCTGGCGCCGATGGCGGAGGTGCTTGGGGTGGAGCCGAACTTCAGCTTTGGCCGCGGGCATGAGGCTGAGGCGGCGGCGGCGGCGAAGGCGTGCGACGGCCCGGTCTTGATTGCGTGGGAGCACAACCACCTGTTCGATGTGGCTCGGGAGATCGCAAAAGACGCGCCGATCCCGACGGAGTGGCCGAAGATCCGAAACGATATTGTGCTGGTGTTTCGGCTAGGTGAGGACGGGGAGAGCTACAGCTTTGAGCAGGTTCCGCAGCTCTTGCTGGCCGGCGACAAAGCGGATCCGATCGAGGTCTAGATGGTTCTGTCGCCGGTATACTGGGCTGTGGCACGTGTCCGCCCGGGGCCGCGCAGCCCAACGCCTATGTCTCTCGTCTGGCTCAGAGTCGCCGTTCTGCTGTACACCGTGGCTGCCCTGGCGGTGCTTCCGGCGGCTCTCTACGATCGTCCGCGATGGCGCCATGTCGCGGTGCCTGCGGCCTCGCTTGCTCTCCTGTTTCACTTTGTGTCGTTGACGGAGACGCTGAGCGCGGTCTATCGAGCGTTGCCGGCAGCCTTCTTTCCGGCGCGGCACGAGACGCAGTCGATTCTGGCATTGCTTCTGGCGACTGCATTTCTAGTCATCTACCGTGTGTACCGGACGTTGGCTCCGGGTGTGTTCTTGTTGCCGATCGCGGTTCTACTGACGCTGGAGCCGGCGGTTCGCCCGGGGACCGAGCTTGTGCCGCTGCCGAACTCTGGATGGGTTCTGCTCCATATTCTTTTGTTGCTGACGGCGTACGCGGCTTTGCTGGTTTCGCTGTTCACCTCCGTGTTGTATCTGATTCAGGAGCGCCGGTTGAAGGCCAAGATGCCGGCCGTGCGCGGTCTGCCGGCTTTGGACACGACCGAGCAGATCGCCTTGAAGGCGCTGTTGTTTGGTCTGCCGTGCATGACGGCGGGGCTCTTGATTGGGTCGGCTCTGGCTGAGCTTACGGTGGGGCCGAGCTTTTTCCTGGATCCAAAGGTGCTCCTCTCGTTTGCCATGTGGATTGCGTACATGGGGATGATTTTTGTTCGCCGGCACTCGGGTCTGCGGGGGCGGCGGGCAATCTATCTCTCGGGATTTGTCTTTCTGGTTGTCCTCGGTGTCTGGTCGGCGAATCAGCTATCCGCTGTCCACAGGTTTACGGCTCCATGAACGGTCTCGAGAACGTTATCGGCAGAATGGGGAAGAACTTGAGCGCTGTGGCGGAAAAAAGCTCGGTGGAGACGTCGCTGTCGGGGTCGGGCCGGCCGGCGCTGGTGCTCTTGGGGGTCAACCACACATCGGCGCCGCTTGAGATTCGGGAGCGTCTGGCCATCGGCCGGGGGCGCCTGGCCGACGCGACGGAGACGCTGGCGCAGCAACCGGGAGTGCGGGAGGCGTTGATCCTTTCCACGTGCAATCGAGTGGAGTTGTTGCTGACGCATGACCTGAGCTCTCCGGCGGCGGCGCCCTCAGCAGTCTCGAAGCCAGGGTCTCTGGTCGCGCCAGGGTCGCCAGATCTGCTCGGCTTTTTTCACAACTACTTCAGTGTTCCGATGGCGACTATCGAGCCGCATCTCTATGAGTTTCGCGAGCGGGAGGCGGTTCGACATCTGTTTCGGGTGGCGTCGTCCTTGGATTCGCTGGTGGTCGGGGAGGCGCAGATCCTGGGGCAGGTGAAGGATTCATACACGGTGGCGCGGGAGGTCGGGACGGTTCGGACGACGCTCGATCCGTTGTTGCAGCGTGCGTTTTCGGTGGCGAAGCGGGTGCGGACGGAGACGCGGATCGGCAGCTCGTCTGTATCGATTGCATCGGTGGCGGTGGATCTGGCGCGGAAGATCTTTGGGTCGCTCGAGCGCAAACAGGTGTTGATCGTGGGCGCGGGAAAGATGGCGGAGCTGGCGGCCCGGCATCTGCTGGAGCATGGGGCGACGTCGCTGCTGATTGCAAATCGGACGGAAGGTCGGGCGCGGATGGTGGCGGACCGGCTCGCGGCGCAGTTTACCCGCAATCCGATCGCGACCACGATTCTCTCGCTGGGGCAGATGCACGAGCATGCGCACCGGGCGGACATTGTGATTACGTCGACGGGAGCCGGTGGTGCAGACGAGCCGAAGATCTTCACGGCCGCGCAGGGGCGGACGCTGCTCGATCGGCGGCGAAATCGGCCGATGTTTTTCATCGATATCGCGGTTCCGCGGGATATCGATCCGGCGCTCCACGATGTGGATGGATGTTTTGTGTATGACATCGACGACTTGCAGCAGATGGCGGCGGGCAATCTGGCGAGCCGGTCGAGCGAGGCGGAGGCGGCGGAGACGATCGTGTCGGCGGAGGTGGAGCGGTACCAGTCGCGGATGCATTCGCTCGACGCGGTGCCGGCGATCCAGGCCTTGCAGAAGGGTGCCGAGGATCTTCGGCAGGCGGAGTTGCGACGGACTTCGGCGCGTCTGGCCGCGGAGCCTTTGACCGCGGTGCAAGCGGCGGCGGTCGAGGCGTTGACGCGATCGCTGACCAGCAAGCTGCTGCAGGCGCCGATGACGGCGTTGCGCGCGGCGGCGGAGCGTGGAGACCGGGCGGCACTCGCTGAGCTGGAGGCAATGTTGAGTTCGGAGCAGCGGAGGCGGTCGCCGGCAACGGATTGACGGACGGAGTGGGGGAGATTATTGTGTCTGCGTCTCGGGTCTCGTCGAGACTGCGGTACGGAAGTTTGTCTTCCAACCGGGCAGCCTTGGCTTTCTCTATACGGGGTCGCCTCTCAACCGAATGGCTTCTACCCTTAAGGAGCTTGTATGAAGACCGTTTTGCAATCAGCGAAATCAATCGTTTATGCGGTGGCCTGTGCCGGGCTGCTGCTTCCCACCCAAACCGCACACGCAACAGCCTTCGGTTCGGTCCTTAGCTTCAGCATGGATGGGCAGACTGTTAGGAATCAGTTCTCGGATGTAACCGGGAGTCCTGTGCAATCTGGCGTAATGCAGACCGGTAGCGTGAGTGTGCAGGGAGTGACCGGCAATCGAGGCACCACTTACATTGCTTGTTACGACAGTAAACAAGGGCTGATCTTCTCCTTTTCGACTCAGGTGGACGCACAAGCTCCCGTCCAGTGGACGCCGGGCGATCCTGGTTCTATTCACTCATTATATTGCTCCGCGAATTACACGGGGTACTACGCAAATGGAACCGTGTCGACCCCCAACATCAACATCCAAGTCAACTAGGACAGAAATCTCCTGGCCGAATCGCCATGCTCTCCTCTTTGATGAGGGTGTGGCGACGAAGCCGGAACCATATGCGGAGTAGAGAAACAGGAGTAACTTTGGCGCTATCTGCTCTACTGCATTGCTGCACATGGGCTGGGCTGTTTGACTGCCTAAGAGCCTGGCCGTCTAGTAGCAGACTTACTCTATTGCTCGTGGTTAGTCTACTCTGCGGAACGGCTGTACCTGCCAAAGCGCAGCAAACCATTCACGTACCGGCCGACCGGCCGACGATTCAGGCGGGCATTGATGCTGCGCAGAATGGTGACACGGTGCTGGTCGCTCCTGGGACTTACAACGAGAATATTGATTTCAGAGGAAAAGGTATTACGGTTACAAGCGGCGCGGCCAGTTTCACGGATGCAGTACGAACGATCATACAAGCGCCGGGACCCTACCCGGTAGTTACCATTGCCACGGATGATTATGACCTTCCTACGTCGGTGCTGAATGGGTTCACGATCACACACGTAAGTAGCGTTCAAACTACAACTACCTCGACGGGCGACGGGATAGTAATCTCCAAAGCTTCGACAAAGATTACGAATAACCGGATTATACAAAATCCGGGTTGTGGTGTAGCCGTGCTTGCACCGGAATTCCTGCTGGTTCAAGGAAACACCATTACGAGTTCCTCTGTCGGTAGCTGTGGCGTTGCGGCGGGGTACCAGTTCCTAGGCGGGGCGCCGATCTTGACCTACGGAGGTAATGTACTTCAAATCTCCGATAACGCCATTGTTCAAAACCACGCGACTTCTGTTTGGAATCAGGGCTTGTCAATGACAGGCCCGAACCACCTACTACTGCAGAACAATACCATAGCTGGAAATCTGGGATCGGGCGAACCGCTTGTCATAGTAGATAACCCAGACCTATCTTTGGTTCAGAACTTGATTTACGGAAATAGTTCCTCCGACGCTCATCCGACCGCCGTGCGGATCACGATCTCCGGCTATCTGGCGTCGGTAACAATGACGAACAACACGATCGTAGCGCCGTCGAACTCGCCGAGCGCATTGGCTATGTCCGGCTCTGTCGTTTCCCAAACTGTGTCAAACAATATCTTTTTCGGCCAGGGCGCGGGGCAGGCGGTTACTTGCTACTACGTTGATCAGACCTTTGGCTCACCGCAGAACGTCCCGCCGCCGGGTGCGAGTTTCAGTAATAACGATGTGTTTCAGGGGTCGACGGCGCAGACGTACCAGTGTGCGCAGCCGGGCAACACCGTGGGCAATCTTTCGACAGACCCCGAGTTCCTAGATCTCGCTGGGGGCGACCTGCATACAGAGCGCACGTCGCCGGTGGTGGCGGCGGGGGATGTCGACGCCCCGCAGATTCCGGCGCTCGATCTGGATGGTTTGCCGCGGACGAGTGGTGGCGCGGGCGGGGCGACGGGCGGTGGGACGATCGATTTGGGGGTGTACGAGGTGCAGCCGTTGCCGGCGATCGTGGGTGGGGATACGGCGGTGTCGCTGACCGGGTCGCCGAACCCGGCGAGCCTCGGGCAGACGGTGACGTTTACGGCGGCGGTGCGCGCGGCGGAGATCTCGGCTGTGCCTGCGGGCGCGGTCCGCTTCAAGGATGGAAGCGTGCTCCTGACCTCGGTCGCTTTGGACCCGAGCGGGACGGCGGTGTTCAGAACGTCGGGGCTCGGTGTCGGAACGCATACCATCTCGGCGATCTATAACGGATCGGCGACGCTGGACGGGTCGAGTGCGACAGTGACGGAGACGATTACGGCGGCGGTGTCGAACTTCACGCTGACGCTGGCCCCGGCGAGCGTCTCGGTGCATGCGGGCGACAGCGCGACGGTGACGGTGAGTCTGACGAGTGTGGGTCAGTTTGCGGGGCCGCTGAAGCTGAGTTATGGGCCGCTTCCGGAGTTTGCGTCGGCGACGTTCACTCCGGCGACGGTAACGCTGACGGCGGGCGGGACCGGGACGTCGTCTCTGGTGTTGAGCACGGCGCCCCAATCGACAGCTGCGTTGTCTCGGGGGCGGACGGGCGGTGTCAAGCTGGGCCTGGTTAGTGGGGCTCTTTTGCTGCTGGCGCCGTTGAGTTTTGCCCGTCGCCGGCGGTTGACGCGCCTGTTGAGCCTGGGCGTGGTCTCGGCTTTGCTGGGAATCGGGCTCATGGGATGTTCGACGATCCGGGTGCCGCGCAATGTGGTGGCTCCAGGGAGCTACCAGGTACCGATTACGGCGACGGACGCACAAGGAAACAGCAAGACGGTGAACCTGACGCTGAACGTGGGGGCGTGACGCGGAGACCGGACGGTGGAGGTCGGTTCTGCACGGGGGATTGTGGCGTCGATGTACTCAGTAAGGCGGGCTCCGATCGCTTACGATAGATGGTATGTCCCCTGTTTTGATTCGTATTGGCACTCGCGGTTCACAGCTCGCGCTTTGGCAGGCAAACCATATCGCGGACCGGCTTCGCGCCAGTGGGCACCTGGTTGAGATTGTGGTGATTCGGACGACGGGCGACCGGATGCAGTCGCCGACATTTACGCCGCCGGCGGATTTCGATGGAGCGTCGCTGGACGCAAAGGGGATCTTTATCAAGGAGATCGAGGACGCTCTCGCGGACGGGCGCATCGATGTGGCGGTGCATTCGCTGAAGGACCTGCCGACGACGCTGGACCCGCGGTTTACGTTGGCGGCGATCCCCGAGCGTGGGGATCCGCGTGATGTGTGGGTGTGCGAGCCGTACTGGTCGCTGCATACCTTGCCGATGTATGGGCGGGTCGGGACGACGAGTCCGCGGCGGCAGGCGCAGCTGCTGGCTCTGCGGCCGGACGTCGAGTTTGTGGAGATTCGAGGCAATATCGATACGCGTCTGCGCAAGCTGGCGGAGGGGGAGTGCGACGCCTTGGTGTTGGCGGCGGCGGGCTTGGATCGTCTGGGCCGGACGGAGCATGTGCATCTGCGATTTGCTCCGGAGGAGATGTGTCCGGCGCCGGGGCAGGGGGCCCTGGCGCTCGAAATGCGGGCACCGGAGCATGCGCTCGGTACGGAGCTTGCGATCGGGGAGATCAGTCCGCTGAACCCGTCGGATCTGACGGACTCGATCGCCGGCCAGACGTTTCCTCCGGGGCGTCTGCGGGATGAGTTCATCTATGCGGCGGTGCGGGCACTCGACCACGCGGCGACGCGGTACGCGGTGACAGCCGAGCGGGGGACGCTGGAGGCGATGGGCGGGGGCTGCATGTTGCCGGTGGGTGTGCTGTGCACGGTGACCGAGGCGGGGGCGCACATCCAGGCGCAGGTAGTGGCTCCCGATGGCGAACTGATGGTGACGGCGGAGATGGAGTCTCCGTTGACGATATCGGCGGAGGTTTTGGGGCAGAGGTTGGCGACGGTGTTGGTGCAGCGGGGGGCGATGGAGTTGTTGGCGGATGTGGTTTGAGGGGCGTCAGTGCTTGGCTTCCTCTTGCAGGGGAACCATTGGTTTGCCGGAGTTTAGGAAGCCGAAGTACGTGAACTTGTTATCGGGGCTCCTTACCCGCATGCCCCAGGCGCCACTGGTATCCGGGACGTCTCTGCTCTTTGATTGCGTCTCGTCATCGACCATCACAAGATGCCCGAGCACGATCGTGCCGTGCCAACGGTCGCTTGCAAAGTTCAGAATGCCATCGCCTCGGGGATCTACGGCCATCGTGATCGAGTCTCGGCCGTCGGCGTCGAGCAGGGTGACGACAGGGACGGCGGGATCGTTCCCGTGTTTGACGCCTGCCATTCTGATAAGCACGCGGCCGCCTCCATCGACGACTTCGAATTGCTTTGTGCGGATGAGGTCTGGAAGCACCTCGCGGTGGCGCTCAAAGGCCAGTGTCGCCGCGACAGATGCGCCGATGCTTAAAACCAGACACAGAAAGAGAAGGCCTAACATGCCTCGCATAGTCATATTGTTAAGCCTTTCTCGTACTGCTAATTAGCTGCGGGACATCCGGCAGTTAACCAAGTAGTGAAGTCACTGGTTGTTCCACTTGTGTTTCTGTAGCCAACATTGGAGAACTTCGTGATGAAATTGTTTACTGCACCCCAAGGCGTGCCGTCAGACCAATCTAACCAGCCGTTGTAATGGTGCAGGCCTTCATGAGTTAGGACAGTCTGTTGTGATGCTGTTGACTCTAGATAAAAGTCGGCATACAAGTTGATCGGTCGACCGGGCTGGGTAACACTGGTGCTAGCGTCGGCAGTTGTATATTGAGGTGTTAGGCTACCCGGGTATTGGTTGAACGTAGTGTTGTAAAGACTCGTGAAGAAAGCCGTTTTTGAGTAGCTCGGTCCGATAACGGTCCGGAACTTAGAGTCGCAGTTTGGCGCGAAGGTCGCCTGAGCTCCATTTACGAGGTTGTGCAGTTCGGTTGCCGTGAACCACCGAATCGCGGTTCCATGTGTGTTTCCAGTGTGAACAGTCTTGGTCTGTCTCGGCGTCTCCGGTCCTGGTCCGAACCAACTGTAGTTGTTAAAAAAATCATCTCCGCCACCAAAAATACTTAATTGCAGCCAATCGTCCCAACTGTAAGACATGTAGTGTGGCGGCTCTGGTACAGGCTCGTCTGGATCGACATACTGAAGGAGCATCTGGGCAGAGTGCTGTCCCGTTACGGTGTAGGTATTACCTGGTACACCGGAAATAATCAGAGTAACTTCCGCATAGCCCCCAAGATCCCCTGACTGACCAGAAGCTACAACGGTGCCAGTCTGATCTTTCAGACTACAGACGACCTGAGCGTTATAGTAGCCCTCGGCTTCCGCGTCCAAATCGGTCTCACACGTTGCTGTGACGACGCCTGAGTCTGGATCGACATCGACGCTTGAGTTGCCACTGAGCTCCTGTGCAAGGATCGCCGAGGGTGTACCCACACAGAATAGGAAGGCTACGAGAGCGCTACGAAGATGCATACTGTCTCCGTTTCGAAGAGCTTACTGTTGTGGCGAGTTGGGCTTAATACCTGTCCCGAAGGTCGATTGGACGATGGCGTGAACTCTTTGAAAGGTGTCGGCACTTACAGAGTTGCGTAATAGGTCGCGATAACGGAGAGTAATTGCATCTTGCTGGCGTTGTAAGTCCAGAAGCTCTGGCGGGGGACTGCGATCCACACCCGGAGCAGCTATACCGCCAGGAAAGCGGGCGTGGAACTTGGCCAGGCTAGCGACGATTTGTGCGCGCACGGGCGTGCTCTCGTTCTGGTAAGCGAGAGCAAGATTCTTTAGAGTGGCGCTATCGTCATCGCTGAGACCAAGTCGATTTGCCAGGACACGGCGGAGGTGAGGTTTCGGCGTATGCGCTGCGTCCGCCTGGTCAGCCAGCGTGTCATAAACAAGCACTCTGCGGAAGAGGGTCTGGTATGCGTTCCTGTCGACTTTGTCCGAGGACGTGAGCGGCGCAGTGGAGGTCTGAGCTCCGGCTGGCCGAAATTGAAGGACCGAAACGAACAACAGAGAGCAAACCACGACGCGAAAAGTGGGAGGGACTCGCATGGCGTAACACTATGTCACGGCGCAGGGTCGAAGGCAACTCTCTTAAACGAACTCTGAATCATGCATGTGTGCAGGGCGTTCATGTACACTGCTTACAGCATGAAGGTCTTCCGCACACTCGCGACGCTGCACCTCGTGCCCATGTTCTGTTGTTGTTGCTAGAATTTTCTTCGCTCTGCCCCTTTCCTGACTACAAGCTCAATCTCTGCGTGACGCGCATTTTCGTTTGCGCGGGACCGATGTTTTCCCTGGAGGACCTTTATGTCTTTGAAGCCTCGTCTTTCCCTGGATATTTGGGCGGTTTTGCTTTCGTTTGCGCTGGCTCTGATTGTGCGACTGGGATGGGTGAAGAGTGTGCCTTGGTGAGAGCTTGGTGGACAGGTTCTGCGGTTCACGTTGAGCTGCAGAACAATCACGACAGGCGTGTCCCGATGTAAGACGATTTCGAGAAAACGTATACGGCCGAATCCGTATTTGAAGGAGCGAGGATGTCGTCTTTTGCAAGCGCTGATGTTGCTTCTACTGCTGCCGGCCGGCTTCCGGCGCGGACTCGACTTTTGGATCTTGTGCCGGGCGTTCTCTTGCTGGGCGCTGTTGGGTTTGCGGGGAAGTGGACCGAGCAGACGATCAACCGGTATGGCAAGGCGCACCATCTCGTGCTGCCAAACATTGAATATGTTCTGTGGGCGATTTTGTTTGGCGTCGCCATTGCGAGCACCGTCGGTTTGCCGCGGGTGTTTCGCGCCGGGGTGGCGACGTATGAGTTCTGGCTGAAGACGGGAATCATCCTGCTGGGCGCGCGGTTTGTCCTGGGAGATGTGTTGAAGCTGGGTGGAATCTCGTTGGGGCTGGTGTTTGTGGAACTCGGGCTAGCCCTTACATTTATGACGTGGTTAGGCCGGCGGTTTCGGCTGGGGCCGAAGCTGACAACGTTGCTGGCGGTGGGGTCGTCGGTGTGCGGTGTGTCGGCGATTATTGCCACGCAGGGGACGATTGACGCGGACGAGCAGGACACATCGACGGCGATTGCGGCGATCCTGGCGCTCGGGGCAATTTCGTTATTTGCGTTTCCGCTGATCGGGCACACGCTGGGGATGTCGGATCATACGTATGGTTTGTGGACGGGGCTGGCCGTCGACAACACGGCGGAGGCGACCGCGGCGGGCGCGTTGTATTCGGACACGGCGGGCAAGTTCGCGGTGCTGGCGAAGACGTGCCGCAACGCGATGATCGGGTTTGTGGTACTGGGGTATGCGGTCCAGTGGGCGCGCAAAGGATTGGCGAGCGCGACGGCGGAGTCGCAGCTGAGGCACAAGGGACGCTTCCTTTGGAACAAGTTTCCGAAGTTTGTCCTGGGGTTTCTGTTGATTTCGCTCCTGGCGACGATCGGTGGAAGCCACTCGGCGGCGGTGGCGCAGTTTGGGTTTACCAAGGCGCAGCTCGGGGTGCTGGGGAACCTGAGCCGATGGGCGTTTTTGCTGACCTTTGCCGGGGTTGGGCTGCGGACGAACCTCCGGGACCTAGGCAAGCAGGGCGCGCGGCCGTTTGTGGTGAGTGCCCTGGGCGAGATTGCCATCGCGGCGATTACGCTGGGGCTGATCCTGGCGGTGGATCGGGTTTACAAACTTTAGAGGTGCCGTGCTTGGATGTGTCGGTCTGGTGTGCCGGCGCTTGCTGGGGAGAGGTAGACTTCCTCTGGCAGGTCTTGAGCACGATGTTGCGTCTTACAGTGAATCGCTTTAAATTTAGCTGCCGCGTGTGGGTGATCGCAGCTGCGCTTGTTTCGTGGGGGGTTGCCGGCCTGGCGCAGACGCCGGCGCCCGCTTCCCCTCCGGCGAATCCTGTCGTAATTCCGGGGCACTTCGTGGATACGACCGCGAAGGCCGGGATCAGCTTCACTGGCACGGCCTCGCATACGCCGACCAAGTATCTCCTCGAGACGATGGGCTCGGGCGTGGCGGTGCTCGATTACGACAACGACGGTCTGCTGGACATCTTTTTTGTGAATGGAGCGCCGATTCCGAATCCGGCGCCGAAGGGGACGGTGCCGCAGAAGTCGGGGCCGCAGGATTGGAATCGGATGTATCACCAGAAGAAGGATGGGACGTTTGAGGATGTGACTGAGCGTGCGGGTTTGCAGGGCGTCGGGTACGGCATGGGGGTCGCGGTTGGGGATTACGACAACGACGGCTTTGAGGATCTGTATGTGACGGCGTTTGGCGGGAACCGGCTGTACCACAACAACGGCAATGGGACCTTTACGGACGTGACGGAGAGGTCGGGGACGGGCGGGGACAAGGCTCCAGGGATGGGGTGGTCGACGTCGGCGACGTGGGTGGATCTGGATAACGACGGCCGGTTGGACCTGGTGGTGCTGCGCTATGTGGTGTGGGATTGGGAGGATGTGTGGTGCGGCGAGCATCGCGAGGGGTACCGGGCGTACTGCCATCCCGACATCTTTCCTGCGATTGCGCCCTTGGTCTATCACAACAACGGAGACGGCACGTTTACCGAGGTGGCGAAGAAGATTGGCATGGGCGTTCCGGGGAAGGGGCTGGGGATCGCGCTGGCGGATTTTGACCGGGACGGCAAAGTGGACATGGCGGTGGCGAACGACTCGATGCTGGAGTTCTTGTTTCACAACAAGGGCGACGGCACGTTTGAAGAGACTGGGTTGACGGCGGAGATCGCGGTCGACGGCGATGGACGAACATATGCGGGGATGGGGATCGATTTTGCCGACTACGACAACGACGGTTTGCCGGACCTGGTGATTACGAACCTGGCGAACCAGAAGTATGCGCTGTATCGGAACAATGGCGATGGTTCGTTTACGTATGACACATATGTTTCGGGCCTGGCGAAGATGACGCTGTTGCACTCGGGGTGGGGCATTCACTTTCTGGACTATGACAACGATGGGCTGAAGGACCTCTTGGTGTCGCAGGGTCACGATCTGGACACGGTGGAGCTGAATTATCCGCAGCTGCACTATAAAGAGCCGATGCTGTTGGCGCGGAATATGGGCAAGGGGATCTTTGTGGATGTTTCGGCGAACTCGGGCGAGGTGTTTACACAGCCGTGGGTGGGCCGCGGCATGGCGATCGGCGACCTGGACAATGACGGGCGGATGGATGCGGTGATCTCGACCAACGGCGGAGCGGCGCACGTGCTGCATAACGAGACGACGACCACAAACCACTGGCTTACGCTGTCGTTGGTAGGGCATAAATCGAACCGGGATGGGATCGGTGCGGAGATCAAGCTGACGACGGCGCACGGAAGTCAGTTTGTGACGGTGTCGACGGCGGGGTCGTATCTTTCGGCGAATGACAAGCGGGCCCACTTTGGCATGGGTCCGGACGCGGTTGCGACAGCTGTCGATATTCGCTGGCCGAGCGGGGTCACGCAGCATCTGGCGGATGTCCGGGCGGATCAGGTGCTGAAGGTGGACGAGCCAGGCGGCACGGCGGGGGCGGGCGTGGGAGCTCCGACGAGCTCTGGAGCCAGAGCAGGGAAGTGACGGTGCTTGGCTCACGCGTGCGGGCCGCGGCCGCATGGATGTTGATGATGCTTGGCGGCGGCTGGGTTGCGGCGCAGCAGTCGCCGACAGGGGCGCCGTCGCTCCCGCAGCCCGATCCGGTGCACGAGGCGCGTGTGCTCCTGGACGCCAATCGTCTGCCGGAGGCGGAGGGGGCGCTGCGACGGCAGTTGGCGCGCGATCCGGGATCTGCGGCGTCAATGTATCTGCTGGGATACGTGCTCGAGCGCGAGAACCGGCCGCGGGATTCGCTGGCGATGTACACGCGGGCTGCGGCGATCGTGCCGCCTGGGGCGGAGGATCTGCGTCTGGTTGCGCTCGATTATGTGCTGCTGGATGACTATGCCGACGCCTTGCGCTGGGTTACGCGTGCGACCGCTATGGATCCCAAGAACGCCGAGGCGTTTTATACGCTAGGCCGGATCCAGATGCACGACGGGAACTTTGTCCTGGCCGAGCGGAGCTTTCGGCGCACGCTGGCATTACGTCCGAAGCACACAAAGGCGTGGGACAATCTGGGGCTCTCGCTGGAGGCGCAGAACCGGGCGGTGGACGCGCTGGCGGCCTACACGGAGGCGATCAGCTCGGAGGCGGGGGCGGCACGGCCAACGGAGCAGCCGTATCTGAACAAAGGTGCGCTGTTGATTGCTCAGAACCGGGCCGCGGAGGCGGTCGGGTTGCTGACCGAGGCGGTGCGGATCACGCCGGCCTGCGCGCGGTGCCACGAGCAGCTGGCCCGCGCGGACCTGGCTACTGGCGAGGCGAGTGCGGCGCGGAAGGAGATGCAGGAGGCGATCCGGCTGGATCCGAGCAATCCCCGGCTGCACTATCAGCTCGGCCAAATGCTGCGTCATGCGGGTCTCGCGGCGGAGGCGGATCAGGAGCTGAAGCAGAGCGCGGCGCTGTATGGATCGCACTCGGCAGAGCCAGACGTGCGTAGACCCGAGTCTGACGGGCAGAGGTCCGGCCCAGAGGTACACAAATGATTAACTACAAGGAACGCACTGATCTGTCTCTCAGCGATTTGCGCACCGTCGAGAAGCCGAGTATTTCCGGCCAGTTTTTCAGTCTCGCTGTTATATAAGCGGCCAAGGCAGAGGCGGATCTGCCTGTGGAGGCAAGAGTCCTCCTTTCGGAGGAGCTCCGACCGGCTCAAAGGTGGGAGATGCAGTTGACAAGCTTTTGCTCCGGACCTTAGGATTTGGCGTCGTCCTAAAGTCATAACTAACGTTTCCGAAATTTCCCGAAAGATATTCGAGATCTGCTGTCGAGTCCCGAAACGCGTCCGTGAGTGAACGCAACAGGAACGCAACCGGGCCGCAACCGTAATTCCCTTTGGAGGGGTACGTGAACATCGTTCTACGATTCAGCCGATTCATCGCAGTTTTCATCGCACTTCTCTTTACCGCGTTGATCGCCCGAGCCCAGACCAACCAGGGCCAGATCGCCGGAAATATCCTGGATGCTTCGGGAGCTTCGATCGCAAACGCCCAGGTGACGGCCCGCAACGAAGAGACTGGGTCCACGTACACGGCGACCTCATCCGGATCGGGGAACTACCGCTTTCCTTCGATCGAACTCGGCCGGTACACGATCACGGCGAACGCTCCCGGGTTTCGGCAGCAGGTGTACACCGGTGTGGAAGTTCGTGTCGGTTCTACCACCAGTCTGGACGCCAATCTGTCGGCAGGCGGCGGCAATGAAAGTATCACCGTGGCATCGGACGCGCCGACCGTGGAAAGTCAATCTTCGGACGTTGGTGGAACCGTTACCACGCAGCAGATCGTCGATCTGCCCTTGGCTCTGGGTGGCGTGGGCGCGATGCGATCGCCGGAGGCGTTTGTCTTTCTGATTCCCGGCACGGTTGGGCCGGGTTCGGGCAACAGCAACAACGGCATCTTCATCTCGCAGATCGGCGGCGGGCAGAACTTCGGCAACGAAGTTCTGCTCGATGGAGCATCGCAGACCCGGTCTGAGAATGGCTCCTCGTACGACGAAGAGGCTCCGTCGGTCGAAGCGATCTCGGAGTTCAAGGTAACGACGTCGACCCCTTCGGCTGAGTTCGGCCGAACCACGGGCGGCATTGAGAACTTCGTCACCAAGAGCGGAACGAACGCGTATCACGGGACCATCTACGACATCTTCCGCAACGAAGCATTGAACGCGAACACCTGGTTCAACAACGGGTTTAAGGCTTTTTACCAGGCCAATCCCACCCAGGGCAACGAAGCCAACTTCAATCGACCGAACGACAAACAAAACGACTATGGCGGCAACCTCGGCGGGCCGGTGACGATTCCGCATGTTTATAACGGGCGGGACAAGACGTTCTTCTTCTTCAGCTGGGAGCAGTACCGCCATACGCTGGGCGGACCCCTCACGAGCAACGTGCCGACACTCGCGGAGCGCGGCGGTGACTTCTCGGATCGGCTGGGATCGCAAAAGCTCGACAACAATAAGAATCCGATTCTGAACCCGTGCGACAATACGCCGCTGTACAACGGCGAGATCTTCGATCCGAATACCACACGGACGGTTGGCGGGGTGCAGTGCCGGACGGCGTTTGCGAACAACATCATTCCCGCAGCGCGGATTAGTCCCCTGGCCCAGAAACTGCTGGCCTTTTATCCTCAGCCGACCTCAACGGGTGTTTCGAACAACTACACCTTGAGCACCGCTTCTCCGCTGACCAACACCACGTACACCATCCGGGTCGACGAGACGGTGGGAGCCAAGGACAAGATCTTCGGCTCGTACAGCACGCGTGAGAACACCCGTCTGAATCCGCAGAATGCGGAGCTTCCGGCGCCCGTGACACCGAACCAGCAGACGCAGGATTTCTTGACTCACTTCGGCCGCGCGGGATGGGATCATATTTTTAGTCCAACTGTCTTGAACCACCTAAATCTTGGCTATAACCGATCGAACTCGATCAACGGTTCTGTTTACCTTAACAGTGCGACGAATTATGCCCAACAACTGGGCATTCCCGGCTTGGTGACAGGATTTCCGCGCGTTCAGATCTACAATTACGATGCGGGTCCTGTGGGAGCCACTCAGGGCGACAGCTACCGCTACCTTAGCCGTAACCAGAACGACGACAACATCGATAATGGCGTTCGGGTGAACGATGCTGTGAGCGTTCAGCGGGGTCGCAACAGCTTCAAGCTGGGTGTCGACTACCGGTATCAGCAGTACTCCTCGATCGGCAACGGTCAGACGAATGGCAACTTCAACTTCACGGCCAACCAGACGAAATCAGCCCGGACGAGTCCGTATCAGGATGGAACCGGCTTGGGCGGGGCAAGCTTTCTGTTGGGCGACTTCGATTCGGCCGGCATTACCTTGCCGAATCATCAGCCGCGTTGGATCTCGGCGTACTACGCGGGATTTCTGGAGGATGACTTCAAGGTCTCGAACAGCCTGGTGCTGAATTTGGGCATCCGGTACGACGTAGACCAGCCGCGGAAAGAGGCACAGAATTTTACGTCGAACTTCAGCCCGACCGTAATCGACCCGCACTCCGGTCTGCCGGGTGGACTTCAGTTCGCGACGACCTGCTCTGGCTGCAACGTGCGATGGGCAGATACGTGGTACAAGGACGTCTCTCCGCGAATCGGGTTCGCCTACTCCCCTGAATCCCTGAACAACAAGTTTGTGGTTCGCGGCGGATATTCTCTGCTGTACGGTCCGCTGCAATATAGCGACTTCGGTGGTAACACCACGGCCGGATACAACACGCCGATCAACTTGAACTCGAACGGATTCGACGCCGCGTTCAATCTCACCAGCGGCTTGTTTGTGGGCGGCGTTCCGTATAGCACTGCGCCGAATCTCGATCCGGGTTTTTTCGACAACCAGGATGCCAGCGCACCGCGTAACCTCAGCAACTACATCAAGCCGTCCTACGGCCGGCCGCCCCAGATCAACCAGTGGAATATGCAGGTGCAGCAAGAGCTCGTGAAGGATCTGATCATGACGCTCGGCTACATCGGCAACACGGGGTCGCATCTCCGGTCGTCTGTCGAGAACGCCAATAACATATCTCCGGCGGCCTTCGGCCTGGGTGACGAACTGGGCCGCACCTTTCAATTTGAGGCTCCCTCGAAGGGAACGCCGCTGCCGTATGCGAAGTTCCTGGTGAACGCTGCCGGTGCGCCAGTGACGCCGAACTACTTCCAGGCGTTGCGACCGTATCCGCAGTACGACTTTATTGCGACGGATTGCTGTTTGCAGAACGTAGGTCACTCGTCCTACAACGCCCTGGTGGCTTCGCTTGAGCGTCGCTTCTCGCAAGGTCTGAATTTGCAGGCGTCGTACACGTGGTCCAAGCACATCACCAATGCGGATTCTTCACTCCCGGGCTTCACGGCCGGCGTGAACCAGGAGCAGGACCCCTCAAACCCGAAGAGCACAAAATCGCTTTCGATTCAGGATATTCCGAACACGTTTGTGATCAGCTACATCTATCAGCTGCCGTTCGGCAAGGGAAAGCAGTTCCTGAACTTCAGCAATCCGTTGCTGCGAGCGGCGGTGAGCGGCTTCGAGATTGGGGGCGTTCAGCGCTACCAGTCCGGACAGCCGACCTCGTTCGCTTGCGCGACAGGCATCCCGGGGTACCAGAATTGCATTCAGTTCACCAGGGTTCCGGGTTCATCGCTGGCCAGCCCGGCTCGTCGCGGTCATCTCAATCCGTTCCGTCGTCTGCAGGCGGGCAATCCCCAAAACTTCTTCTCCGACCCGAACGTGGATAGTGAGTTCAACGGCGCCACAAACACCGGCAGCAACGGAGCTTATTCGGCGACGCAGACGGCGCCGGCGTTCTATGACCAGAACGATCCGCAGAATCGGGTGACACGGGCGGTAGTGGCTTGCGTAGCAACAGGGTCGGTGGTGACGCCGAACTGCGACAACGGTGGATTTCTGTTCGGCAACGTCCCACGCGTGACGGGCGAGCTGCGGAACTACCGTTACTACAACGAGGACTTCAGCCTCCTGAAGAAGACGCCGATCACGGAGAGTGCGGTGTTTACCTTCAAGGTTGAGCTGCTGAACGCCTTCAATCGCCACACCTTTGCGACGCCGAACACGGAGCCAAACGATCCGAACTTCGGCGTTCCGACCAACACGATCAACAACCCACGGAATATGCAGCTGACGGCTCGTATTCAGTTCTAACCAGCGGCATGCAGTACTAGGATGGGCAGGAGCGCTTGTTGAGTGCTCCTGCCTATCTCTGTTTTGGGGTGTGTTCTCGCGTGACTTCCGTGTGGTTCAGGCAATCTTCTCTTCTATTGGCGGCTCTGCTGGTCTTGGAGGTGGGGCCGGTGCGTGGCCAGGCCGGGGAGAGTGCGGCGTTGTTTGCGCAGGTGGAGAGTTTGCGGTCGGCGCACCGTTTGGCCGAGGCGGACGGTCTACTCGGGCCGTATGTTGAAGGCCACCCAGAGGACGTTCGCGCTCTTGGGTTGCTGGCGAGGATCAAGATGGACGAGGCGGACGTACCGGCGGCTCGGGCGCTATTGACGCGAGCTTTGGCGCTGAGTCCAAACGACCCGGCGGCAAATAATGTGCTGGGGGAGATCCTGCTTTCGGAGCGGCACTATCCGGAGGCGATGGATCGCTTCGAAACCGTTCTCGCGACCGATCTTCGGGACAGGGAGGCACGGGCGGGGGAGCTGGCCGCGGCGACGCAGCTGGCGCTGCAGGCTCGAGGGGCGGGCAACTCGGAGGCGGCGCTCTTGTGTCTGGTTCATGCTCGCGAAAACCTGCCCGATGATCCTACGCTGTTGCTGGATCTGGGCATCCTGGCCGACCAGATGCGGCGGTATCCCGGTGCGGAGGATGCGTTAGAGGCGGCGCTCGCGCTGAAGCCGGGCGATCCGGCGATCCTGTATGCGCTGGCCCGCACAGAGCTGGACTGGCAGCATTTCCCGGAGGCCGAAGTGCGATTCCGCGCATATCTCGCGCTCAAGCCGGCGGACGCGTCGGCGCATTTTGGATATGGACGCCTGTTGCAGAGGCAGCAGCGCATACCGGAGGCGAGAGCGGAGTTCCGGCGGTCGATCGAGTTGGAGCCGAACCAGAGTGAGTCGTACTACGAGATCGGGCAGATGGCGCTCGATGCGCGCGAGGATGCGGACGCGAAGGGGATGTTCGAGAAAACGCTCGTGCGGGCTCCACGGCACGGCGGAGCTCTGACCGGGATGGGAATTCTGGCGTTTCGCGCGGGGGATTTTGCGACGGCGCGACGCGATCTTGCCTTGGCTGTCGAGGTCGCTCCGGAGTACCAGCCGGCCCACTACTATTATGGTCTGACGCTGGCGAAGCTGGGCGAGAAGGCGGCGTCCGAGGAGCAGATGCATCTGGCGACGGAGCTGGCGAAGCAGGTTCAGGCGAAGCGCGAGTAAGTGGGGTGCGGACAAGCTACAATTCTCTGGTTTGTCTGGAGATCCTTCACGATGCGTCTCTCACGTCTTTCTCGTTTTGGCGGTGCGGCTCTCTTCCTCTCGTCGGCGGTTCTCTCGGCTCAGATCTCGGTGAGCGGGCCGCCGCCAAATGTACCCGTCACGGTTACGATTCGTCGGCCGGCTGCGCCGATGACGATTCCGAACACGGTGTTTGGGTCATTCTTGGAGCCGATCGGGCACTCGACGTACGGCGGCTTGTGGGCGGATGTCGTCGAGAACGGATCGTTTGAGAATGGTCTGTGGTCCGCGGGAAATGTGACGAAGATGCTGACGCAGCGGCCGGAGCTGCGACGTGCCTCGGAGCTTGGGCTGCCGTTGCCGTGGCAGCCGCTCGATGCTTCACAGGGCGCGCGCTATCTGCCGGTGCGTGGCGACGCGGCGAACTCGGATCAGTCGGTGCTGATCATGTCGCTGCCAGGCAAGGAGGTCGGTGTGTTCGAGCGGGTTTACCTGCCGGTGCATCGTGAACTGACGTACATCGGCAGCCTTTGGGTGAAGCACGTGCGCGGCAACGATCAGGTGTCGGTGTCGCTCCGACGGCACGACCACCCGGAGCAGATCCTGGCCAAGGCGTCGTTGACGGCGGGTGCGGCGACATGGACCAAGTTGCCGTTTACGTTGACGCTCGGGGCGGATCAGGTCGCGCCGCTGGAGCCGGTGGACCTGGTGGTTGCACTCGCCGACGATGGACGCGCGCAGCTGGATAACGTTTCGCTTTCGCCAGCGGATGCGGTGGAAGGGATGGACCCGGACATGGTGCGGATGGCGCGCGATCTGCACTCGCCCGTGGTTCGGTTTGGCGGCAATTTTACATCCGCGTACGACTGGCGCGACGGTGTGGGACCGCTCGATAAGCGCGTCTCAAAGCTGAATATCTCGTGGGGGATACCGGAGTACAACACCTTCGGCACGGATGAGTTTCTGCGATTTTGCCGGCTCATTGACACGCAGCCCCAGGTTGCTCTGAACCTGGGAACAGGCACGCCCGAGCAGGCCGGGGAGTGGGTGGAGTACATCGACACGCATTGGCCGCAGCACAGCGGTTTGTTGTGGGAGCTGGGCAATGAGCTATGGGGCGACTTTCAGGTTGGGTATCCGAGCCTCGGGCGCGTCTCGGCGGTGACGACCTCGACCAGTGAGGCGGTCCGGAAGGTGGATCCGCAGGCGCGGTTGATCGCCACGGGCGGCGATGAGGATCAGTTCCGCGACTGGAATGCGGCGCAGCTTTCGGCCTCGGGCAACACGTTCAACTATCTTTCAACGCACTTCGTTGTGGGCGACTCGGTGGAGCTGCGCAATCCGCCGCCAGACTTCCGGACCATGGCGGCGCTGGCCCTGCCGGTGGGGCTGGAGGTGCGATTGAAGCAGATCCACGAGCAGATCGTGCAGTCCACACACAAGGACGTGAAGACGGCATTCACCGAGTGGCTGATGATCTCGGACACACGTACGGCACCGCACTACACCAACATGGGTGGGGCGCTGTTTGCGGGTGGTTTTCTGAACATGGTGATGCGCAACTCGGACATCGTTCCGATCTCGGACATGACGGGCATCATCGAATTTGCGGGCATCTGGCAGAAGCGCGGGCAGGTGTATGGAGCGCCTGCGTACTGGGTTTTGCGTGAGTACGCGAGTGCCGCGCCGACCACGCTGCTCGATGTCGAGAGCACGTCGCCCACGTACACGGTGACCAAGGGCATACGACGCCTGCCGGAGATCAGCTCGGTGCCGTATCTCGACATTACAGCAGCGATGTCGGCGGACGGTCGTCACCTGCTCTTATTCTGCGTCAACCGGCATCTGACGGACACGCTGACGGCGCAGTTCAATCTCGCTGGGCTGGGAGTCGCGAAGTCGGGAACCGTGAAGGTGTCGACGCTGCGGGCCGACAGCATTCTGACGGAGAACGATGAAGAGGACCCGAATGCAGTCGTGCCGGTGCACAGTTCGGAGCTGTTGGCCGCGCGATATACGCATCGGTTTCCAAACAGCAGTGTCACGGTGCTGGATGTGCCGATGGGGAGGTAGAGCAGCGGCCAGTGCCCGTCATTTGCGCGGGGTTTGGAGTCAGAGCTCCGCTCTCGTAATCTAATGATGAGATGTCGACAGCTCATCAGAACCCTGCCGTAGCCACCGGCACCGGCTTTTCCCACGCCTGGCGAGCGCTTCGTCACCGGAATTTCCGGCTGTTTATGACGGGGCAGGGAATCTCGCTGATCGGCTCCTGGATGACGCGGCTGGCGCTTTCCTGGCTGACCTACCGTCTCACCGGATCTCCTCTTTTGCTGGGGTTGGTGGGTTTTTCGGGGCAGATCGGCGCGGCCATCCTGTCGCCGTTTGCAGGCGTGTGGGTGGATCGGCTGGACCGCCGCAAGCTCCTCGTGGCCACCCAGGCTGCCTCCGCTCTGCAGTCGCTTACGCTGGCCGTTCTTACCTTGCGACATGTGATTACGATCCATGAAATTATTGCGCTCGCCGCTGTGCAGGGACTGATCGACGCGTTCGACATGCCGGGGCGGCAGACTTTTATGATCCAGATGGTAGGCAGCGCGAAAGAAGATCTTGGGAACGCGATTGCGCTGAACTCCTCGATGGTGAATGCGGCTCGGCTGGTGGGACCGGCGATCGCCGGCCTGGTGATCGCGAAGCTGGGCGAAGGATACTGCTTTCTGATCGACGGTGTCTCGTACTTCGCCGTGATTGCGTCGCTCTTGATGATGCATTTGGCCGGGCAGGTCTCGACCGGGCGCGCCCGCGAGCCGCTCGGCGTGCAGATGCGCGAAGGCTGGAACTACGTCTCGACGTTTCAGCCGATCCGCACGATCCTTCTGCTGTTTGCGATTTCAAGCATCATGGGGATGCCGTTTGTGACGTTGCTGCCGGTGTTTGCGTCGCGGGTCTTGCATGGGGGCGCGCACACGTTGGCGTACCTGACGACGGCGAGCGGTGTTGGAGCTCTCACGTCTGCGCTGATTCTGGCTATGCGGAAGTCTGTGCGGGGTCTGACGAAGACGCTGTTATACGGATCTCTGCTGTTTGGCGCGTCGCTGGTCGGCTTCGGGGCCTCGCACACGTTGTGGATCTCTCTGGTGTGCATCGCGTTTACCGGATTCGGGATGATGCAGGGGCTGGCTGGATCGAACACGATCATTCAGACGGTGGTGCCGGAAGGTCGCCGAGGCCGCGTGATGGGCTACTACACGCTCGCCTTTGCCGGAATGATGCCGTTTGGCAGCCTCCTTGCCGGATATCTGGCGCAACATATCGGAGCTTCGCACACGGTCATGCTCACGGGGACGTGCGTTCTTCTGGGTGCGCTGTGGTACGCGACCCAACTGCCGGAGCTCCGCCGGAAGCTGTTGCCGGCGTATCTGGAACTGGGGCTGACGCGGCCCGAGCCCGACACGGCCTGAGGCGCCGGTCAGAGCGGCAAAGGCTTCTTACATCGAAATCCGAAACAAAGTGGAATCAGCGGATCGTCACGCGACGTCTAATGCGCTGTGAGTGAAATTGCACTCGCCCTTGCACGTCTGCGATTGCAGGCTGTGTGTCGGTCACCGGAAAGTTGCAGCGTCTCTTCTCTGAAACCTTGCATACTCATTTTGAGCGGGCGTAGACTCCTCGGGGTTTGCTCACGATCCGGTCCGGCTAAACCGAACGCGCTCTCACCGCGACGAAATGAGCTGAAGATGCCCGGAGAATCGCTGATTCCAGCAATACCAAAGAAGGTTTCAACTATGCAGGCAAGCACTACGTCACACACCTCTAGGCTGTCCGCCGGTGCGGTCTCGGACGCCGATCTGCTCGATCAGGAGACGAATCCGTGGGAGGCGCAGGCCTCCCGGTTCGACTTGGCGGCACGCAAACTCAATCTCGACCAGGGTATCTGGAAGGTGCTTCGATATCCCACGCGCGAGCTGATTGTGCACATTCCGGTGTCGATGGATGATGGCTCGGTGGAGGTGTTTACGGGGTACCGGGTGCAGCACTCCATGGCGCGCGGGCCGGGCAAGGGCGGCATTCGCTACTCGCCGGATGTGACGCTGGACGAGGTTCGCGCTTTGGCCTCGTGGATGACGTGGAAGTGCGCTGTGGTCAACATCCCGTTTGGTGGGGCCAAGGGCGGCATTATCTGCGACCCGAAGAAGATGTCGACCGGTGAGCTCGAGCGAATGACGCGGCGGTACACAGCCGAAATGGTGGAGTTTATCGGTCCGGAGAAGGACGTTCCGGCGCCGGATATGGGCACGGACGAGCAGACCATGGCGTGGATCATGGACACATTTTCCATGCACATGCGGCAGACCGTCACGTCCGTGGTGACGGGCAAGCCGGTAAATATCGGCGGATCGCGTGGACGTCGAGAGGCGACGGGGCGGGGCATCTCGGTGGTGTGCGATGCGGCTCTGAAGCACCTGAATCTGCGGGTCGAGGGGTGCCGGGTCATCATCCAGGGATTCGGCAACGTTGGATCGAACGCGGCCAAGCTGCTCGCCGAAAAGGGATATACGATCACGGGCATCGCCGAGTACGACGGTGGTCTCTACAACGAGCGCGGGATCGATATTCCGAATCTCTTAAGTCATCGCCAGCGCACGGGATCGATCGTTGGATTCGCTGGGGCTGAGCCGGCAGAACCGCACGAGTTGCTGACACGCAGCTGCGAGATCCTGATTCCGGCAGCTACCGAGAACGTCATCACCAGCCGGAACGCGGCGGATCTGCGCTGCCGGATCCTGTGCGAGGGAGCGAACGGACCGACGACGGTTCGGGCGGACGAGATCCTGGCCGAGATCGGCGTCTTTGTTATTCCCGACATCCTTGCCAACGCGGGCGGCGTCACAGCTTCGTACTTTGAGTGGGTTCAGGACCGCATGGGCTACTTCTGGACGGAGACCGAAGTGAATCAGCGGCTCGAACGCATCATGGCAGACAGCTTTGAAGACGTGATTGCGTACAGCACATCGCACGAGGTGGACAACCGGATCGCGGCGTATATGCTGGCGATCGACCGGGTGGCGTACACCACCAAACAAAGAGGGATGTACGCCTGAATACGTGCTCTTGGCCGTGCCCAAACCGCGTGATCCGAGCGCGGTTCGGACAGTTCGGCCCCGCTGGTGTCTTCTGCTTTAGGCGCTTTTCATGAGCGTACCCAGGAGTGGAAGAACCTTTTTGGACTCGGCCGAGGCGAGATCCTGGATGAGTGTGGTTGAGAAGCTGGGGACCGAAGACAGGGTGGCGCCGGCCGCAAGAAGCTGCGAAAAGGCCGCCTGCTCGGTTCGTTCACTGAGGCCGCCGCAGCAGTCGACGAGGATGTGGACCGTGTAACCCTCGCGAATGGCGGTGAGCGCACCGTGCAGCACAGCAATCTCGGAGACGATGCCTCCGATGGCGAGCACCTTTCGCCCCGTTGCGGCGATGGCTTCGCGGATCTCAGGCTGGTTGAAGGCGCCGGCGAAGTGCCTGGGCAGACGTGTCAAGTCTTCGAGCTCATCGACCGGCTTGGGCGACATCAAGCCGCTCGGGATCACCGACGCAAAAGCTGGAATCTCAAGAATCGCTGCCATCTTTGCCGCTGTTTCCGCGGCTAACCGGACTTTTTTGGGAGGGCTGGTGTGGCTACTGTCCAAGACGCTGGACTGTATGTCGATCAGGAGGAGGGCGACTTCGGAGGCGGTCGGGTTCACAGAGACGGGCATGGTGGGCACCTGGAAGAGAAAGTGACTTCACAGCAAAGTTGGACTTTCGATGCCACGAGAATAGGAAACGGTTCCGGAATCGCGGCCAGCGTCGCGACGTTCCGGACCAGAAAAAAGAGGCTGTGTCAAAATGTTAGTAGATGACGGGAGCGAGGCTGGTATCTGCCGGAGCGCGGCTGGTATCTGCCGGAGCGCGGGCTGTGCACCTGACCCGCCGTCAGGATCGAGCACGGCTTCAGGCGTCCTCTGACATTGGAAATGAACCTGCCCAACTCCATCACGCTCTCCCGTATCGCAGCGATCCCGGTGCTTATCTGGATGCTCTCCTCGCACGCGCCGATACAGGAGCCGGGACTGCAGGAGATGGCTGCGGCCGCGCTATTTATCCTCGCCGCGACGACCGATGGGCTTGACGGATATCTCGCGCGCCGGCGCGGACAGGTGACCACCGTCGGAATTCTGCTCGATCCGCTGGCGGACAAGCTGCTGGTGTCCGCGGCCTTCATCGCTCTTGTCGCCTATACGCCGGGCATCGTGCCGCCCTGGATTGCGATCCTCGTGATTGGCCGCGAGTTCCTCGTGTCGGGCCTTCGATCCATCGCGGCGGCCGAGGGTTTTACGATGGAGGCCTCCGAGATCGGCAAACTCAAGACCGTCCTCCAGATCGTGGCTGTCTCCGCCGCGATCCTGGCGCATCGCTGGATCTACTGGAATCTGTTCGGCTTCATCCTCGGCATACGTCTGATCGCGTACACGGCGCTCTACTGGATGGCGGTGGTTTCGATCATCTCGGCGATCGACTATTTTGTCGCGTTCTGGCGCAAGATCGACCACGCGTCCGATGACCGGCGGCGTCAGCCGGCGTTTGTCTTGAGCCGCAAATCGAAGCTGGGAAGCAAGGCCGGCACGAAGCCCGCGCATGCAGCTCCGAACAATCTGCCGCTTTAGTGCTGCCTCCGTACTCTGCGCCCGCAAAAAATATTTATCTTGACATGTCGATCTCTGTGGCAGAATTTAGGCCAACGAGTGCTCTTGATCGTGATGGGGCCCTCGGCATGCGAAGCGTTCTGAATCTCTGACATTCGGAACCGAGAGCCTGTCCGCCGCGAGACCCGACCTCAGGTCTCCCTCCGGCTTCTGACTGGCGTCTTCTGACGGCTCCCCATTCCCGGGCCACGGCCGCCGCAACCTTTGTAACGCGGCAAGTCTCTCCCTCACTATCTGCCACGGAGACCCACCATGTCCGACACAGCCGTTGCTACTCTCATCACATTGATCGTCCTGGCCGCGATGTTTGCCTGGCCGCCTCTCCTTACAGTCTTCTGCCCGCCGTGCAGCCGAACCTTGCAGCGGCTTCGATCGCGTCGGCTGCGTCGCGAGCCCGAGCCGTCCAGAGTGTCGGAGAGCGAAGCTGCCTGAGCGCTTCGACTCTGAACTGGCCAGTAAATCACTGCCCCAGAATCGCGACGCCGGCCAGCTGCTGCGTCGCGGCAATGCGCTCTGACCACTCTGCCGGCCCGGTCTGGTGAACGCTGGTTCCGCAGGCGTCGACCGCCACGGTGACCGGCATGTCGACTACCTCAAACTCATAAATCGCTTCCATGCCGAGATCGGGAAAGGCGAGCAGGCGCGATTGCCGGATGGCCTTCGAGACGAGGTAAGCGGCGCCGCCCACAGCCATAAGGTACACAGCGCCGGTGTCGCGAATCGCCTCGATCGCGGCAACGCCACGCTCGGCCTTGCCGATCATGCCCAGCAGCCCAGTCTCTTCAAGCATCTGCCGGGTAAATTTATCCATGCGCGTGGCGGTGGTGGGACCGGCCGGACCGACAGCCTCGTCGCGCACAGCATCCACGGGGCCGACGTAGTAGATGAAGCGGCCGTGGAAGTCGACAGGCAGGGGCTCGCCGCGCGAGAGCATGTCGGTCAGACGTTTGTGGGCGGCATCGCGACCGGTCAGCAGCTTGCCTGACAACAGCACGACCTCGCCGGTCTGCCAGGTGGCGATCTCGTCGCTAGTGACAGTGTTGAGGTCGATCCGCCGTGCGCCATGGACGTCGTACACCAGATCCGGCCAGGCGTGGATCGGCGGCGGATCGAGCATGATCGGGCCGGAACCATCGAGCACGAAGTGGGCGTGCCGGGTGGCGGCGCAGTTCGGGATCATGGCGACCGGAAGATTGGCGGCGTGGGTCGGCCAATCCAGGATTTTGACGTCGAGCACCGTAGTGAGGCCGCCGAGGCCCTGCGCCCCGATGCCGAGCGCGTTCACCTTGTCGTAGAGGTCAACGCGGAGCTTCTCAAGGTCAGTCTGCGGGCCGCGCGCCTTAAGCTCCTGCATGTCGATCGGATCCATAAGACTCTGTTTGGCGAGGAGCATGGCCTTTTCCGCCGTGCCGCCGATGCCGATGCCGAGCATCCCGGGGGGACACCATCCGGCGCCCATGGTGGGGACGGTCTTGAGCACCCAGTCGACGATCGAGTCCGAAGGGTTGAGCATCACGAACTTGGACTTCGCTTCGGAGCCTCCGCCCTTGGCGGCTACGGTAACGTCGACGGTCGATCCCCGAACGAGGGAGACCTCGACCACGCAAGGTGTGTTGTCGACCGTGTTGCGGCGAGCAAAGGCGGGGTCGGCGAGGATGCTGCCGCGCAGCCTGTTCTCAGGGTCGAGCCACGCCTGGCGCACGCCGGCATCGCACATCTCCTGCAGCGTCATGGTTGCGGAGCCTTCGCCGTCCCGAGCGACCAAGCGCACGTCCATCCCAAGCTTGATAAAGATGGTGACGATGCCGGTGTCTTGGCAGATGGGCCGATGGCCCTCGAAGCACATCCTGGAGTTAACCAGGATCTGCTTCATCGCATCTTTGGCGGCGGGGGATTCTTCCCGCTCGTAAGCCTCGGCGAGATTGGTGATGTAGTCGACCGGATGGTAGTAGCTGATGTACTGCAGAGCGTCGGCGACGCTCTGGACCAGATCGCTTTCGCGGATCGCAACCACCGGCAAGCTCCTCTGTTTCCATTTTAGATGTTTTCAATGTGCGTCGCGCTCGGGTAGAGCGGCGGCACAGTCGGGTATGCACACTAAGGGCTGCGACACAGGTTCCGTACAACTTCCGTGTTACCCAAGGCTACTTTCGTGCAGAAGCTTGTTACTTTTTTACATCCGAGTCGCTATGGTGAGCGAGCAGCCCAAAACCAGATGTGCCGCTGCGGCGTACACCTAACACTTGCAACACGGTCCTAACGCACTTCTAACCGCCTTTGCTTTGAGGTCTTTTACGTGAGAAAGAACTTGGATCTAACTCTTGCCGGGCCATCCCGGCGCAGCTTCCTGGCCGGCGCTGGAGCGCTGGGTGCAGCCGCTCTGGTGACTGGCTGCAGCGACAGCGGCACTGTTGCCACACCAACACCCGGGCCCGCGCCCGCACCCCAGGACGTCCCGGATAACGACATCCTGAACTTTGCCTTGAACCTCGAGTACCTTGAAGCTGAGTTCTACCTCCGCGCCGCGACCGGAACGGGACTCTCGTCGACCGACGCGCTGACCGGTGCGGGAACCGTCACAGGCGGAGCCAAGGTCAACTTCAGCACAACCTTGTACGCCGAGTACGCCGCCGAGATCGCCCAGAACGAGCTGAATCACGTGCGCGCTATCCAGGCGACTATCAAAGCCAACGGCGGAACGCCGGTCGCGCGACCCACCATCGACTTCACCAACGGCTTCACCACCCTGGCGACGGCTGCCGGAATCTCAGGCGCCTTCGACCCGTTCTCGGGTTCGCTCCCCTTTCTCCTCGGCGCCTTCGTGTTTGAGGATGTGGGTGTGACGGCGTACAGCGGAGCGGCTCCGGCCATCACCAACAGCAGCATCCTGACCGCAGCCGCCGGCATCATGGCGGTCGAGGCCTACCACGCGGCAGAGATCCGGGCGCTGATCGTCGCCAGCGGAGATACAACCGCGCTCGCCAATGCGAACAAGATCTCCGTGCTGCGCGGAACTCTGGGCGGCGGCAACGAGACCACGCTCAGCTCGACCAGCATCGTTGCGGCGAGCGCCACGACCGCGGTCGGCTTCTCGCGGACGACAAGCCAGGTGCTGCACATCGTCTATGGCAGCGCAACGGCCGGCGCTAAGAGCGGCGTCTTCTTCCCCAACGGCCTGAACGGCACCATCACCGTAGCTTCCTAAGGACACGACCTCCAATGGCCACTCAAGAAACTCAGCAGCTCGATAACATCATCTCTTCGCGCCGCGCCATGCTTGCCATGGGCGGTGTGGCGCTCGCCGGCCTGGCCTTTGCCCCCAAGGCCCAGGCTGCGACCATCAACGACAACGACATACTCAACTTCGCCCTGAACCTCGAATATCTCGAGGCGCAGTTCTACACCTACGCCGCGTTTGGCGTGCCCATCAATGGCAATCTTCCGTCCCCAACTCCGGTTGCCGTCAATGGCGGAACCGCAGGAACGGTGACCATCAAGAGCAATCCAACCGTGCCGTTCTCGACCACAAACACGCTGATCCGGGACTACGCTCGGGAGACGGCGGTCGAAGAGGCTAAGCACGTCGCATTCCTCCAGAGCGCGCTGGGAACGCATGCAGTCTCGATGCCCGACATCAACCTCCAAGACTCCTTCAACACGCTGGCGTCCGTGGCCGGCATTGGAGCGAGCTTCGATCCGTTTGCCAGCGAGGCGAACTTCCTGATCGGTGCCTACATCTTCGAGGACGTGGGCGTCACGGCGTATCACGGCGCGGCTGCCCTGATCACGGATAAGACGGTTGTGCTTCCTGCGGCGACCGGCATCCTGGCGGTCGAAGCGTACCACGCGGGTCTCATCCGGTCGACGATTCTGGGCCTCGATGCGGCAAACGGCAACACCAACCTCCAGGCGCTCACGGTGAAGATCTCGGCTCTGCGCTCGAAGCTGGCCAACCCGTTGCCGAGCACGACGGTGGACGATGTTCCGGTCGGCACAACGATGGTCGCGTTGAACACGGCCGCGACTAACACGGGCGGAAACATCACGGCAAGCACGGTGGTCGACGCGGACACAAACAGCATCGCATTTGCGCGTACGACGACGCAGGTGTTGGCGATCGTCACGGGCGGACCAGCGCCGGCAACGGGACCGTCAAAGGGCGTGTTCTTCACCGCGGGCCTGAACGGGACCATCCAGTAGATCGGCTGCTCAGAAAATAGACAGGCAGTCAGCCGGACTGAAAGCGGTCTGCTTTATACCAGGGGCGAGCTCTTCCTACGTGGAGCTCGCCCCCCCATTTTTTGAGCGAAGTCGCGTCGGAGTTAGAGCACGAGTGTTCTTGCCGTCATCGACGTCCAGGAGAATGCAGAGAATTCCGTGCGTATGCCTCACGTTGGAGGCGAATTGCATTTGCAGCTGAAGCAAGCGCATGCAAGAGCTTCGGCCGGTAACTTTCTGCTATGAATGAGTAGAGAAGTTATTGTTGTTCACCTGCTACTCAGGGAGCGAAGCACACACGCTAACTGAGTAGTACCAGCATCGGTTCGGAATACTGCGTTCATTAACGCCGGTTGTTCGTTCTTCGAACCTTCCTTCTAGGCATAACAACTTGAGTTATCGAAAAAGCGTAAGTACATCTTAATAGATGTATGGCTACTGCGAAGGCCGGCGACCTCTCTCACCCTAACTCCATTTCCTCCCTTCGAACACTTTTTGACAGAACAGAACCTTACAACCACGGCTGACGAGGCGAGCATGGCAGATGCAGAATCGAGGTATGACGTCGTGATTGTCGGAGGCGGGTCGGCGGGATGTGTTCTCGCGGGCCGTCTCAGTGAAGATCGGTCGCGAACGGTTCTTCTGTTGGAAGCGGGTCATGGGTACCCGCCAGATGGATTTCCCGAAGATCTGACGAATGCTGCCATGATCGCGATTGAGCCGGTGCACATCTGGGGCTATCAGAGTGTTCCGGGATGCACGGCGCACAGCATCGCGGCGTTTGCGGGACGTGTGCTTGGCGGCGGTTCAACGATCAACGGCGGAATCTCGCGGCACGCGAGGCCGAGCGATTTCGCCCACTGGCGCGAGCACGGCTTGCCCGAATGGACGTATTCGACGGCTCTCGATGGGTACAAGGCGCTTGAGAATACGTCGGCAGGGGAGGATCGGTGGCACGGACGATCGGGACCGTGGCCCATTCATCAGTCCACGATCGAAGAGCTTACACCGGCGGTTCGCGCCTTTATCGAAGCCGGCGTGGCGGCCGGGTATCCGCGCGTTTACGACTTCAACGGCGAACACCAGGGCGGTGTTGGATCCGAGATGAAGAATGTCGTCGACGGCAAGCGAGTCAACACAGCGATGATCTTTCTTTCAGACGAGGTCCGAGCGCGCCCAAACCTCGTGATCCGACCCGACACGCAGGTGGACCGGGTTGGATTTGAGGGCCGCCGGGCGACCCGTGTGCATCTGCTAGGCGGCGACGTGATTAATGCCGGCGAGATTGTTTTGTCGGCGGGTGTGTATGGCAGCCCAGCAATTCTTCTGCGATCCGGTGTAGGACCGGCGGCGCATCTCGACGAGCTTGGCATCGATGTGGTGGCTGATCTGCCCGTGGGGGAACATATGCAGGAGCAGCCGATGTACTCGTTGGGCTACGCGCTCAAGCCGTCGACGGGAGCAGTTCCGCCAGGTGGGAGCGGTGTGCTGTGGACGCGGTCGAGCGAGGCCGAAGCCCGCGGCGAAGATGTGCTGGATCTGCAGCTTTCCGTTTCAGTGCAGCCGGACCTGAATGATCGAGGAGAGCAGATCCGTGCGCTTCGCATATGGGCGGCCGTCGTCTTGCCGCGATCGATCGGTACGGTGCGCTTGAAGAATCGCAATCCTGAATTTACGCCGCGCATCGACTACAACCTCTTGGGTGAGGCGTCTGATCGGCGCCGGCTTACCGAGATTGTGAAGTTGGCGCGCGGGTTGGCTAGGACGGAGCCGCTGGCAGGTCTAATCGAGCAGGAGCTTTTGCCGGGGCCGCATGTTGAGACCGACGCGCAGCTCGAAGCCGCAATCGACGCAGGTTTGATGACGTTCTATCACGCCACGGCGACGGCTCCGATGGGAGGTGAGAGCGACCCGGCTGCGGTAGTCGACGAGGCCGGCCGGGTCCGGCACACGGAGGGCTTGCGGGTGGTCGATGCCTCGATCTTTCCGCAGGCGGTATCCTGCCCGATCAACCTAACGATCCTGATGGTCGCCGAACGGCTTGCGAAATCATTTAATAACTACATGAGCTAACTTGCTCCATAAAATGACCTAGCCGGGACGATAGCTGGGTAACTAGAATTTACGACCCTGAACCACAAGGAGACTTCCCATGCCTGAACCTATTACGCGCGAGCAGTTCATTACAAACCTCAACGAGGATCTTTCCCGTGAGTACCAGGCCATCATTGCTTACGTGAATTATTCGCAGGTACTTACGGGCGCGGCTTACATGAACATAGCCGACACGCTGGAGGCGCACGCAAAAGAGGAGCTCAGCCACGCGCTCAAAATTTCAAATGCGGTCGATTATCTCGGCGGCATGCCGTCGGTCACGCCCAAGCTGGTAAAGACGTCTACAAAGGCGGAGGATATGCTTCGCTTCGATCTGGATAATGAGACGGAAACAATCCGGCAGTACCGCCGGCGGGTAAGGCAGGCCGAAGATCTGAACGAGTTTGCGATCGGCGAGACCATTCGCGAGATTCTCTTGGATGAGCAGGACCATCTGATTGCGCTGGCGACCGCTCTCGGAATCGATCCGCCGAATCCCGGCATCGCAGAGTGACATGTTAGAAGCGGCATCCTTGCCGCAGATGCTACAGAGACGTTATGGCAGAGCTTTGGAGGGAGCGGTATCGGGAGATCCGGCCGCGTCCTGCAGATCTGGGTTATGCCGCCAGCGCAGCAACAGGACGATGCCGGTCAGGATGAGGGCGGCGCAGAGGCCGATCCAGAGGCCGCGCGCTCCGAGCTTGCGATTGAAGCAGAGATAAACGCCGAGCGGGAGGCCGAAGATCCAGTAGGAGCAGAGGTGCGTGAGGAGACCGGAGAGAGTGTCGCCCGCGCCGCGGAGGGCGCCGATCACGGTGATCTGGACGCCGTCGAAGAACTGAAAGAGGGCGGCGATAAAGAGGAGCGGGACGCCGGCGGCGATGACGAGCGGGTCTCGGGTGAAGGCGCGGAGAAGAAGAGCGGGAAAAAGGAGAAAGGCGGCAGCGCTGAAGAGCATGAAACCGGCTGAGAGCGCGATGGCGGTCCAACCGGCGGCGCGGGCAGAGGGGAGGTCCCGCCGGCCGACCTCCTGGCCGACGCGGACGCTGGCCGCGGCCGAGATACCGAGCGGGATCATGAAGGTGAAGGAGATGATGGTGAGCGCGAGCTCATGGCCGGCGAGCGGGATGGGCCCGAGTGTGGAAATGAGAAAGGTGACGACGGCGAAGATGGCAATCTCGACGAAGATGGTGGTGCCGGCGGGGGCCCCGAGCGCAAGCAGTTGGCGGACGCGGGTCAAGCCGGGCCGGATGCGGGTCTGCAGCAGGCCATAGCTGTGCCGGCGGTTGACGAAGAGGATGGCGGCGATGAGGAACGCCGCCTGGTAGAGCCGAGCAAGCGCGGTGGCGAGGCCGGAGCCGACGATGCCGAGCGGGGCCCATCTGAGCGTGAGGTGGTGCGTGGGGCCGAGGTGGACGGTCCATTGGTGGCCGTAGATGAGCAGCCAGTCGAAGAGGAGATTGATGAGGTTGGCGGAGACCAGGGTCGCCGCGATGAAGCGGACGTGGTTGAAGGCCTGGAGATAACGGCGCAGGGCGAAGTAGAGCAGCAGCGGGACCGTGCCGAGATTGAGGGCCTGGAGGGTCTGCATGGCGCCGAGGCGGACGACGGGGTCGGCGCGGAGATGGGCGAGACCGAGGGGAGCAAGGGCGAAGACGACCGTAAGTGCAATGGCAAGGCCGCCGGCGAGCGCGAGGCCGTGCAGCAGCCACAGGTTGGCCTCATCTATTTCGCCGGCGCCATGCGCCTGGGATAAGACGGTGTCGAGGCCGAGGAGCATGCCGGCAATGCCGAACGCGAGAGTGTTGTAGAAGACCTGAGCGAGGGCGACCGACGAGATGGCGACCGCGGCGTTGGGCAGATGGCCGACCATGATGGTGTCGACGATGCCCATGCTCATCCATCCGATCTCGGCGGCGACGAGCGGAAGAGCGAGGGCAAGCATGGGTCGGAGTTGGGGGTGCATGGGGATATCCGGTGCGAACGTCAACTACTTAAGGTTTCAAATGGTAGGCAGCTAGGAGATTCTACATCTTACCTGTTGTACACTTCCGGAAGATGTCTGCGGCACGGAAGCGACGGGAGCAGGCGACCAAGGTTGTTGATGAGATTGCAATGCTTCGCTGCGCTGTCGGACACGGCATCGTGCGCGAGGAGGTTTGGAAGAACGCTGCGGGCGAGGTGATCCGCTACAACCTCGCGTTTATCAATCATGAGATGTTTTCCGGAGACAACGGGCGGGTGCTTGGGTACGACACGGCGCACGGAGAGGCGCACCGGCACTTTTACGGGAGAGCTGAGGCGATCGGCCAGGTGAACTATGACGTTGTGCTCGACCGTTTTCTGGCTGAGGTGCGGGACTTGAGGGTGACAAGGGACGTATGAAGACAAAGGTACACACGGACGGATTCGAGGGTTGGGCAGGACGGGCGAGGGTCCGAGCAGAGCTGATGAGCGCTGGGGAGGAGATCGCAAGCTCGAAGGGAATCACATTTGAGAGCGCGTCTGAGATGGTAAGCGTGCTGACGCCGGCTCGTTTGTGTTTGTTTGAGACGGTAAAAAATCGAACTGTCTCGATCAAGGATCTAGCGTCAATGTTAGGACGCGATGTCAGTGCGGTGCGCCGCGACGTGGTGGCTTTGGAGCGGTTCGGCATCGTGTCCTCGAAGCAGGTGACCAATCCCGGGCATGGGCGCGTGCGGATGGTCTCGGCGCCGACGCGTGTGCTGATTTCGGCTGAGCTCTAGATTTAGGGAAGGTCTGATCAGACGTTCCCTAAATCAGCTTGGAGATGCGCTTGTAGATCTCTTTCCTGTGTGCGGCGGCAAGGACGAGGACGCTGATTGTTGCGCGGTCGATGGTCGCGACGATACGGTAGTCGCCGACGCGGAAGCGCCAGAGATCGCCGAACGGTCCGGTTAGGCGGTTGGCGAGGACCTTTGGATCTTCGCTTGTGGCGACTCTTGCTTCGAGGTAGTGCAAGAGCTTCTTTTGCACGGGAAGATCGAGTCGCCGGAGATCCTGTTCGGCGCGAGGGTCGAACCTAATCGTCCAGGCCAAGGTTTCGTTTGACGTCTTCAAGCGAGAGGCTTGGCTGAGGATTTCTCAGGCGCTCGGTGGCGGTTTCAGTATCTTCGATGTCTTCGAGTCGGGCAATGAGGGCCTCACGGATAAGAGCGTCTCGCTCCTGCCCTGAGGTGCGAGCAAGATCTTCATACTCCTGCGCGAGAGCGTCTGGGACTTCGATCAGAACCATAATGCCACCTCTGGCCTAAGTATCTCAGACGCTGCGAAGATCGTGCCTTCTGAATTTCAGT
The DNA here is from genome assembly GCA_964248505.1 of uncultured Acidobacteriaceae bacterium. Taxonomy (GTDB): domain Bacteria; phylum Acidobacteriota; class Terriglobia; order Terriglobales; family Acidobacteriaceae; genus Edaphobacter. Next base: position 52,594 of record CAXTYQ010000004.1, read on the forward strand.
CCCCGATTAGCCGTAGATAGAGGTGAACCCCTGATGAGCATTCCTGCGCCATACCGGCGAGCGCATTTAGTACCGGATGAACTTCCGGATCGGAAGTTACGCTCATCAACGTGCCAATCTCGTTTAGGAGGCGTTTGCACTGTAAGCGGTTGAAGACGGTGTCGCCATAGAAGTCAACGCCATTCAACAAAGGAGTTTGATCGTTAGGGAGAGCGTGCTCCAAGCGGTTTTGAATATCGTCGAAGCCGCTTCCTTCCTGATTGCCGGTCTCATCTTCAATCTGAAATGTGATTGGCATTGTGTCTCGCTCGGTTGGAGTGACCTTGGGCTTTTTGGCCAGTTCGGATGAAAGTTACGGGCGTCGGAGGCCTATAGCTTCGGCGAGGGTGTCAGCATATTTGAGGCCGGCACCGGTGTTGAACAGGACGACCTTTTCGGTAGGTTGGAGGTCCCCGGAAGCGAGAAGCTGATGGTAGGCGGCAGTCGCGGCGGCGCCTTCGGGGGAGAGCAAAATGCCTTCATCCTGGGCGAAGTCGCGGAGGCTCAGGAGAATCTGGTCGTCGGTGACGGCGATGGCTTGGCCGCCGGATTGCCGGACGATGTCGAGGATAAGCGTGTCGCCGTACGGTTTGGGGACGCGCAGGCCGGCGGCAAAGGTCTGGGCGTGCTCGAAGAACTGGCTGGCAGGTTGGTGCTGGTCGAAGGCCTGGGCTATGGGGGCGCAGCCGGTGGATTGGAGCGCGAACATCTTCGGGCGTCTGGGAAGCTGGCCGTCGCTGTCCCTTTCGATCCAGCCGAGATCTTCCATCTCATCGAACGCCTTCCACATCCCGATAAGGCCGACACCGCCGCCGGTCGGGTAGAAGACGGCATCGGGGTAGCGCCAGCCAAGCTGTTCGACGAGTTCGTAGCCCATGGTCTTCTTGCCTTCGACGCGAAAGGGTTCTTTGAGCGTGGAGATGTCAAACCAGGTGTCGGCGGCGGAGGTGTTCTGTTCGCGCTGAGAACGGATGTGGTCGGCCACAAGCCGGGCGCAGTCGGAGATGAGGCCGTCGACAAGCTGGAGGTCGGCGCCGTAGAGGACGGCTTCGAGGTGGTTGGCGAGCGGGACGTCCGCCGGCATGAAGAGGTGGGCGCGGATGCCCGCGGCCGCGGCATAAGCGGCGAGAGCTCCTGCAGCGTTGCCGGCCGACGGAACGGCGAGGTGCTGCAGGCCGAAGTGGCGGGCCATGGTGACCGCCAGAGCGAGGCCGCGCGCCTTGAAGGTGCCGGTAGGGTTGGCGCCTTCTTCCTTGATGAGCAGTCCGGGGAAGCGCCGGGACTGGACCATGGGAGTCCAGCCTTCGCCTAGGGTAACTGGGAGAATGGGGCTGTCAGGCGCGTCCAAATCTTCGGCAGTGCTGGTGGGGAGGACGTCCCGGTAGCGCCACATGCCGAGGCTGGTGGGAGACGCCGCGGCGTAACGGGCGGGGTTGTCGCGGTGGGCAGTCTGGCGGAGCTCGTCCATGTTGTATCGGACGTAGAGTGCACCGGCGTCGACGGGGCACAAGGTCGGCGGAGTGCCCTGTTGGTCTAAAAGCGGGAGGTGCCGCCGGCAGCGCGAGCACTCGAGATAGGCGATGCGAGGCATGACGTTGATGCTACTAAAGTTGCGTGCCGGGGAGGATGGGTGGTAGACGCTCGTCGCGGTTGTGGATGAGAGACTGGAGGCGTGAATATTGAGAGTTTAGCTGGGATGCGGGACGGGCGCGGACGTGGGCCGGAGCGGCCGCAAATCCGCATGATCGCGGTGGATATGGATGGCACGCTCCTGGGAGTGGACGGGTGCGTGAGTGAAGCGAACCTGCGAGCGATCCGGCAGGCGGAGGCCGCGGGTGTGGAGGTCGTGGTCGCGACCGGTCGGCGACACACCTATGCGATGCGGCAGCTGCGCGCGCTCGGGCTGCGGCCGGATGCGGTCATTGTGAGTTCAAACGGAACGGTGACGCGGACCGTGGGGTCCAGGCTGGTGGACCGGACGGTGATGCCGCAGCGTACAGCGACGTGGCTGTGCGGCGTAATGGGGGAGTTTCGCAATGCCCTGGTAATGACGTTTGATCGCGTGATGGAAGATGGCGAGGAAGAGCGCGGGTCGCTGGTGGTGGAGCAGATGGAGGCTCTGAACCTGAGTATCGGCAAGTGGATGGCGGCGAATGAACCGTATCTCGAGCATGTGGTGCCGATCGAGCGCGCGCTCGAGGAGAGAGCGCCGATTCAGATGATGGTGTGCGGGACGGTGGAGCGCATGCGGCGAGCCGAGACGCTCTTGCTTGGCTATGCCGGAGTTTCGGCGGCGGGGATTGCTGGCGACACAAGAGGTGCGGAGGTGGCGCTGAGCCGGACGGAGTATCCGGACCGCGATTTGAGCATCTTGGACATCCTGCCCGGCGGATGCTCGAAGGGTGTGGCGTTGCGGAGGTTGGCGGCGCGGCGCGGGTTTACGGTCGGGGAGATGATGGCGATCGGCGACAACTGGAACGATGTTTCGATGCTCGAGATTGCGGGGCGACCGGTACTGATGGGCAATGCTCCGGCGGATCTGTTGCCCGTGGCGGAGCGGCGTGGGTGGCGGGTATGTGGGCGTCACGATGAGGATGGTGTGGCGCGGGCGATCGAGGAGGTTTGTGCGGATTTACCGGCAAGTGCGGAGGAGATGGTGGGGGCTCGGCGGGGCTAGAGCTGCGTCCGCCAGCTCCCCGGCTCAGATCTGGCCTGTTTGGGGCAGCGACCGGGGAGCGGGTGGAGTGGTAGCCTGAGGTCGATGGTCTGTCGATTGCCACTTCGGATGCTCTCTCTCTTTGCGATCTTCGCACTTCCGTGTGCGGCGCGGGCTGCGGAGCGGCTGACCTTGAAGAACGGATTCGAGGTGGAGTGCGAGCGGCGCGAGATCGTGGACGGCCACTTGCGGATCTATCTCCTGCACAACGCGCTCCTGCACAACGCGGCGTCCGAACCGAACTCTGCGCTGGCCGCCGGAGCCGCAAACTTCATGGATGTCGCCCCTGATGCGGTCGTGCGGTCGGAGGTGATGTCGGCAGCCGAGCTGGCCTCTGCTTCTCAAAGCAAGCCGTTGGCGGATCTGCTCCGTGCCGCAAAGACCTCGCAGCAGGTTGGATCTCGAGGTTCACTCCTGAGCGCGGCAGAGATTGGGCAGCTGGCGGCAGCGGCGGGGACGCTGCGCAACATCGACCGGGACCTCCTCTTGAGCGTCATCCATGCGGAGAGTGGTGGACGGGCGTTGGCGATCTCGCGCACGGGCGCGCGGGGCTTGATGCAGCTGATGCCCGGGACCGCGGCGGCGATGGGTGTGGCCGATGCCTTGCGGCCGCGCGACAACGTGGAGGGCGGAACGGCGTATCTGGACCAGATGCTGCGGCGGTATCACGACAATCTGGCACTGGCGCTGGCGGCATACAACGCTGGTCCCGGGGCGGTGGACCGGTGGCACGGCGTCCCTCCGTACCGCGAGACGCGGGCGTATGTGGCGCGAGTCATCGGCGAGTTCAACCGGCGCAAAGGGGCCGAAGAGGCGCTTGCGCACGGGCGTTAGGGCGCCGGTGCCGCCTCGCGTTTGTGAGTCTCGGCACGGCTCTGCCGCATCTGTATCCGGGCCGGTTCCATGAAGAGACGCACGCTGGCGGTGTGGGCGACGGGGCTCGTCCTGCTCGTGGTTGCGGCCTATCTCCTGCGCCGCGTTCGGTTCGATTGGGCGGTGTTTGGGGCGCAACTGCGGGACGTGCGGTGGTGGCACGTCGGCGTGGGCGTGTCTCTGATCTATGCGTCGTTCTGGCTCCGATCGACGCGTTGGGCGCTGTTTTGCCGGTCCTTGAAGCGGGTGCGGGCCGTGGATCTGCTGGGTCCGCAGATTGTCGGGTTTACGGCGGTGTCGCTGTTTGGGCGACTGGCGGACCTGGTGCGGCCCTACCTTCTGGCGCGGCGGATGGAGCTCTCGCTGAGCTCGCAGATAGCCGTGTATACGGTGGAGCGAATGTTTGATCTGGGGGCGGCAGCAGTAGTGTTTTCGAGTGCTCTGGCCCTCACGCCGCCAGGGATGGAGCACCGCGACCGGTTCGTGAAGGTAGGTGTCGCGAGCCTCGGGGCGACGCTGGTTTTGGCAGTATTTGCGGTGTTGGTTCGGCTCCACGGAGACCGTGTGGCAAGGTCGGCGCGCCGACTTCTAAGGCGGGTCTCCCCTCGGTTCGCGGACGGCGTGGCCGAGAAAATCCTCGAGTTTCAGAGTGGTCTGCGGGCAGTTTCGACTGCGGGCGAATTCTTCCTTGCCGCCCTCTATTCGTTGCTGATGTGGGGCATGATCGGGGCGACGTACTGGCAGGTGGCGCACGCGTTTGCTCGTGTGGCGCAGCTCGCAGGCCTAAGCTATTCGCGGACGATGTTGCTGATGGCGGTGAGCCTGGGTGGGTCGCTGGTGCAGTTGCCAGGAGTGGGGTGGTTTACGCAGATCGCGGCGCTGGCGGCGGCGATGCGAGGCTTGTACGGCGCGTCGATCGAGGCGGCAACGGCGTGTGCGGCGCTCCTTCTGCTGGTGACAACGTTGAGCATTGTGCCGGCAGGTCTGGTGTTTGCGTCGATCGAGGGTGTGAGTTTGCGCGGTTTGGCGCGGGAGAGCAAGGCGGCGGAGACCGCGTGAGCCCGGACACAGGAGCGACGCGCAGGCAGTGGCGTCGCGCCGGGATCTATGTCGCTCTGATCCTGGCTACTGCGGGTCTAGGAAGCGTATTGCGATTTGCACCGCTGGGGCTGCCTCGGTCGATAGTGAAGTATGGCGGGTCGACGATGTGGGCGCTGGTCATCTATTGGTTGGCGGCGGTGTGCTTCTCGCGCTGGCGAGAGATCAGGGTCGCGGTGCTGGCTGCGATGGTGGCGGCCGGCATCGAGTTCTTCAAGCTATACCGTTCGCCGGCGGTCGATGCATTTCGGCACACGCTTCTGGGCGTCCTGGTGTTGGGCCGGATCTTCTCAGGGTGGGACATCGTGGCGTACTGGTTGGCGATCTGGGTCGGAGCGGTGCTGGATGGGCGGTTGGTGCGGCCGTGGGTTGCGAGGGTGAAGGTCTGACGCGGCGAGCGAGGTTTGTGGTCCGGCGATTTCACTGGCAGACGACGTCCGGCGCAGAGGATAATAAGGCAGGAGCGATATGCTTTCGGAGTTCCAGCAAGATACGGTGTGGCAAGGCTGGCTGTCTGCCGAGATTCGCGCAGGCTACTTTGCCGCGCTCGTCAATCGGTTTCAGCAGCGGCAGAAGTTCCTGGTTGTGAGTGGCCTCCTGCTCTCCTCCGGTGCGACGATTGCCCTGCTTACGGCGGTCGTTCCGCCACATCTGGGATGGATCAAGCCGATGCTTACCCTGCTGGCGGCCGGCATGAGCCTGTGGTCCCTGGTCGCGAAGAATGAGCGGAACGCAATGGACGCCGCAGACCTCCATTTCCGCTGGAATACTCTGGCCATCGGGTATGAAGCTCTCTGGGCGGACATGTATATCGAGGACGCTCCTGAGAAGCTCGCTAAGCTCCGCAAGGAAGAGGCTGTTATCCCAAAGAGCAGCACGGGCATGCCCTTATACGGCCGGCTTCTCGCGAAGGTGCAGGATAACGTGGTTCTGCATCATCAGCAGCATGAACGTCTTGCCGCTTGAGGTCGATTGTTGAAGACGACAGACGCGGCCCGATCCAGTTATCCACCTATCCCTAAGCCACTCCCGAGCAGGCCTCCCGCTCCTCCGCCTCCGCCACCCCCAAAGAGACCGCAGCCTCTACAAGGTTGCGCGTAAGCCGGGACGACATGATCTGCGCTGGTAGAATCAGGGATATCGCGATGAAATGTCCGTATTGTGGTCATGCTCAGGATCGAGTGGTGGACTCGCGCGAGAGCAAGGACGCTGATTCCATTCGGCGGCGGCGTGAGTGCGAGGCTTGCAACAAGCGCTTCACGACGTACGAGCGCATCGACGAGATCCCCTACATGGTGGTCAAAAAGGACGGCCGGCGCGAGAAGTTTGACCGGCAGAAGCTTCTCAGCGGACTTCTGCATGCGTGCGAGAAGCGGCCAGTTTCGGCGCTGTTGCTGCAACAAATGGTGGATGAGGTGGAGAGCTTTGTGGTGGATTCGCCGGAGCGCGAGCGGACAACGAGCGAGGTGGGCGAGATGATCATGGCGCGGCTCAAGGACATCGACACGGTGGCGTACATTCGGTTTGCGAGTGTCTACCGGGACTTCAAAGATGTGCGCGAGTTCAAGGCGGAGCTCGAGGAGCTGAGCGGGAGCGGCGGGGCACGGGAGGACCGGAAGCGGCGTTAGATCTGCTCGAACAGGAAGTAGGGAACAGGGAACAGGAAAGACACAAGAACAGCAAGTCCAGAATAGGGAGAGCAGCAGGGAGCGTATGGCAGAGATGCGGACACATAAGGTGACGTTGATTCCGGGCGATGGAATCGGGCCGGAGGTGACGTCGGCGGCGGTGGAGATCGTGGAGGCGGCGGGGCGGCTGACGGGCGCGCGGTTCGACTGGCAGACCCATGCGGCGGGGGCAGACGCGTACAAGGCGACGGGCGAGTACATCCCGAAGGATCTGTACGAGTCGATCGCGACGACGCGGGTGGCGCTGAAGGGGCCGGTGGGGACGCCGATCGGGGGCGGGTTTTCGTCGATCAACGTCCAGCTGCGCAGGCACTTTGAGCTGTACGCGAACTTTCGTCCGGTGAAGAGCTTGCCAGGGCTGAAGACAAACTACCCAGGTCTGGATCTGTTGATTGTTCGCGAGAACATGGAAGGCTTGTACGCCGGGTTCGAGCTGGAGATTGTGCCGGGCGTGGTACAGGCGCTCAAGGTCATCACGGAGAAAGGGTCGACGCGCATCGCGAAGTTTGCATTCGAGTATGCGCGGAAGCACGGCCGCAAAAAGGTGCATGCGATCCACAAGGCCAACATCATGAAGTTGAGCGACGGCCTGTTTTTACGGTGCGCGCGCGAGGTGAGCCAGGGCTTCCCGGAGATTGCGTATGGTGAGCACATCGTCGACAACACGGCAATGCAGATGGTGCTGAATCCGTACCAGTACGACGTGATCGTTACGGAAAACCTGTATGGCGACATCCTCAGCGATCTCTGCAGTGCTCTGGTGGGTGGTCTGGGGCTGGTTCCGGGGGCAAATCTGGGGGCCGACTGCGCCATCTTTGAGGCGGTGCATGGGTCGGCGCCGGACATCGCGGGCAAGGGCGTGGCAAACCCGACGGCGGTGCTGCAAAGCGCGGTGCTCATGCTCCGACATCTGGATGAGGCGGCGGCTGCCGACCGCATCCAGGGGGCGCTCGACCGCGTCTATGCGGAAGCGAAGTCGCTGACCCGCGATGTGGGCGGAACCAGCGGTACGGGTGCGTTCAAGGATGCTCTGCTCGGTGCGCTTGATGAGCCAAAGAACATGCTGGCCCAGCCGGTGACAGGGACGGCGCAGAGAGAGGCGGCGCGCGTTTGAGGCGGCGTGGGGCAGGTCTGTTGCTTGCGGTGTTGGCTGTTGTGGGCATTGGGGGGTGCAAGGGGCGCTCCGGCACGGAGGCAACCGGAGCGGCGACCGGAGCTTCGAGCTCTGCCGCTCCGAGCAAGATCCCCCCGCCGGATCCGCAGACGCTAGGCACGATTACCGGGACCGTGCACTTCGCGGGCAAAGCACCGGAGCGGGTCCGCATCGATATGAGTCAGGACCCGGTCTGTTCGATGGCCCCCGGCAACAACTTAACCGAACAGTATGTGGTGCATAACGGTGGCCTAGCCAATGTGTACGTGTACGTGAAGAGCGGTCCGCCGGCGGCGATGTCGGCCGCGGCGGCGCCTGCGAGTCAGACCGTAGTTCTGGACCAGAAGGGCTGCCAGTATGTGCCGCACGTGGTGGCCCTCGGGCGCGGCGGGACGGTGGAGTTTCGCAACTCGGATGCAACGATGCACAACATCCACACCATGCCGACCGTGGTGGGCAACGAGACGATCGATGTGTCGCAGGGGCCGAGGGGCGCGCCAGTGGATCGCAAATTCCCCACCGCTGAGACGATGCTGCCGGTGCGGTGCAACAACCATCCCTGGATGAATGCGTTCCTCAATGTCTCCGACACACCGTTTTTCGCGATCTCGGACGGCGATGGTCGCTTCAGGATTGCGGGTCTCCCGCCGGGAACGTACACACTCGGCGCGGTGCACGAGAAGTTGGGCGAGCAGACGGCGACCGTGACAGTAGAGCCGCAGAAGTCGGCCGCGTCGCAGTTCACGTTTATAAACAAGTAGTCTCAGGAGGAGAGAGGGAAACGCAACGATGACCGCACATGATCTCTTCGTGACACATGCCTTGCCGCTCTGGTTCTTGGTGTTTTCGTTGTTTCTGCCGCGGGTGGCTCTGGCGCTGGCGTGGCTGCAGGGCGTGTTGGCGCCGTTTCATCTCCATACGGTGGTGCCGCTCGTGATCGGCATCCTCCTGCCGCGGGTGCTGATTCTGTTTTTGATCTATACGGACCAGGGACTAAGCTTGTGGTTCGGCATCCATCTGCTGGCGGCGTTGCTGGTGTGGGGCGGCACGGGCGGGTATCGTGCCCGGCGGCGCCGATCTCGGTATGACGACTAGATCGTCCGTCGCACGATGCGGCGGGTTCTGCCCCGGACAGGGGATGACGCCCCCGACACCGCGGGCTATCCTGGAGGCATTATGGAACGACGCAAGGTAGGCATCTTGGGCGCCACCGGGACAGTGGGCCAGAGGTTCGTCCAGATGCTCGCCGGGCACCCCTGGTTTGAGATTGGCTGGCTGGCGGCGAGCGATCGCAGCGCCGGCAAGACCTACGGCGAGGCCTGCCGATGGAAGCTCGACACACCGATACCCGCCGAGATCGCGGCGATGCGGATGCAGCCCAATGTTCCGGAGCTTGCGGTCGGCGATCTGCCGCCGATTATCTTTGCCGCGCTCGATGCGGAGATCGCGCGCGATCTGGAGCCGAAGTTTGCCGCGGCCGGATGCGCGGTGGTGTCCAACTCGAGCGCCTTCCGCATGACGTCGGATGTTCCGCTCGTCGTTCCGGAGGTGAACGCGGATCATCTGGAACTGATCGAACAGCAGACGTGGCGATCGGAGAACGGCGGCCGCGGCGGCGGGTATGTGGTGACCAATCCGAACTGCTGCGCCATTGGTCTGGTCATGGCGCTGAAACCGATTGAGGAGCGCTTCGGGATCGAGAGTTTGTTTGTGTCGACGATGCAGGCCGTGAGCGGGGCCGGGTACCCAGGCGTGCCTTCGCTCGACATCCTGGGCAACGTGGTGCCATTCATCAAAAACGAGGAAGAGAAGCTGGAGGAGGAGTGCGGCAAGCTCCTGGGGCGGTTCGCGGGGTCGCACGTGGAACGTCTGCGGGCAAAGTTGAGTGCGCACTGCAATCGAGTCGCGGTCGAGGACGGGCACACGGAGTGTGTGAGCGTGAAGCTCGGTCGGCCGGCCGAACGCGAGGAGATCCTGGCGGCATGGAGGGAGTTTCAGCCGCTGAGAGGTTTGCATCTGCCGAGCGCGCCCGAGCAGCCCGTCGAGTTTGAGGAGGCAATCGATCGACCGCAGCCGCGGCTTGATCGCATGCGCGGCCGGGGGATGACGGCGACGGTCGGGCGGTTGCGTCCGTGTTCGCTCCTGGACTGGAAGTTTGTGGTGCTCTCGCACAACACCATTCGCGGCGCGGCCGGCGCGGCCGTGTTGAATGCGGAGGTCCTGGCGCGACTGGGCAAGTTCGACAAGCTGCGTGTGGTGGGCGGCGGCGGTGCGGCGACGCGGCGGCCGGAGGTGGTTGAGGCTTGCTGAGTGCGCGCGAAGACCTTGTCGTCATGAAGTTCGGCGGAACTTCGGTGGAAGATGCGAAGGCGATGGACAGGACGGCGGCGATCGTGGCCGGACGCCGTCAGGGTGGTCTGCGCGCGGTAGTTGTCGTGTCCGCGATGGCGAAGGTGACTGACCAACTCCTGGCTGCATCGGCCGCGGCGGCCCGTGGAGACAGGGTCGGGGCGCTCGCGATCAGCGCCCGGCTCAGGCATCGGCACACGGATACGGCGGCGGCGCTCTTGGACGAGGCCCGCTTCGCGGCAATGCTCCCGGTGCTTCTCGCGGAGTTCGACGCGCTCGATGATCTGCTGCGCGGGATCGCTGCCGTGGGCGAGCTGACGCCGCGCTCGGAAGACCGTGTGGTGAGTTTCGGCGAGCGGCTTTCGAGCCGCATGGTTGCGGAGGGATTCGCGCAGCGCGGTCTCGACGGTGTGCATGTGGACGCGCGCACCTGCATCATTACGGACGAGCACTTCGGCAAGGCGGCGCCGATCGAGGCAGCGATCGAGCGCAAGTTGACCGAGCTCGTATTGCCCCTGATCGAGGCGGGCCAGACGCCGGTGATGGGCGGATTCATCGGGTCGACCGAAGCCGGCGTGACGACAACCTTGGGACGCGGCGGCAGCGACTATACGGCGGCGCTGGTCGGCGGCGGCCTCTATGCCGGGGCCATCGAGATATGGACCGACGTGAACGGGATCATGACGACCGATCCGCGCATCTGCCCGGAGGCTCTGCGGGTGAAGACGATCTCGTTCGAGGAAGCGGCCGAGCTCGCATACTTCGGCGCAAAGGTCCTGCATCCGGCAACCATCTTGCCGGCAGTGCAGAAGTCCATTCCGGTATGGGTGCTGAACTCGCGCGATGCAACCAACGAAGGTACAAAAATCATGGCGGTCGCGCCGCATTGCGCCAGTCCATTCAAGAGCATCGCCGCGAAAAAGCGTCTGACAATAATCGATGTCGTGGCGAGCCGGATGCTGATGTCGCACGGCTATCTGAAGGCCGTGTTCGATGTGTTCGACAAATATCGATGCGCGATCGACATGGTCTCGACCAGCGAGGTGAGTATCTCGTTGACGGTAGACTCGAACGAGCGTCTGCCGGAGATCTGCGCGGATCTGAGCAAGATCGCGGACGTAAAGTACGAGGGCCGAAAGGCCCTGGTGTGTCTGGTAGGCGAAGATATTCGCGGGCATCGCGGCATCGCGGGGCAGGTGTTTTCGGCCGTCAGTCACATCAATCTGCGAATGATCTCGCAAGGCGCCAGCGAAATCAATATGAGCTTCATGATCGATGAGGAGGATGTCGAGGAGGCGGTCCGAAGCCTGCACCGGCACTTCTTCCGCGATCCGGACAAGAGCGTCTTTGATGTTCCGGTGCCGGTCGAGTTAGCGACCCAAGCAAAGGATCTGCGGACGTAGTTACAGCGAAATAGGAGTTGTAGGTAGTTGGAAGTAAGTCAAGGAATAATTTGTAAGTCAGCCGATAGAGTTAGTCGGGAAAGTAAGTGCAGGCTTACAGATCTAAATAGGCCTTAGAGCCGATCTGGTTGGGAAGAGGAAAAGTAGATGCGAGTTCTGGTGTTGGGGCATGGAAAGACAGGCAAGCTGGTGGCCGAGGTGGCGGCGGAGCACGGCCACGGTGTGCATGTGCTTGACGCCAAGGAGAATCGCGGTGCGACCGCGTTGACGCCGCCGTTTGTCGCGGGCTTTGACGCGGTAATTGACTTCACGACGCCCGAGGCGGTCGTGCAGAACATGCGTGCGTGTCTGGCCACCGGAGCCCGGATGGTGATTGGGACGACAGGATGGTATGCAAAGCTCGCCGACATGCAAGCTCTGGCGGAACGCAAGGGAGCGAGCCTGCTCTACGGAACGAACTTCTCGGTGGGCGTTCAGGCGATGTTGCAGCTCGCCGAGCAGATGGGGTCGACGCTGGCCCACGCGGGCTACAGCTTTCGGATTGAGGAGACGCACCATGCGACCAAGCTCGACGCGCCAAGCGGAACGGCGCAGACACTGGCGCACGTGGTAGAGCGGGCGGCCGGCATACCGCATGTGGAGATTGTGTCGGTGCGGGAAGGCGATGCGGCAGGGCTGCATGTGCTCGAGGCGCGGAACTCGGCGGAGCGGATCTCCTTGACGCATGAGGCGTCGTCGCGGAGGAGCTTTGCCGAGGGCGCGGTGCGCGCGGCGGAGTGGATTGCGCGGCAGCCAAGCGGATGTTTTGACTTCAAGGACGTCTACAAAAAGTTCTCCGCGTAGTCTCGCGCATCGTACTGGGAGCGGACGGAAAGTTTTAGGGAGAGTTGAAGAGATGGCGGCAGGAACCGTAATGGAGATGAAGGACTCGACGAGCTTCGCCGATCTAACGGCTGAGCAGCGGTTGGATCGGCTGGCTGAGGTTGCGGTGCGGGTAGGCTTAAATCTCAAGCCTGGGCAGGAGCTCTTGATCTCGGCCCCGGTCGAGGCGATGCCTCTCGCTCGGCGCATCACAGAGCAGGCCTACCGTGCGGGCGCGGTGCTGGTGACGACGTTTTACACGGATGATCAGGCGGTGCTGGCGCGCTTCGCCCATGCTCCGGACGGAAGTTTTGACTACGCTCCGGTGTGGTTGCAGGACGCGATTGCGACGGCCTTTCGCAACGGTGCGGCGCGGCTGGCGATCGCGGGCGCGAACCCCGCGCTCTTGGCGGGCCAGGATCCGGCAAAGGTCGCGCGGGCAAATGTCGCTGCGTCCAAGGCGGCCAAACCGGCGATGGAGCTGATCACCCGGCACGAGATCAACTGGACGATCGTTGCGAGCGCGACTCCGGAGTGGGCGCGGCTGGTGTTTCCCGGCGAGCCGACCGACCGCGCGACCGAGCGGTTGTGGGAGGCCATCTACAAGGCTTCGCGCATCGACGGCGATGATCCGGTAGCGCAGTGGGTCGAGCATGGCGCGCGCCTCAAGCAGCGGGTCGACATCCTGAATGCGAAGCGGTACCACGCTCTCCACTTCCAGAGCGCGGACGGCGGAACGGGGCTGGATCGAGGAACAGACTTAAGGGTCGGGTTGGCGGACGATCACATCTGGGCCGGCGGGGGGACCGTGGCGGGCAACGGTGTCCTGTGTCAGCCGAATATTCCGACCGAAGAGTGCTTTACGACGCCGCACAAGGATCGTGTGGACGGTGTGGTGCGGGCATCAAAGCCGCTGTCGCATCAAGGGACGCTCATCGAGAACATCTCGGTGCGGTTTCAGGCGGGACGGATCGTCGAGGCACACGCGACCGCCGGTGAGGATGTGCTGAACCGTTTGATCTCGACCGATGACGGAGCGCGGCGGCTGGGCGAGGTGGCTCTGGTGCCGCACTCGTCACCGATCGCGCAGAGCGGGATATTATTCTGGAACACGTTGTTTGACGAAAATGCGGCCAGCCACATCGCACTGGGGCAGGCGTACTCGACCTGCCTGAAGGGCGGCGAGAAGATGTCGGACGAGGATCTGGCGCGGCTGGGGGCGAACTCGAGTTTGATCCATGTGGACTGGATGATCGGGTCGGCGGAGATGGATGTGGACGGGGTCCGGAACGATGGGTCGACGGAGCCGCTGATGCGTCGCGGAGAGTGGGTCTAGCAAGCAACTATGAGGCGACGATGGCAGCGGGCGGCCTGACCCCAGCGCGGATGGAGGCCTTCTCGGACGGGGTCATCGCGGTCATCATCACCGTCATGGTCTTGGAACTGAAGGTGCCCGCGTCGGACGGTCTTGCAGGCCTCCGCGAGGTGCTTCCAATGGCCCTGGTCTACTTGCTGAGCTTCGTCCAGACGGGGATCTACTGGGTCAACCATCACTACCTGATCGACGAGGTGGAGACGGTGGGTCACAGTCTCCTTTGGGCAAATCTGGCGTTTCTCTTCTGCTTGTCGCTGATTCCGTTTGCGACGGCGTGGCTGGGAGCGAAGGGGCTGACTTCGTTTGCCACGGCGCTGTATGCTGCCACGTGTGCTCTTCCGGGCATCGCGTACAGCGTTCTCTCGGGGACAGTTCGGCGACGTGCTAGGACAATGCTGCCTGGGATGCCGAAGCGCGAGGCAGCCTCGGTCAGCATGTATCTCGCTGCGGTTCCGCTGGCGTGGTGGAGCCCTGTGGTTTCGCTTGGATTGATAGCTGTGGTCGCGGTGCTGTGGCTACGGCCGCCGCGGACGGGGGAGCTTGGGTGCAGCGACCGGGCAGACTGAGAGCGGCAACCGGAGCTGTGGTGAAGGCGGGCCGGCCTGCGCGGGTGTTCGCGGGAGCAAAGGAAATCTGCAGCCTCGGCAAGGAGCTCTGGCGCCAGCGCGTCGGCGTAGACTGAAGGCACGATGCGATTAGAGGGGTGTGGGACGGCGCTGGTGACTCCGTTCGATCGGGCGGGTGCGGTCGATGAGGCGGCGCTGTGCGCTTTGGTCGAGTGGCAGATCGAGAGCGGGATTGAACTTTTAGTGCCGTGTGGGACGACGGGCGAGGCGTCGACGCTCTCCGAAGCGGAGTGGCTCCGAACGGTAGAGCTGGTGGTCGAGACGGCGCACGGTCGGGCCCAGGTGTTTGGCGGATGCACGCACAACTCAACCGCGGAGGCGGTGAGGCGGGCGAAGACCTTGGCCGGGATGCCGGGTCTGACCGGGATCTTGACGGCGAATCCGTACTACAGCCGGCCCGGGCAGGAGGGGCAGTATCAGCACTTTCGGGCCATCGCGGAGGCGGTCGATCTCCCCGTGCTGCTCTACAACATACCGTCGCGGACAGGGACGAATCTTGAGCCGGCGACGGTGGCGCGCTTGGCGGAGATCCCCAACATCGTGGGGGTGAAAGAGTCGAGCGGAAGCGTGATGCAGATCACCGAGGTGTTGCTGTCTGTGCCGCCGGGGTTCAGCGTTCTGGCCGGGGACGACGCAATGGCGCTCCCGGTGATCGCGCTCGGCGGAGCGGGCCTGGTGTCGGTGGCTTCGAATGCGTTGCCAGGCCAGGTGGGCGGCATGGTGCGGTCGGCGCTCCTCGGCGATTGGGCGGCGGCGCAGGCGGTCAATCTGCGATTCTTTCGGCTCATGCAGGCGCACTTCGCCGAGACGAGCCCGGCGCCGATCAAGGCGGTGCTCCAGATGATGGGCCGGTGCGAGGAGACGTTGCGGCTGCCGTTGGTTCCCGTCACCGATGCGCTGCGGGGCCGCCTGCGCGGGATGCTGGAAGGGTTGGGATTGGTGGTCAAGGCGTGAGTGCGGACGGTTTGGAAAGCCTAGAAGAACGGATTGAGCATTGGTTCGCTCGTGGTGCCGAGGCGGTCGGCAACGCGGAGGCTCAGGCGGCCTTTACCGAGCTGCGCGATGGCCTCGAGGCGGGTCGTCTGCGAGCGGCGGAGCCGGATAGCGCGAGCCCGTTGGGCTGGCGGGTGAATGCGTGGGTGAAGCGAGGAATTCTGCTCGGGTTTCGGCTGGGCGCGTTGACGGATATGAGTGGGCCGGCGCTCTCGTTTGTCGATAAAGCGACGTACCCTGCCCGGCGGTTTTCGGCCGAGGATGGGGTGCGCTTGGTGCCGGGCGGATCGTCGGTGCGGGCAGGGGCGTTTCTGGCGCGCGGCGTGGTCGTGATGCCGCCGGCCTACGTCAACGTGGGCGCGTTTGTCGATGAAGGGACGATGGTGGATTCGCACGCCTTGGTGGGCAGCTGTGCGCAGATCGGCAAGGGCGTGCACCTCAGCGCGGCGGCGCAGATCGGCGGCGTCCTCGAGCCGGTGAACGCAAGTCCGGTCATTATTGAGGATGGTGTTCTGGTCGGCGGCAACACCGGCGTCTACGAAGGTACGATCGTCCGGCAGCGCGCGGTGCTGGCCGCGGGGACGGTGCTGACGCGCGGAACGCCGGTATACGACCTCGTACGCCGCGAGATCTACAAGGCGACGGTGGACCGGCCGCTGATCATTCCGGAGGCGGCGGTCGTCGTTCCGGGGTCGCGTGCGGTCAGCGCGGGAAAAGGCGCGGAGTGGGGCCTCAGCCTCGCGACGCCGGTCATCGTGAAGTATCGCGACGAGAAGACGGAGCTTTCGCTCGTACTCGAAGACACCCTGCGGTGAAGGCCCTAAAGCGCCGCCAGAGGGCGGGTGCTCGCCTGATAGGATAAGAGGTTGATGGCACAGGAAAAATTGCAAATAATCCCGCTTGGCGGGCTGGGCGAGTTCGGCATGAACTGCGCCGTGATTCGCTACGGTGACGACATCCTTGTGATCGATGCGGGCCTCATGTTTCCAGAGGACGAGCTGCTCGGCGTCGACATTGTGGTTCCGGATATCAGCTATCTGATCGAGAACCGGTCCAAGGTACGCGGCATCTTTCTGACGCACGGACATGAGGATCATATCGGCGGCCTGCCGTGGATCCTCTCGGAGCTGAATGTGCCGGTGTACGGCACCGAGTTCACGCTGGCGTATGTGGAGGGCAAGCTCGAAGAGCATCGGCTGCTCGACGACGCCGACCTGATCGAGATGATTCCGGGCCGCCGGATCACGGTGGGTCCGTTTTCGGTGATGCCGATCCATGTGACGCACTCGTTGGTGGACTGCGTGGCGCTGGCGATTCACACGCCCGTCGGTGTGATCGTCCACACAGGCGACTTCAAGATCGATCTGTCGTCGCCGGATGGCAAACCGTTCGATCTGCAGGCCTTTGCCGAGTTGGGCAAACAAGGCGTGCTCGCGCTGTTGCAGGACTCGACCAACGTCGACCGGCCGGGATACACGCCGGGGGAGAAGGCGGTTCGACCGGCGCTCGACAACATCTTTGCCCGGACCCGGAAGAAGCTCTTCTTCTCCTGTTTTTCGTCGTCAATCCACCGCATCCGGATTGCTCTGGAGCTGGCCCATGCGCACGGTCGCAAGGTGGCCATCATTGGGCGGTCCATGGATAACTCGACCGAGATCGCGCAGGATCTGGGCTATCTCGACATACCGCAAGGGCTAATTATTCATCCAGGCCAGATCCGGGATTTCCCGGCGGAGAAGTTGTGCCTGATGATCAGCGGCACCCAGGGTGAGCCGATGAGTGCGCTGAGCCGGGCGGCGGTAAATAACCACAAGTTCGCCAAGATCGATGCGGGCGACACCGTGGTTCTGAGTTCGCGGGTGATTCCGGGCAATGAAAAAGCCATCTATCGCGTGATCGATCACCTCGAGCGGCGCGACGCCAAGGTGGTCTACGACGATGGAGCGTCGGGGCTGATCCACGTGAGCGGTCATGGTTCGCAGGAGGAGCTGCGACTGATGATCAATCTGGTCCGGCCCAAGTTCTTCATTCCGATCCACGGCGACTATCGCCACCTGAAGCGGCACGCCGAACTGGCGCAGGGTCTGGGTGTGGCGGAGAAGACGTTTCTGCTCGAAGATGGCGACATCCTGGAGCTCGACAAAGGGAGTGCCCGCAAGAACGGCAAGGTGACGGTAGGCCGCGTGTGCATCGATTCTGGCGGGTCTGCGAGCGACGTGGTCGAAGAGATGATGATCAAGGATCGCAAGCACCTCAGCGAGGATGGCTTCGTGATTCCGATCGTTGCGATCAATCAGCACACGGGAAAACTCGAAAATGCGCCGGAGATCGTGATGCGCGGGTTTGCGGGCGAGGATCAAGCGCTCATCGCCGAGGCGAAGCAAGTGGTGCAACGTCTGATCGACGGTTCGAACCACGAGGAGAAGGCCGATTACGGCGTGATGAAGGAGAAGATCCGCACGGAGCTGAAGCGGTACATCCAGAAGGAGACAAGCCGCCGTCCGCTGATCTTGCCCGTGATCCTCGAAATCTGAGCAGGGCCGCGGGTCTCTGAACGCGTACGGCGCGGCGAAGGTATAAAAGGAGGGGTTCGTGCCGGAGTTGGTCACGCTTGAGGAGATCCGTGCAGCGGCGGAGCGCATCGCCGGGGTGGCGGTGCGGACGCCCCTAGTGCGCGTCGATCCGGAGCGAATTGTGGCCGCCGGCGTGGCCGCACCGCCGTTTGAGTTGTATCTGAAGCTGGAAAATGAGCAGCCAATCGGCAGCTTCAAGCTGCGCGGGGCGTACAACCGGATCGCGCAGCTCAGCCCGGATGAACTCCGGCGCGGTGTCATCACCTACTCGAGCGGCAATCATGCGCAAGGTGTGGCGTATGCGGCGCGAGCGCTCGGGGGCAAGGCGGTCATTGTGATGCCAAGCAATGCGCCAGAGGTGAAGCGGGCAGCGACACTGGCGCTCGGAGCAGAGATTGTAACCGTCGGGGTTGCAAGCTCGGAGCGACGCGAAAAGGCCGAAGAGCTCGCGGACCGTCACGGTTACACAATCATTCCGCCGTATGACGATCCGGCAATCATCGCGGGTCAAGCGACCTGCGGTCTGGAGATCCTGGAGCAGCTGCCCGAGGTCGATCTCCTGCTCTCGCCCGTGAGCGGCGGCGGCCTTCTGAGCGGAATCGCGACGGCGGTGAAGCTGCTGCGCGACAGGGGTCTCGCTCGGCCTGGCGTCCAGGTGTGGGGCGTCGAGCCGGAGCTGGCCGCCGACGCGGCAGAGAGTTTTCGCACGCGCACACTGGTCGAGTGGCCCGCGGCCAAGACCTCCCGCACCATCGGCGATGGCCTGCGCACACAGTCGCTGGGTGCCCTGAACTTTGAGCATGTCTTGCGATACGTCGACGGGATCGTCACGGTGAGCGAGGGGCAGATCCTCGCCGCGACCCGGCTGATCCTGAGCGCGACCGGCCTTGTCGCCGAGCCGAGCGGCGCTGTGACAACGGCCGCCGCGGTGTTTGGCGCGGCAGGTCTGCCCCCGGCGGAGAAGGTCGTGGCGGTGGTCAGCGGCGGAAACATCGATCCGGCCTTGCTCAGGCAGATTCGGGAACAGATGCGACCTGAACCGTACCCCTCGCTGCGCGTCTAACAGGTGCCATGCCTCCCTTCCGATCCTCCTCAATCTTTCGGCCTCTTCACGCCGGTCTTGTCTCTGCGACGGTGGTCGCCGGCCTGTTCCTCTCGACGGCCCGTGCGCAGGCCCCACCGGAGACGCGGGCCGGCTACGACAAGGCATCGCGCGCCACCGTCATCCACACGGCAAACGTGTATCTCTCCGCCGACGCCGGGTCGCAGAAGGTGTCGGAGGTGACGCCGGGCCACGAAGTTGTGGTGGTCGAGCACAGCGGTCCCTGGCTCAAGGTATTCGCGAATACCGACTCACAGGACCGAAACGCGACCGAGGAGATCGCATCCTTCGGCGAGGAGGAGCATGTCACGCCGTCGTCAGGCTGGATTCGCGATAAGGGCGTAATTTCGCCGGCGACGCCAAACGGCGATGTGGTTCTGTTTGGGACGGCCGCGAATCTGGAGGACGAGGCGGCGGCCCCGCATGCTCCGGTCGGCGCGGCGGCCGCGGCGCATCTGCTGTATCGCCGCGTGGCTGAATACTTTCCGCAATCAGCCCTCACCCCGGAGGCAGCGTGGCGGTCGGCCGATGTGCGCTGGCAGATCGCGCGACGGGATGCCAGCACGCTGCCTTCGGCAAAGGAGCAGGAGGCGTACCTGCGGCCGCAGATCCCGGAGACGGAGATGCGCCGGATCATCAAGTCCTACGGAGGTACGAAATACGCGGCCATGGCGGCGTACGATATGCTCGACAACAAGCTGTGCGGCGACTGGCAGGGTCTGCCGAAGTGTCCCGAGATGGAGGCCGGGCTGTATGAGAAGTACGCCAAGCAGTATCCGGACGGGCCGCGCACGGCCGAGGCCTTATACAACGCGACGTATCGCGAGGGCGTGGTAGTCACGATGTATACAGTCGAGGAGAACGGGAAGCGGGCGGAGGGAGCGGCGGCGCGCACCGAGGCTCTGGCGGCCGAGATGCGATCGCGATTCCCGCAATCCGATTACACCGCCCGGGCCGCGAGCATCGCGTTTCGCGTGCGGCAGGGTATCGCGATCTACGGAACAGATCGAGATTAGGGACGAATCGGGATTTCGGGATCGTGCCAAAGTGGGAGAGCGAGCGCACCGGGGTACTGTGACTGCGGTACCGGTCGGAGCCTGGGTGCGTTGACTGCGGTTAGACGGCCGTCGTTTAGGATGACGGTATGCCGATATTGAAGGTGATTGTTCTTGCGATTGTGCAAGGCCTGGCCGAACTTCTGCCTGTTTCAAGCTCTGCACACGTTGTCGTCGCGGAGAAGCTGATGGGCCTCGATCCAACGTCGCCCGCGATGACGCTGCTCCTCGTCATGCTACACACCGGAACCATGTTTGCCGTGATCGCGTACTTCTGGGCGACGTGGAGGCGAACCTACTTCGCGAACTCGGACGCATTCAAGCGCGTGGCGATCCGGCTTGTGTGGGCCACGCTGCTCACCGGACTCCTGGGTGAGCTGCTCGTCAAAGTCATCGAGAAGACGGCCTTTCGCGGCGCTCCCAAGGCGGAGATCGAGGAGCTGTTTGGGCGCCTGGACCTGATTGCGCCGGCGCTCCTATGCGTAGGAATTCTGATCCTGATCGCCGGCTTGCGCGAGCGACGGTCCGTGCGGGTCGAGGCACGCGGCGAGGCCGAAGATTTCCGCACCACCGTCACCATGCGGCAGGCAGGATGGATCGGTGCGGTGCAGGGGCTGTGCCTGCCGTTCCGTGGATTTTCGCGGTCCGGCGCGACCATCTCGACGGGAATGCTCGCGGGCGCGGCGCGGGAGCGCGCGGAGCGATTTTCCTTTGCGCTCGCCGTCATCCTGACCCCGCCCGTCGTCTTACGCGAGGCTCTGCGGCTCCTCCACGCGTCGCACGAGGCTGCGGCCAGCGGGACCTCGCTCGATCTGCATGGGGCTGTGGTCGCCAGCCTGCTCGGCGCCGTCTTCGCGTTTCTGGCGGGCCTCCTCGCTCTGCGCTGGCTCAGCTCTTGGCTGGAGGCCGGGCGGTGGTATCTCTTCGGAATCTACTGCCTCCTGGCGTCAGCGGCGGTCGCCTACCTGCACTGGGGTCCCATGCACCTCTGAACGGGTATACCGCCAGGCCCACCACAGAAGCGGAAGCTGCAACGGCAGGCGCAGCCACGCAGCCCAGATCAGCACCTGCGGAAATCGTCCGTGATCGGTGACCATTGTGAGGTTCGCGGGGAAGACCGCGATCAGAAGGAGGACGAGCCCCCATGCAGCCGCCCGCCGAGTGGCGGGAACAACGACGCCAAGGCCGCCCAGCATCTCGGCCGCACCGCTGACAAGCACGAGCTCGCGGTGCGCCGGCAGGTACGCGGGCATGATGCGCATGTACGTCGGCGTGGCAAGGAAATGCAGCAGACCCGCTGCGATGTAGAGAACACCCATAATGATGGGCCCGACGCTGTTGCTGGATACACCGAGCTGCGACGAGGACGGCAGATGTAAACCGGCCGTCCTCATGGAGCGTTTCAGAATCTGCCGCGCCGTCTATTTCTTGCGTTCGTCGCGAGCGCGCTTAACGTAATCGTGCGAGATGTTCACGTGGGCTTGCTGCGCCGTCAGCATCTCGCGCACGGGCTGGGCAAGATCGGTCTGATCGAGCGCCTGCTGGTACGTCTTCTTGGCTTCATCTTCGCCCTGCTCGGAGGTCTCCAGCAGCGTCAGATCACCGCCGCCGAGCTTCGCCTTCAGGTCGCCCCAGATGCGGTGCGCCACGGCTACGGCACTGCCGGACTCGTGCACATCGGCCATTCCCTGCCGGTGCAGTTCATTTTCCAGCTCGGCACGAAAAGTCGCACGCTTCAGCGACTCGGCCAGGAAAAAGCGCTTCAGCGTGTCGTCCTGCAGGTGCTCGCCGATATCGGCAAAACCCTTCTGACTGTCCTGTAGAGTCTTGATCACAGACAGAAGTGTTTCTTCCATCGCCTTGTGTTTCACGGAGCCGGTCGGCTTTGTTTCGGTTGCCATGGTGCGTGTGTTCCTCTGAGTTTCTGTATGTTCCGAATCTTGAATCGGCTGTGGCCAAAAGAAGGTTGGAGCAGGGTCCGCCGGCTGACCGCGATTCTCCTTCGCCGGCGGCAAGCAGAAGAAATCGCGAAAATCCCACGCCCCTGCCAACCATTCCACGTTCTAAGGTCCGCCGGTTTGGCCCACCGGCGGCGAGTTGTAAGCCAATAGATGCAGGTCCGGGCGATGGGTTTGCATCCTGATTCCGAGCTTCTGAAATGCGGGAGGTCCGGCCCGCTCTCTGAAATAATTAGCTCTGCTCGGCGGCTTCTGTTCGCGAACTCTCGCACCCCGATGAGCACGATCTTGACCCCTATGAAGAGCTTTCGGCTCCATCTCGCGCCTACCCAGAGCCGCCGCCTGAACGAGCTGCTCGGCCTCCTCGTTCTCGGGGCCGCTGCCCTCTCCCTCCTCGCGATGCTCAGCTATGCCCCGACAGACCCCTCCCTCGACACGGCCGGCGGCGAGGCGGTCGGCAGAGCGGCGCATAACTGGGCAGGCATCTTTGGCGCATATACCGCGGACGCCATGCTCCAGGCGATAGGCGTCGCCGCCTTCCTTTTGCCTCTGCTGCTCCTCCGTCTAGGAATTTCGTGGCTGCTGTCAAGAGCCGCTGGATCGCCGGTCGCCAAGCTGCTCGGCCTCTTGCTCTGGGTGGCCTTTGCGCCGGCCGCCGTCTGCATGGTCGCGCGCGGCTTCTTCTGGCGAGGTCTTCCGCTCGGGGGCGCCGCAGGCAGCATCGTTGCCGATCAACTCGTCCATCTGCTCAATCCGCCCGGCGCCGCTCTGGTCGTCGCCCTGTTCGCCGCCATCTCGCTGTATCTCCTCACCACTTTCAGCTTTGGGACCGCGAACACCTGGTTCGGCGCGCGGTTCGGCTTTGTGCAGAGACTCCAGGCGCGGTGGTCGCGGTGGCGAAATCGTCGACGGCAGACGTCGGAGCTCGCCGAGACCGACGGATTTGCGAGCAAGCGCGAACGTGCCGTGCGCCGGCAAAACGCGGAGCCGGCCGCGAAGTCTGCAGCAGCTCCACCCAGTACAACGCTGTTGTCCGGTCTGTTCGGCTGGCTCAGCCGACGCCGCTCGACCCAGCCTCCCGTGGTACCGACGCCCGAGCCGGCCGCCGCTCCCGCACCCGAGCCGGTGTCCATGTGGGAGGCGATGCCGCGCACCCTGGTCGACGCACCGGAGCCGACAGCGCTTGCGACCGCCGCCGCCGCTGCCCTGCCCTTTACAGAGGAGCTCGCGCGCCGGGCGGCCCCCAAACGTGCGCTCGAAGACCTGTCCAACTTCGCCGCAGAGCCTCCGCCGGAGGAGATCTCAGACTTCCCCCATCGGCCGCTCGAAAAAGTACCGACCAGCCCAAAGGGAGAACAGCAAGCCGCGGAGTTCTTATCCGCTCGACTGGAAGCTCAGACCGCCAGCAAGCCGGCCGCGGTGAAACCCAGATCCACCCCGTCTGCTCCCGCTCCCGCTCCAGAGCTGCTCCCCATCCCCTCCACCCCTCAGCCGAACACGATCTCGTTCGGCAAGCGCGCCGACTCCGACCAGGTCGCCGTCGCCATCGTTCCCAAGAGCGTTCGCGGCTACAAGCTGCCGCCGTCCTCGCTCCTCTATCACAGCGAGGAGCATGCGTCCGTGCGCGAAGACGCCCTTCGCGAAGAGGCACGCATCTTGGTTGAAAAGTGCGGCGAGTTCGACGTCGATGGACAAGTAACGCAGATCAACCCCGGCCCAGTCGTGACGACGTTCGAGTTCAAGCCCGACGCGGGCGTCAAGTATTCGCGGGTCACCGGCCTGGCCGACGATCTCTGCCTCGCGATGGCGGCGGAGTCCATTCTGATCGAGCGCATGCCCGGCAAATCCACGGTCGGCATTCAGGTTCCGAACGCCGAGCGCGAGACGATCTGGCTCCGCGACGTGGTCGAGTGCGAGAGCTTCGCGCAGTCCAAAAGCCGGCTCGCGATCGCTCTTGGAAAGGACATCAACGGCCGCATCGTCACGGCCGACCTCGCCTCCATGCCGCACGTCCTGATCGCCGGATCGACCGGATCGGGTAAATCCGTCGCGATCAACGCCATGATCATGAGCGTTCTGTTCAAGTCCACGCCCGAGCAGGTGCGCATGATCCTGGTCGACCCGAAGCGCGTCGAGCTCGGAATGTACGAGGGCATCCCGCACCTGTTTACGCCCATCATCACGGAGGCGAAGCTGGCCGCAAACGCCTTGCGCAACGCCGTTCGCGAGATGGAGCGGCGGCTGAAGCTCCTGGCCCGGCACCATGTGCGCAACATCGACCAGTACAACAAAATGACCGAGAACGCGACCGCCGACATGTTCGAGGATCCGGCCGAACAGGAGCCTCTGCCCTACATCATGATCATCATCGACGAACTCGCGGACCTGATGATGCTCGACCGCTCCAATGTGGAGGAGTCGATCACGCGCCTCGCCCAGATGGCGCGCGCGGTCGGCATCCACCTGGTTCTGGCCACGCAGCGGCCGAGCGTCGACGTGATCACCGGCCTCATCAAGGCAAATGTGCCGACGCGCATGAGCTTCCGTCTCGCGACCAAGGTAGACTCGCGCACGATCATCGATTCAAATGGCGCCGAAAGCTTGTTGGGCCGCGGCGACATGCTCTACCTCCCTCCAGGCACCAGCCGCGTCCAGCGTGTGCATGCGCCGTTTGTCACCGAAAAGGAGATCAACGCGGTCACCGAATTCTGGAAGGCGCAGGGCGAGGCCGAGTATGTGCAGGGCTTCCTCGAAGGTCCAAAGGACGAAGCCGCCGAGGGAGAAACCGAGACAACGGACGGCGACGCAAACGACGAGATGTTCGACGACGCGGTGCGCCTGGTCTTCGAGTTCGGCAAGGCAAGCACAAGTCTGTTACAGCGTCGGTTACGTATCGGATACGGCCGAGCAGCGCACCTGATCGACCTTATGCATCGCGACGGTCTGGTCGGCCCGGCAGACGGGTCAAAGCCGCGCGAGCTGCTGAAGCCGGCAAACTGGCTCAAGGAGATGGACGAAGTTAGCCGGTAGATCGCGCGTCAGAAAGCCTACAGGTTCGCAGGTTAGAGCGACTTTGGCGACCGGAGCGCCACAAAGCCAAGCAGACCGACCACAAGGACGAGCGCCATCCAGAGCAGCCCCGGGTGGCGCTCCGTGACCGGGCGCGTGTCCGGGCGCGCACGAAAGAGCGGGTTCGGCTCTTCCGGCCCGAGCGTGGCGGCCACCGGATGCGCTGTGGGCGAAAAGATCCTCGCATAGTCGTACTGGGGTGCGGCGAGCTCTGGGTCGCCGTAGAAGAGCTCTGCCGACGCCGGTGCGGTGCTTGCGTCGAAGCAGATCTTGCGCTCGCGGGTTTGGAGCTCGACTTCGGCGATCGGGAGCGGGGGATCGCTGCCGTTATCGACAGAGACGTCAACGTCGGCGGCGCTCTCAAGGTTGGCGCCCAGGGTAGCCGGAAGGCTCAGATGTTCGGTGCGCAGGTCGCGTCCCGCTTCGGTCAAGCGGACGCGTTCGATGGCGCCGAGCGTGGTCTCGTCGTCGCCCCCGGACTCGGTCGAGGGTGGACCTCCGGCCGACTTGGCGGAGACACGGACGTCGCGGCTGAAGTTGCCGGCAAATCCGGGCTTGAGCACAAACCGCACGCGCTCGATCGGCACGCGCGGCGGCAGACGGAAGTGGGCCACGCTCTGATTGCCGCGCTGCTCGATGTCGCCGGTGCTCAGCGCGACGGTGAAGACGGTCTGACCCTCGCGACTCGGCGGAACCGTGGCGCCGAGCACCATGGCCGGGCTCGCGACCAACGGCACCCGCACGCCCGGCAGGGGGGAGACCGCGAGCCGGATGTGCAGAAAAGGGAAGCTGGTCTCGCCCAGGTGCAGCGTCGTGCTGCGCGGGAGGTGCTGCGACGTGAGGTCAAATAGCGTGAAGTCGCCCAGATGCGTCGCGGGCCGCGACCCGATGGCGGCGCCGGCCGTGTCTGAGCCCGAGACGCTGGCCGTGGCCAGGAAGTCCTGCCCCCTCAGGTCGAGAACAACGTCGGTGTAGGGCCGGGGCGGCATCCGGAGATCGAAGACGATCACGCCGCTGCCCGAAGTGGTCGCCCACCCGAGATTCATCACTGCGCCCGCCGCGCTCTCCGGCTGTTCCGGTTCGCTCAGCGTGAGCGCGTAGGCGAGTTCGTGTGCACTGGGGGAAGCGCCCGTGGGGTAGAGGCGCAGATCGCGCAGGCCGGGCGCGGCGTGAGTGTAAATTGCCGGGTCGAGGACGGCACACGCGGTTCCTTTAGGTGCACCGTTGGCGCCCGCTTTTCGAGCCGGGACAACAGATCGGCGGTAGCGCGCGAACTCTGGGCTCGGCGTTACGGCCGGCGCCCTGCGGATCTGCGCGGGGACAGAGAGGCTGGCCAACAGAACAAAGACAGCGGCGATCAGCAGCCGCGGAAAGGACGGAAGCCGACATCTCACGCGGTCCCCCGGCCAGGGTCTTCGGAGCCGGAGGGGATGGGTCCGGCAAAGCGGGCCTCGGTTGGCGCGAGCGGGGGCGGCGCGATGTCGGGACCCGGCCCGGCCTCGCGCAGGGCAAGCCAGTCCTTCTGGTAGGCAAAGCTGACCGCCATCAACAGCGCGCCGAGGCCGAGAAAGCTCATCACGCGGTATCCCGCGCTGAGGTTCCGGACATCGTAGAGAAAGGTTTTCACGATGCTAATAGCGAGCAGAATGAGGCCCTGCCATCGCAGAAACGCGCTCTGCCGCCAAAAGCCGACAGCAAGCAGGCCGGCGCCGTACAGCATCAGAAAGGCCGAGATGGCGAGCGCCTGCTGCAGGCCCGCCTCGCTCCCGTTGATGAAGACGCCTCGGCTGGGGCTCCAGAGCAGCGGTATCTCGCGAATCCCGGCAGTGATGGCGAGGAGGTTGAGCACAATCACACTCGCGGCAGCGGTCTGCCCGAGGCCCGGGTCCAACGTGTGAAAGAGGTCCGATCTGCGCGAAGCTTGTGACGCGATGGAAGCCGTCAGAGCAAAGGCGACGATGCCCACCAGAGCGGTCCCGAAGCGGACGTTGAGGAAGGCCGGGTCGTACCGGTGGTCGTACTGCGCGAGTTGCCAGAAGACGCCGCAGAACCCGAGCGCAAGCGAACCCATGGCAAGCGACCGGAGCAGTCGTCCCTCGAACGCAGGCGCGATTGGAGCGCGTTCTGTCCGTTGTCCGATCCGGAGCGCAGCCCAGAACAGGGCCACGCCCTCGACCAGCCATCCGATGGTGATCCATTGCCCCGTCGCCTTCAGCGGAATCGCAATCGTGAGAAACACAACGGCCAGCGAGAGATGGACTGCGCGTGTCGCGGTGGCGCTCGGCATCCGCATCAGGCCGAGGTAGACAGCCGCGAAGAGGACCATCAGCCACGGCAGGAGATCGCGATGCTGCGTGTCGACCAGCATGACAGACATCGCGAGCGCGGCAAAGGCAGCGTCGGCGAACGGAAGCAGGACCTCAGGGATCGCGCTCCATCTCCGGCCCCTCCGGATCGCCTGGGCGCTGGGTGCAATATGCGCGCTCTCATCCGCGACCGCTACACGTCTCCCTCGCGTGCAGGACGGAACGAGGAAAGCCGCAAAGATCGCCGCGACAAAGAAGACTGTCGTCCCCAGCTCCGAAGCCTTGAAAAAGGAGATGTACCACGCAACGAAGTAGCCGACCGTGGCGGGAAAAGCGCCCAGCAGAAGCCGCGGCCAGCCTCTGAGGCGCACCAGAAGTACCGCCGCGAGATCGGCCGCGAGCAGGTACGTAAAGAGAAACACCTCGTGATTGCCGCCCGTCGAAAGCAGAGCCGGCGTGGCAAACGCGCCGGCAAGGGCGTAAACCGCCAGCAGTTCGGCGTTCTGCGCGCACGCCATGTACGCGATCCATGCCGTAACCAGGAGCATAGCCACGAGCGCCGCGGTTGCCGGCAAGAGATGATACAGCTGAAACGACGCCCAGATCGACAGATACAGAACGCCTGTGCCGATCGCTTTCAGAGAGTAGGAGAACGCCGGAAATCCCTGGCGGCGAAAGCGCTCCGACCAGAAAATGACGCCCGCGCCGGCCGCAAGGCCGATCAGAACGCGGCCAGCCGGGCCGATCCACCGGTTATCGATCGCGAGCTTCAGGAACCAGGTGACGCCGATAAGCAGCGCCAACACGCCGATTCGGTTGAAGACCTGCGAGCCGAGGCGGTTCTCGAGCGAAGCCCGGGGCCGCGAAGGCGTTGGTTGAACGCCAACTCTGGGTACGTCAGCACCTGGCCCGAGGGTCGGCGCAGCGGGTGCTGGCGGCGGGGCTGTTGCGGTCTGAGCGGAATCTATCGGAGGCTGTGCGGCGGCCGAGCCGAGAGAGCTTCGCAGCACCGCCAGGTCGCGCTCAAGCCCGGCAACCCTCGCCGACAGCGCCGAGATCTCGGCTGCCATGGCCTCAGGCATGCCTCCACTCCCGCCGCTCTGCACGTGCTCGTTCATTCAGACAACTGTATCGCGTGCCGGGTTACCGAGAGCCTTTGCGCGGTGCGGGTTTTCACACTTTGGTACCCTTCGAGGCATGGGTCAGACAGAGACGGGAGAGACGATCCTTCTGGTGGATGACGACGCGCTCAGCCGCGATGTGCTGGCTGCGGTCTTGGCCGGCGAGGGTTACATGGTTGTGGCCGTCTCGTCCGGCGAGGAGGCCGTCTCCCGCCTGGCCGCAACCCCCACGCCCGCTCCCTCCGGTCCAAAGATCACGGCGGTGCTCACAGATCTGCAGATGCCGGGGCTCGCCGGCATCGATCTCGCCCGTGCCCTGCGATCGGTCGACGGTCCGCCGGTTCCTCTGCTCCTGATGAGCGCGAGCCGGCCTCCCTCTATAGTTACCGCGGCCTTTGACGGATTTCTAGGCAAGCCCTTTGCCGTTAAAGAGATCCAGGGGACCTTGCGGAACGCCCGTACGGTGCTCTCCCGCGCGCCAGGCGAGAGTTCGACCGCCACTGACGGAAGTCCGCTCAGATCGCCGGTTCTGGACGAGGCGACTTTTGTCCAGATCGCCGCCGCAATGCCGCCCGAGCGGCTCACCGAACTCTTTCGGATGTGCTTCACAGAGGCCGACCGGCAGATCCAGGATCTAGTGCTCTTTGCCGCGGCGGGCGACGATCAGAGCTTTCGCCAAACCGCCCATCGGCTGAAAGGAAGCTTCGGAATGGTCGGCGCTCGCGAACTGGCCGATCTCGCAGCCGAGATGGAGGTCGATGGCTCCGACAGCTCAGCCCCCAGAAGCGCGGAGCGGGCAGGGGGAGAACCCGGGCCCGGAAATTCTACAACTAAAGTCACATCCGTTGCGAATTTTAGGGCAGCACTCGATCGCCTTCGGGGTATGCTTAGGTCGCGCGGAGTCGAGGTCTGAATCCGCGCTTCCGGCAAAAGAGAGGTGCGCCATGCTGCAAACTCAGACGAGAGAGTTGGGAAAAAGAGTAGGGAGCCTGGGGCCGCCGCTGGGTCTCATCCGCATCGTGGTCGCGGACGACCATCCCGTCGTCCGCTTTGGCGTCAAAAACATGCTCATGAGCGAGCCCGGGTTTGAGGTCGTGGGCGAGGCCGACGACGGCGACGACGCAATCACGCAGGTGCTCGAACTTGAGCCGGACGTGCTCCTCCTCGACCTCCAGATGCCGCGTCTTCCAGGCCTCGAAGCAATGCGCGCCATCATGAGCAAGAGCCCGCGCGTCAAGATCATCCTCTTAACCGGAACCATCTCGACCCAGCAGGTCATCGAGGCGCTGCAAATCGGCGCGCGTGGCATCGTCGTCAAAGATTCAGTCGCGGGAGACCTCTCGAAGTCGCTGCGGGCGGTGCTCTCAGGCGACTACTGGATTGGCGGCGAGCGGGTCGTCAATCTCCTCCAGAAGCTCCGGGAACTGATGCAGCTGGCGTCCGCCGTACCCGAACGCAAGACCTATGGCCTGACGCCGCGCGAGCTCGAGGTCGTGAACTCGATAGTCGAGGGCTGCAGCAACAAGGACATTGCAAAGGAGTTCGTGATCAGCGAAGAGACGGTCAAGCGGCATCTGTCGAATATCTTCGATAAAACCGGCGTTTCGACGCGTCTGGAACTCGCGCTGTTTGCGATCGCGCACAAGCTGGTGGTGCTCGACGCGTAAGTTTCGAGCCTCGGCGTTTAGGCATCTCAGACCGGCTTCATCTCAGCACTGGTTTTTGTGCCGAGTGAAGCCGGCTGCCGTCCCCCGGCATCCAAAACGATGATGATGATCAGTGCTTTGTCTGGGTCGGAGGCAGGTGCGGAGCCTCGGTTTGATCTCTTGGTGATCGGCGCTGGTCCGACTGGACTCGCGTGCGCGATCGAGGCGCAACGCGCCGGGTTTACGGCCGTCCTGATCGACAAGGGCTGCCTCTGCAACTCGATCTTTCACTACCCGGCCCACATGACGTTTTTCACCACGCCGGAGCTGCTCGAGATCGGCGACATGCCGTTCTCCAGCCCAAACCAGAAGCCGACCCGCAACGAGGCGCTCGAGTACTACCGCAAGGTCGCCGAGCACTACGCGCTCGACATCCGCCAATACGAAACGGTCGAGGCGGTCTCGGGCTCGGATGGCGACTTCACCGTTCGCACGGCCGACCGCTTTGGCCGGATTCGCGAACATCGCGCCCGCAAACTTGCTGTCGCTACCGGGTACTACGACCTTCCAAACCAGCTCGGTCTGCCCGGAGAAGACCTGCCCAAAGTCGCGCACTACTACGACGAGCCGCACCCCTACTCGGGCCTCGATGTGCTGGTCATCGGGGGCAAGAACTCCGCTGCCATAGCCGCGCTCGAGCTCTGGCGCCACGGCGCGCACGTCACCCTCGTGCATCGCGGACCGGAGATGCACCGGCACGTCAAGTACTGGATCCTGCCGGACATCAACAACCGCATCAAAAACGGCGAGATCACCGCGTACTTCAACTCGACCGTGGAGCAGATTGGCCTCGATGCCGTCGTTCTGGAGACGCCCGAGGGTAGACAGACGATCCCAAACGACTTCGTCTTCGCGCTGACCGGCTACCACCCGGACTTCAGCTTTCTTGAGCAGTTGGGCATCCACCTGGACCCCGAGAATAGCCGCTGCCCGGTCTGCGATCCTGGGACGCTCGAAAGCAACGTTCCCGGCATCTACCTCGCCGGTGTGATCGTCGCCGGCGAGCGAACCAACGAGATCTTCATCGAAAACGGACGCTTCCACGGGCGACTGATCGCGGAGCATCTCCGCGGCGGTCTGCGCGAGACCGAGCGCGCCCGCGATCTGGTCGCGGCGTCGCAGGCGGCTCCGCGCAACATCGAGTAGGATTCTCTCGCCGCCTACCCAATCACGCGGCGAAGAAATCCACGCACGCCCAGCCACGTCAGCAGCACCAGAAAAAAGCCCAGCATCAGGACGACAACAGCCTCCGGCATGTGAGCCAGCGTGGGCGTCAGAGCGGCCCGCAGGCCCTCGCTCATGTACACGATCGGGTTGACCAGCACGGCCACTTGCAGCCAGTGGATGTGGTTGAGCGCAGCCCACGGGTAGTACACGCAACCCAGAAACGTGATCGGCATCACCACGACGCCAAAGATCAGACCGATCTGCTGCGGCTTGACGCTGGTGCCGATCGTCAGGCCGAGGGCGCCCGCCGTCAAGCTCGCAAGTACAAGGATCAGCAAGAGAAACGGCCAGGAGGTGACGTGCGCGACTACCGGCGTCGCCGGGACGAAGTAGGCCAGCGGAAACACGATCGCCGCCGCAATCATGCTTTGGACGGCAGAGAAGCAGATCTTCTCGATCGCAACCGCCGCGACAGGCAGCGGACACATCACGCGATCGTCGATCTCGCGGGTAACCCCGAACTCCTGCGCGAGCGGAAGCGCAACGGCGGCAATGCCCGAAAACATGATCGCGACCGCCATCAGGCCAGGGAGGAGGACGGTCGAGAAATTTGCTCCCATGGCGGACGTCGGGTTCATCGCCGCGCCTCCACTCATGTGCGGCATGACAAACGTGAAGACAAACAGAAACAGCAATGGATTCATGCAGATCCGGATCACGAACGGAAGCAGTTCACGCCGGAGAACAAACATGTCGCGCAGAAACAGACCGGCAAAGGCTCGCCAAGGGTGCATGCCGCTGGGCGCGACGGGGAGCGCGGTCGCCGAAGGGAGGGACGTGTCGACGGTTGCGAGTTGAGACATGGGGAGGTCTGCCTTGCCTGCGCCCTGGACTGCTCTGGTTGGCGCCGTTCTGTGCCTGGGTTGCGCGATCAGGCCTCTAATCGCGGAGTTCACGTCCGGTAAGTCGAATAAAGACGGTTTCAAGGCTGGTTTCAGCGACGGTAAGGTCGCGCAATCCGTACGGGTCCGACCGTTTGACAATCTCGGGCAAAAGACCGTCGGCGGCGTGCGCCAGGACGCGGATGCCTTCCGGTGTGGTCTCGACGCTGGCCACCCCAGGGAGATCCCGGATCTCGTCCGAAAGCGCGGCCGAACTCGCCGGCGACCCGAGATCGAGCTCATACACTTTTTGCGCGCCAACCGAGCCCTTAAGATTCGACGGCGTGTCCTCCACCAGAATCCGGCCATGGTCGATGATCGCCACGCGATCGCAAAGCTCGTCCGCCTCCTCCATATAGTGGGTGGTCAGGACGACCGTGATGCCTTCTTCCCGCAGCCGCCGCACGGCGTCCCACATGGCGATCCGGCTCTGCGGATCGAGGCCGGCCGAGGGCTCGTCAAGAAACAGAACCTTTGGCCGGTGCGCAATCGCCCGCGCAATCTGCACCCGCTGGGCCAGGCCGCCGGAAAGCTGCGAAGGATAGGCCCCGGCCCGCTCGGAAAGGTGGAATTGAGCAAGCAGCTCTGCCGTACGCGCGCGTGCAGCGCCACGCGCAAATCCAAAGTAGAGACAGTGAAAGTTGATATTTTCAGCAATAGTGCACGCCCGGTCGAGCGTGTTGTACTGCGGAACCACACCGATCTGGCGGCGTGCCAGAGCGGGCGCCGCGACCACGTCTACACCCCCAATGCGAACGTTGCCCGACGTCGGCAGCGCCCGCGTTGTACAGATACTGATCGTGGTCGTCTTTCCGGCGCCGTTCGGTCCCAAGAGCCCGAAAAGCTCGCCCTCGCGCACGTGGAGGTCGATGCCGTCGATCGCGACCACCGTTGCCTTGCCCGTGTACACCTTGCGAAGCCCCTGAACTTCAACGATCACAGACCACTCCTAAATCACACCTGGATCACCCATAATATTTAAGACCCATCCTAAATCTGCGGCCCGCCGACCATTCTCTCCACCTGTTGATTATAGTTGGGGTCGGTCTCGCCGCGAGGTAGAATGGCCACATGTCACGTGGCTGGGAGAGCAAGTCAGTCGAGTCGCAGCAGGCCGAGCAGACGCTTCGCGCCGAGGGGGTCCAGGAGCGCTCAGTCGCGGCCGGGTCGAGAGCTCTGGCCGCGGACGAAAAGCGGCGTCTCCAGGCGCTCGAAATGCAGCGCGAACGCATCCTGTCCGAGCGCACATCCAGCCCGCATCGCCGGTCAGCGCTCGAACTGGCGCTGGCGGACGTAGAAGAAAAGCTCGCCGAGCTTGGCTGGTCGATCCACCTCTAGTGCCGACCCTCCAGGGTGCAGGCGCGGATCTCATCTGAGCCGGGCCGGCGAATTCAACTTCTCCGAACCAAAGTATTCGAGTTAGCCTGATCAATCGTCGTCAGCAGGATCTCATGCACGTTGACGTGCAGCGGCCGCGTCGCCGCCCACACAATCGCATCGGCCACGTCCTCGGGCCTGAGCGGCGTAATGTTCTGGTACACCGCAGCGGCGCGCCCCGTATCGCCGCGAAAGCGCACCTCGCTGAACTCCGTCACCACCATCCCCGGATCGACGGTCGTGACGCGCACTGGCGTCCCCATCAGGTCCAGCTTCAGGCCCTCCATCAGGACGCGCTCGGCCGCCTTCGTCGCACAGTAGACCGCGCCGTTGGCGTACGTCTGCCGCCCAGCCGTCGATCCCAGGCTGATCACGTGGCCGCGACCGCGCTCCACCATCCCAGGAACGACCGCGCGCGTGACGTACAACAGACCCTTCACGTTGGTGTCGATCATCTCCTCCCAGTTCTCAGGGTCGTCCGCGTAAAGCTTCGCCAGACCGCGGCTCAGGCCGGCGTTGTTGACGAGAACGTCGATCGCGGCCCACTCGGAAGCCAAGCCCCTGATCGCCGTCCTGATCGCCGTCTCGACGGCCGGACGATCGCGCACATCAAGCGCAAAAGTCGCGACCGCCCCGGCGCCGGCATCCTTCAGCTCGGCCGCCAGATTCTGAAGCCGATCCACACGCCTCGCACAAACCAGCAAGCGTGCACCTCCGCCCGCAAAGGCGAGCGCCGTCGCCCGTCCGATCCCCGAGCTCGCGCCCGTCACCAATACCGTCTTGTCGCGCATCGACAGCATAAAGTCGCGTCCCACCTCTTCGGCACGGCTCTGAAGCTCATCCGGCCAGTTCTGAAAATAAACAGTTAGGATGCAAAGAGAAAGGCTGCCGGCATCCCCGACAGCCTCTCCTCCAAACGTTCTTCCCAAAACGCCTACTGCGGATTGCTTCCACCAGAGGTCGCGCTCGGTCCGCTCTGGGTCACGCCAATCGCCGCGCCGGAGACGATCAGGTCCACGCGCCGGTTCTGCGCCCGTCCCGCCGCCGTGCTGTTGTCGGCCACCGGGTTCGACTTGCCATATCCCGCCGCCGAAATACTCGCAGGATCCGTTCCTTGCGAGATCAGGAAGTCCTTCACGGTGTTCGCGCGGTTCTCCGACAGCTTCTGGTTCAGCTCATCGCTGCCCACCGAATCCGTGTATCCCTCCACCTGCAGCTTCAGGCTCGGATATGCCTGCAAGATCACCGCGACCTTCGCCAGCGACAGCTTGGTATCCGGCTTCAGCGTGTATCGGCCCGTGTCGAAGAGCACGTCCGACAGATTCACGATCAGACCGCGTGCCGTCTCGGTCGTCTGCAAGACCTTGTTCAGCTGCTCGCGCAGACGCTCGCGTGTGGCAGTCACTTCAGCCGCCGACTGTGCCGCCTGGTTGCGAGCCGAATTCGCCTCACTCTGCGCGCGAAGCCGCTCTGCCTCGGCACGGGCCGTCTCTGCCGCCGCGCGATCAGCCGCCGCCTGAGCCTGCGCGGCCTGAAGCTGCGACGCCTCGGCCTGCATCTGCGACTGCTGCGCCTGCATCTGGGATTGCTCGGCCTGCATCTGCGCCTGCTGACGAGCCCGGTCCGACGCTACCTGACGCTCCGCCGCCTGCTTGCGCAACGAGACAAGACGCGCATCCTCGGCGCGCTGCACCGCCTGCCGCGCATAGGTGATCTCAAGTTTCCGATCCCCGTGCTTGTTGCCGTCAAGATCCGCCGCGTTCCGCAGATCCTGCTTGGCCTGCGCCATAATGTCCGGCGCATACCGGTCCGCGCCCGACAGCGTCGCGATCCGCATCGCGTTGTACGCCTCAAACAGCTCCAGCGGCGATCTCTCATTGCGCGTGATCGGGTCGGCAACCGTCTTCGAACCCTCGGTCTCCGCATAAAAGCCGCGCGGCAACAGCGAGTAGTGCGCATTCACCTTCTCGAGCACGCCCTGGGTCTTGTCTTCAAGGATCACGTTTTGCAGAACGACCACATCGCTCGGCTGCGTGACCGAAAAGTACGGCTCGGCCGTCACGATAAGCCCAAAGCTCTGCAAAGACGTGGTGACGTTGATGTTGTTCTTGGTCCCCGCCGGCAGCACCTCGCCGAGGTTGGACGGCCGACCGTCGGGCGAGATCGCCCAAAGAACGTACGTTAGGTACTCGGGACCGAAGCCGTTCGCCGGTGTCAAACCCTGAAACTTCGCGTCGATCGAGATCTGGCCGCGCTCGCTGGTCACCTTGGCCTCGCCCGAAGCGCCGGGAAGCAGCACCGTGCCTTTAAAACCAATGCGCGTCGATCCGGAGCGGTGAAAGTAATTGACCGCATCCAGATCGCGCTGCACCACCTTGACCCGATACAGAAAAATGCCGTCCTGCTGCTGCGTGATCTGGCCGGCAACCTGCCCCGGCGTGACACCCGAAGTCGGATTCGGTTCCTGAGCCACGCTCCACACCGGGACGCTGGCTGCAAACACGAGAGCCCCAAAGGCCCCCAAATAGGTTCTGCGGATGTTCATGAAAAACTCTCTCCTGTGACGCGTCTTTGCGCGTACGGCGGGTTGGTACCTCCGGTCTGCTGCTGCTCGCCAAGGCCGGACACAAACCCGGAGAGAACAGGCAAAGACCCGAAACAACCCACACCACATGCGATGCGCACAGGAGCGCACACGTCGCAGCCACCGCGCAGTAAGTTGGTGAATGGACGTGACTTTAGTACCAAAACGGGATAGGCCGGGCGCTCCATCAACGAGGAGGCGCCCGGCCTATCAAACACCGATCTGAAGACCTGACGATCTGAAGCCCTAAGCCGAGTGCTGGTGCTGCGGCGCCGACCTCTGAACAAAGTGGTACGGCGGCCACGGGCCGGAGAGCTGAAAGCGGCACTCCTTCATCTGCAGCGTCGCCGAACTGTACTTGTTCTGGTACCGCTCCACCGTCCGGTTGTCGATCAGGTGCGCAATATCCAGCAGCATCTTGCCCGACTCCATCCGTTTGCACGTAATCTCCTCCGCAATCGGAAGAAACATCCGGTGCACCTGGACCGAGAGCGCCCGCGCACGCGACTGTCGTTCGCGCTGCCGACTCGCGCTCTCCCGCAAACTGGTCAAGTATCCCTGACCCACCGTCATGTCGCGCGAAGAGTTCCCCGGGCACGTGTCGTCGACCAGAACCTTCAGGTGCATCTCGGCCTTTCCGCGCAAACGCTCGACGTTCGCCTGGAAGTGCCGTTGGTTCGATCGCACCGAGCGCCGAAGCGAGTCGTCATCCTGAAATGTCGTCCCAAACCGGAAAGGAAGCACGGTCGAGTGCGCAAAGCACTCGGCAATCACACGGGCGTGATCCTTTGCCGCCTGCTGGTCCAACCGTTTCGTGTCTTCAAGGTTGTGTTCGGAGACAATAACCGCAAGTTCGCCTGCTGGAAACAAGAAAGCCTGATTGCCAAAGAGGCCGGAAACCCCGGCCAGCGGTGTAGGGCGGCGGTGCCGGCACAGCTCCGGAAACGCCTGTCGTTCGGCGATGCAGTACGCGTACCATGACATAGTTCTTCCTTGACCTCTCAAAACGTTTTCCGTCGCCAAAACAGCACGCCGGTAACCGGCAACATGAACTCTGGGGAGCTTCTCAGTATTCTCAGGCGCTCTGGCGTGTCCCAATTTGGAACTGCACCGAACGCGAAACGGATAGTATGCCTCCCAGAAGACAATTGGCAAGAGACGTTTTCAAGCTCCTCGGGAAGCCCCAGATTTGCCCGCAAGTGTTGCCCCTGCAAGCAAAACGAGCCCATCGAAAGCATCTGGCAGGGAGAGCACCGGCCCGTCTGGAAGCACCGCGGGTGAGGCATAAGGGCCCAAACTCCATGGCATCCTGTGAGCTATGCAACGCCTCCGATCCCGTCGCCCTGTGGTAGCCGCTTCGCCCCGCGTTTTGGTGCTCGGTTTGCTCCTCGCGGCAATCTTCGCCTCTGCCGCCGCCGAACCCCGGCATAAGCAACCTCCGCCTGCCACCCCCGATCCACCGGATCTGCTCGTCTTCACCAACGGCGACCAGCTCTCCGGCAAGCTTCTGCGCGGCGTCGGCGACCAGATCGTCTTCCGCAGCGACATGGCAGGTGAGGTCACGATCCCGCTCAGCCGCGTCAAGGAGCTGCGCCCAGGTGGCAGCTTCGCCGTTCTCGAAAAAGACGTTCAGCCCAAACACGGCTTCTGGACAGGACCCGCCGGAACCACCCCACCCGCCCCGACCGGTCAGATAGAGGTCAGGGCGGGCGAGGTGCTAGTCGGCGCCAGTGCGTCTCCACCCGCCACGCCGCCAACCGCCGCGCCGGCACCCAAATCGGCTCCTGCACCGATGCCTGCACCAGCACCGGCACCCGGCCAAACCGCACATGCGCAGAGTCCGCACGCCGCTCCCATCCCCATTCCGGGAGACCGCATCGCCTTTGTCGTGGATGAGCGTACCTACCTCCGCGAGCTCAAACGCAGCCCGGGCCTCGATCACGGCTGGTCCGGCAACATCACCGCCGGTGCCACCCTGGTGCGCTCCACCGAAACCGGATCCAGCTTCAACACGGGCCTCACACTTCTCCGCACCATCCCCGACGTCACGTACCTTCCACCGCGCAGCCGCTCCAGCCTAGACCTCAGCGAGACCTACGGCCGCCTGCGTCAGCCCGTCATCCCCCAAACCACCCCGCCGTCCCCGGACCTGATCGTCAAGACCAATACCTTTCACGCAGATGCCGAACAGGACCAGTACTTTTCCGCTCGCTTCTACGCTCTGGGACAGAGCTCGTTTGACCACAACTACTCGCAGGGCCTCAATCTTCAGCAGGTCTACGGCGTCGGCATCGGTTGGACGCCTTTCTCCACGCCCAAGCACCAGATGGACCTCAAGGCAGACGTTCATTACGAAAAAGAGACGTTCCAGACGGCCGCATCCAACGAAAATCTGATCGGTTCGAGCTTCGGTGAGATCTACCGCACAAACCTCCAGCACGGCATTCGTTTCACCGAAGACGTAAACCTCCTGCCGGCCTGGAATGACCTCCACGCGTCTTCGGCCAACGCCTCGGCCAGTCTCAGCGTGCCTGTATTTCGCCGCTTTAATCTGAACTTCACCGCAACCGACAGCTTCCTCAACAACCCGGCGTACGGCTATCGCAAGAACAGCTTCCAGTTCGTGACGGCCGTCGGCTATACCCTGCGATAACCCCGGCCATCACGGTCGCCTTACCGCGCTGACGCGCCGGTCGATCCATCGCCAGTCCTTCCATCGCCAGTCCTTCCATCGCCGGTCGATCCATCCAGGATCCGCCGCACCGGGTCCGGCAAACCGTCCCGATCGCCCGCATGCTCAAGCAGCAAGGTGACCTGCCAGATCTGCGTCCCGGAGAGCTTCTGGCCGAAATCGTGCCCCGGCGCAGCGCCTTCGGCGATGCTGTCGTAAATCTGCCCGACCGGCCGGCCAGTGACGCCGACCCTCTCCGCATGACCAGGCCCCGGGCGCCACAAATCCAGCCCCGCCCCTCTCAGACCAGGCACCGCCGCCGCCCGCCCCCCGGGCGTCCCATGACATCCGGCGCACCTCGCCCGATACACCCGCGCACCCGCCTCAAACACGTCCTCGCTTGACCCAAACGGAGCGACCCTGGCCGGCTTCAACGGCGCGGCTGCCTCCCCCGCCCGGATTCCGGTCCTGCCCCGGTCACCGCCTGTAGGATCGCCCACCGGAGGTTCGACCGGCAAGCCAGGGTCCAGATCCGCGCCCGTACCTCGGTGATCGCCACGAAGTGCACGCACCCACGCCGGCCGCTCCAACCCAACATATCCGGCGACCAGCACAAGCGCCGCCCCAAGCACGAACCCAAGCAGCAAACGTCCCCCGCCGGCACCGCCCCGCGACCTCGCCCTAGACCCGTTAGACGCATCTGCCCCGTTTCCCGTCCCGGCTCGCCTCTTCGCCATCGACCCTCGATCTCC
The DNA here is from genome assembly GCA_964248505.1 of uncultured Acidobacteriaceae bacterium. Taxonomy (GTDB): domain Bacteria; phylum Acidobacteriota; class Terriglobia; order Terriglobales; family Acidobacteriaceae; genus Edaphobacter. The sequence goes on from CAXTYQ010000004.1 coordinate 92,150, forward strand.
TCCCCTGTGCGGCCGCCGTGCCGCTCCGGTCCAGCGCGGATGTTCTAATAAGAAGTCCCCGCACTCCCGCCCAGCGCAACACCGGCCCGGCGCAGAGCTTCACCATACCAAAGTGCCCGGGACGCATGGAGGAGCAAGGCTTTGATGGTTGGCAAGAAATCGCAGTGGGACCGTTTGCCGTGGGTCCGGTCTCTGTTGTTCGTCTCTCTCGTGGCCGCTCTCACCCTTCCGGCCGGCGCCCAGGTCGTCGCCCGGCGCACCCGGCGCGAATCCAACGCCAATCGCAAGGCCCGGATCGCCCGCGCCATCCAGGAGACCTACAGCAAACGCTTCGAAGTCGCCGGCGGCGGCGGATACCTCCGTTTCCGCTCGGGCGAGTACCTCCAGAAAAACAACGAGGTCACATTCTTCGGCAGTGGAACCTACTTCCTGAACCCAAAACTCGGCATCACGGCTGACGTTCACGGAGGGTACGGCAACGCCAAGGTCGGCAACACGATCTACAACATCGCCAACCCCCAAATCTCCGAGTACTTCTTCACTGGCGGCCCCACCTATCGCTTCTACGCGAAACAAAAGGAATCCGTCAGCGGCTTCGTGACCGGCGGCGTCGCGTACGGCAAATTCAGCGGCGGCTCGAAGAACTTCACCTCCACCAGCGTCGGCATCTGGCAAGACGCCTGGCGCCCGGCCTTTACCGCCGGCGTCAATCTCGACTACAACTTCTTCCCAAACCTGGCGGTTCGCGTGACCCCCACCTACATGGGCACCACCTTCACCGGTCCATCCGGCGGCTCGGTGCAGAACAACCTCGGCGTCAACGTGGGTGTCGTCTACCGCTTCGGCAATCAGTAAGGTCTCAACATGTTCGCCATCGCGGGCGAGCGACAATCCCCGACTCAGGCCGAGATCACCGTCGATATCGCCGGGCTCGGCTCAGAGTCGCTCGCCGGCGCCGGTCGCAGCTCGACAATAAACCGCGCCCCCGCAGGCAGGTTCTTCTCCGCCCGAATCGTGCCGCCGTGCTCCCCGATGATCTTCGCGGCAATCGACAGACCCAGCCCCGTGCCGCGTTCCTTGGTCGAAAAATAGGGCAGGAACAGCCGCTCCCGCATCTCGTCCGTCAGCCCCGTCCCGGAGTCCGCCACCACCAGCTCGACCAACCCGCTCGGCAACAGGGAAGTGGAGATCTGCAGATCGCGCAGCAGACTTGTGCTCATCGCCTCGGCCGCGTTGTCGATCAGATTGCCCAGAGCGCGCTTCAAAGATTCAGGGTCCGCCAGCACCAGCGGCAGATGCGTGTCCATGTCGCGACGCACCCGGACCTCCGCCATCCGTCCCGCAAACAGTGCGAGAGCGTTCTCAACAATCGTATTCAGGTCCGCCGGACGCGGCTTTGCCGTCGGAAACTCGGCCAGCGACGAGAACTGATCGACCAGAGATCGCATGCTCTCGACCGACGAGGAGATCACCTCCGAGCATCGGCGAATCACACCCACCGACGGCGACTCAATGCTGTGACGGTCGAGATTCGCCGCGAGACGGTCGATGTGCCGACGAATCTGCTCGGCTGAAAGCGCAATCGGCGTCAGCGGATTCTTGATCTCATGCGCGACCCGGCGCGCCACCTCCTTCCACGCCGACTGCCTCTGCGCACGCAGGAGCTCGGTCGCATTTTCGAGCACCAGGACGTATCCGGCATGCTCGCGTTCAGCCCGGTCCGCGGTCGGCGCACTCGCGCGGCCCGCAGTCTCCAGCAGAGCGACCGTCGCCAGCAGGTGAAGTGTCTCAGCTCCCACATACCCGTTCCCCGGCCGGTTGATCTCGATCTCGCTCGACGCCGATCCCATCCGGTGCGATCGCCGGATCAGCCGCTCCAGCACCTCGACCACCTCCGCCGGAAACACCTCAGCAATCGTCTGGCCGAGAAACGGCTTCTGTCCGCCCGGATCCATCATCTCCGACAAAGCGCGGTTCGAAAGCATGATCGAGCAGCCGGGCGAAAGCGTCGCCACACCGTTGGGGATCGTCTCCAGCATCGTCTCGAGCTCGCGCCGCCGAGCCTCCAGCGTCGCATTCGCCGCCGAAAGCTCGGTCGCGGACTGAAGCACCGCGTGCCGCGAACCTTCAAGATCGGTCGCCATCCGATTGAACGATCGGACAAGCTCGCCGAGCTCGTCGGTCGCACTCGCCTCGACCCGATGGGCATAGTCCCCCGCCGCCACCGCCTCCATCGCATCAGCGATATCCTCGACCGGCCGCGTCACCTGCTTGGAAAGATGAAGCGCCAGCCACGACGACGCAAACAGCGCCAGGCTCGTCATCAGCAGCAGCAAGAGCGTGTATAGCCAGCGCACCTGCCGCCGGCTGCTGTAAAGCACACGGTAAGTGTCCGCCGCCGATCGCAGCCGCGCCATGTTGGCCGCAATCCCCGGCGGCAACGGAAGTCCGACCACGACCGTTCCGCCGGTCGGCAAGGCAGCCGTTCCGAGAGCATAGTCCACGCCATCGAGCGAAAACATCGGCCCGTCGCTGCGGTCCGCGGCGGAAAGGATGGGGCTCGAAACAGGACCGGCAATCAAATCCGGCGCTTCCCCAGCGGCCGCCCCCAGAGCACCAGACCGGTCCCCCATCGCGGAGACAGGACCGGCGTCGTCTTCCGTCTCGCCCCCGTCGCCAGGCAGCCACGGCTTCAGCCGCGCCGTGTTCGCCCCGCCAGTTGGAAGATGAAATGCCGCCATCGGCCGGCCCTCGCGAAAGGCAATGGCAAAGCCGTTCTGCAGCGTGATCTCGTGCTCGCGAAAGACGCGCAGGAGCGCCTCTCGGCTGGGGGCCGCCGGACGAAACGGATCCGTGCCCGCCCGGGCAGGGGAAGCCCCCGACCGCGGCGAAGTGAGACGCGAGCGAAGCTCCGGTCGAGCATGCGAACTCTGCCGCGTGGACCTCTCGGAGCCGGTTGCGCGATGTTCGGCTGCTCGATGTTCGGCTGCTCGACGTTCCCCCCGCCCGCCCCCGATCTCCGGTCGCCGCGCGGAGATCGGGGCCGCCGACCCCGTCGGCAACATGAGATTTGCGGCGATCGCCTCCGCCTCCACCCGCGCGTTCGCCGTCGAGTATTGCGCCAGATCCAGCGCCATCCGGTTGGAACTGTCGCGCACCTCGTTGGCCGGCTCGGAAAACCAGCGATCCACCGCGCGGTTCATCAACCCGTACGAAAACGCAAACATGGAGCCAATCGGAACCAGCGACACCAGAACCGCGCCCGCCAGCATCCGCGTCCGAAGCCGCGATCCCAGCACCCGCGAGCGCTGGTCGGCGTAAAGCTTCAAGACGTTGCGGACCAGCATCAAAAGGACGGCAACAAACAAGAGAAAGGCAATCACCGACAGGCCGGTAAACACGAGAATGCGCCCGGTCGTCGAAGGATTGAGCACACGCACATTGAAGGCGTTCAGGCCCGCGAGCAAAAGAAATAGGGACAAGGTGCCGACGCCCAGAAGAATGCTGACAAGCTTGCGGCGGCGGGCCAGGATGGCGCTCTCGATCATGGGCGCTGAGGTCTCCTCCTCCCCTGATTGTAGTGCGCCGATTATGGCGAGCTTCCGTTCGCTCAGCAGTCTCTCGTCGGCAAGACCTCTAGATGTGGAGTCTCAACAGGTTGTTGACGTCCAACCCTGATCGGCTGATGGGTGGCGACAGGCCGAGGCTGGCATGGGGCCGGTGCCAGTTGTATTGGTGGATCCATGGTGCGAGCTCTCGCTCTCGCTCTTGTGAGTTCTGGAAGGAGCGGGCGTAGGCCCATTCTCGCAGGGCGGTCTGGATGAAGCGTTCTGCCTTGCCG
>CAXTYQ010000005.1:0-87827 GCA_964248505.1 uncultured Acidobacteriaceae bacterium
CTACAGAACAGAGAAAACTCCAGCTATAAATGGTTGAGAAAAAGGGGGCAGGTCACGTGAGTATCTGGATGCGATGGAGGGTGGCACGACCTACGTTCTGCGAAATTTGTATCACGGTGCCGAACGCAAATTTGAGCTCTACAACACTTCAAAGATCCGGGAGACGATTGAAGCGCGTGGGAAGACGTTGAACTTCCCTGACGTCGCAGATCGCATCTCCGACCAACTGCATAGTGACCGTCTCACAATCGACGCCGTGATTGCGAACTCTCCTTTGGGCAACCGGGCAGAAGTAAACCGTTGGGTAAAGGAATGTGCCGCAATGTTTGAGCAGGTCACGGTATGAATGTCGAAACCGCTTTTCTCGCCATCTACGGAAGAGAAGCAAAGCCAGAGGAAACGAACCGATTCAATCTGGCTCTCAGCAGATCGATGATGACGCTGGTATCCAGGAGAAACGTCATTCGGGGAAGAGCTTGTCCAGATCGGGGCGTTCCTGCTGTGGAACGTCTTCGTTGACGGCAGCGATAAAGTCATCGTCGAAGCCGCCGAATCGTGCCCGAAGATCATCCAGCCACTGCCAGTCTGAGTTGACTGGCTCCAGAACTACTGACGAGCCGGATTTGCGGATGCGGACTTCTGTGCCTTCGAAGCGGAACTCTTTGGGGAGGCGGACGGCCTGACTTCGCCCGTTCTGGAAGAGCTTTGCGCGTTTTTCGGTGTCTGGCATAGGGGAGCTCCGGTAGGCTCTATTTTGGAGTATAGACCGTTGGTATCTACCTTTCGGTTGATGTTTATTCTTCGTCTCCGCGGAGCTTGGCGATGACGCCGAAGTCTTCGAGGGTGGTGGTGTCGCCCTTGACTTCGCCAGTGGCGGCGAGTTCGCGGAGGAGGCGGCGCATGATTTTTCCGGAGCGTGTTTTCGGGAGGGCATCGGTGAAGCGGAGGTCGTCCGGCCGGGCGAGGGCGCCGATCTCTTTGGCGACCCATTGCCGCAGCTCCTGTTTTAAAGCGTCGCTGGCGGTTTGTCCGCCTTCCAGGGTGACAAAGGCGGCGATGGCCTGTCCTTTCATCTCGTCGGGGCGGCCGACGACCGCGGCTTCCGCGACTTTTGGGTGAGCGACGAGCGCGGATTCGATCTCCATGGTGCCGAGGCGGTGACCGCTGACGTTGATGACGTCGTCGACGCGGCCCATGAGCCAGAAGTACCCGTCCCCGTCGCGCCGGGCGCCGTCGCCGGTGAAGTAGCTTCCGGGGACCTCGCTCCAGTAGGTGGCGAGGAAGCGCCCGTGATCGCCGTAGATGGTTCGGGCGGCGGACGGCCAGGGTTTGCGGATGACCAGGAGGCCGCCGTGGCCATCGGGGACGGGGTCGCCCGATTTGGTGACGATTTCGGGGAGGATGCCGAAGAAGGGCAGGGTGGCTGAGCCGGGTTTGGTGGGGACGGCGCCGGGGGTGGGCGCGATCATGATGGCGCCGGTCTCGGTCTGCCACCAGGTGTCGACGATGGGGCAGCGTTCTTTGCCGATCTCGCGGAAGTACCACATCCAGGATTCGGGGTTGATGGGTTCGCCGACGGTGCCGAGGAGGCGGAGGGAGCTGAGCGAGTGTTTGCGGACCCAGGTTTCGCCCCATTTTGTGAAGGCGCGGATGGCGGTTGGAGCGGTGTAGAAGACGGTGACTTTGTGGTCGTCGACGATCTTCCAGAAGCGATCGGGCTCGGGCCAGTTAGGGGCGCCCTCGTACATGACGACCGTGACGCCGTTCTGGAGCGGGCCGTAGACGACGTAGCTGTGGCCGGTGATCCAGCCGATGTCGGCGGTGCACCAGAAGATGTCGTCGGGACGCAGATCGAAGATGTATTTGCCCGTGAGGTAGGCGCCGACGGAGTAGCCGCCGGTGGTGTGGAGGAGACCTTTGGGCTTGCCGGTGGTGCCGGAGGTGTAGAGCAGGAAGAGTGGATCTTCGGCGTCCATGGGCTCGGGTGGGCAGTGTGGGGAGACGTCGCGCATGAGGTCTTGCCACCAGAGATCGCGACCGGATTTCATGTGGATTTCGGTGCCGGAGCGCCTGTGGACGACGACGTGTTGGACGGTTGGGCAGCGATCGAGGGCCTCATCGGCGATGTCTTTGAGGCGGACCTCGGCGCCGCGGCGGAAGCTGGTGTCCTGGGTGAGGAGGGCGACGCAGCCGGAGTCGTTGACTCGGTCGGCGATGGCCTGGGCCGCGAAGCCGCCGAAGATGACCGAGTGCACGGCGCCGATGCGGGCGCAGGCGAGGAGGGCGATGGCGAGTTCGGGGGCCATGCCCATGTAGACGGCGACGCGATCGCCCTTCTGGATGCCGAGGGATTTGAGGACGTTGGCGAAGCGTTGGACCTCGGCGTGCAGGTCGCCGTAGGTGAGGCGGCGGACCTCGCCGGGTTCGCCCTCCCAGAGGAGCGCGATTTTGTCGCGGTTGGCGCCGAGGGCATGGCGGTCCACGCAGTTGTGAGAGAGGTTCAGCTTGCCGCCGACGAACCACTTGGCGTCGGGGCCCTCGCCTGTGAGGACGGTGTCCCAGGGCGTGAACCAGCTGAGTTCGCCGGCTGCCTCGGCCCAGAAGGCTTCGGGCTCGTCGATGCTGTGTTGGTACATCTGCTCGTATTGTTTGAGCGTTTGGATGTGAGCGTGGGCGGCGAACTCGGCTGGGGGAGCGAAGATGCGGCTCTCGCGCAGGGTGGAACTGAGGTGCTGGTGGGGCTGCTCTCCGTTGGTTGGCGCCATCGCTCGACGATCTCCTGTGTGTCTCTTTGCGCATTCAAAACGTACGCGATCCTCTGCTCGGGAGCAAACGGGATGGTCGCAGATGGAGCGAATGCGATCAACTTCATACGGAGCAAACTTTTGTAACGGCGGGACGATCGACTTCGCTTGCGCGAGCGGAGCCCGGTCCCATAGGCTAGGTTTCCATAGAGACTGGGCGGGTCCAACCCAGCGACAAAGGTTGTTGCACATGGCATTGGCGTTTCTTGACCGCGATCGATCGATCGCTCCTCCCGGGTTTAGTCGCTGGCTGGTACCTCCGGCGGCGCTGGCGATTCATCTTTCGATCGGCCAGGTTTACGCATTTTCGGTCTTCAAGAACCCTCTTCTGGCGCTGCATGGAGCGGACGGCAGCGTGTGGAACCTGAAGGAGGTCGGCTGGATTTTTTCGATTGCGATTGCGTTTCTGGGGATCTCGGCGGCTTTGTTTGGGGCGTGGCTGGAGAGGGCTGGACCTCGGCGTGCGATGTTTTACGCGGCCTGCTGCTTTGGCGCGGGGTTTGTGATTGCGGGGGCGGGGGCGTACACGCACCGGCTGGCGCTGATCTATCTGGGCTATGGCGTGGTGGGTGGCATTGGGCTTGGGTTGGGCTACATTTCTCCGGTATCGACGCTGATCAAGTGGTTTCCGGACCGACCGGGGCTAGCGACGGGACTGGCGATCATGGGTTTTGGCGGCGGCGCGATGATCGGCGGCCCGCTGGCGAACCAGTTGATGGCCTACTTCAGGGTGCACGGCGAGCCTTCGATTCCCATGACTTTGTTGACCATGGGCGTGCTGTATTTCGTTTTTATGATGTTTGGGGTGTTTACGATTCGCGTGCCGCGGGAGGGCTGGAAGCCATCAGGATGGACGCCGGCGGTGAAGCAATCGGCGCTGATTTCGACGCACAACGTGGATGTGAGCCATGCCTGGCGGACGCCGCAGTTCTGGCTCTTGTGGGCCGTGCTGTTCACGAATGTGACAGCGGGCATCGGCATCTTGGAGCAGGCCGCGCCGATGATCCAGGACTTCTTTCGCGGGCGGATTGGACCTGTCGCCGCGGTTGGCTTTGTCGGTCTCCTTTCGATCTTCAATATGGCGGGCCGGTTCTTTTGGGCCTCCACTTCCGACTTTATCGGCAGAAAGGCGACATACTTTAGCTTTTTCTCGCTGGGGACTGTACTTTATTTTCTTCTCCCCTGGACACGGGCGGACCGACTGAACTCGGTCGGCCTGTTTGTGGCGATCGCGGCGGTGGTGATTTCGATCTATGGCGGAGGTTTTGCGACGATTCCGGCGTACCTGAAGGACTTGTTTGGCGGATATAACGTTTCGGCGATCCACGGTCGTCTGCTGACGGCATGGTCGACGGCGGGCATCGTCGGGCCGTTGATTGTGAACGGCATTTTGGACCACTATGTTCGGAACAAGCTGCCGAAGGAAGAGGCGTATCCGCTGATTTTGCATATTATGTGCGGGCTGCTGGTGGTGGGTTTTGTGGCGAACCTGCTGGTGCGTCCTGTCTCGGAGAGGTTCTGGATGAGGGGGGAAGTTCCTCAGATGGACTACGCCGCGCATTAACCTAAGAGTGCACGTGTGCGGCCAGCGTTTTCGGTGTTGCGGGCAGGAGGAGAGCATGGCGGGGAGGGAGAGTATGGCTTTGGAGAAGACAGATGGAGTTACCCGGAGGACGTCGCCGGTGCTGATTGCGGCGGCGTGGGCGGTTGTGGTTTTACCGGCTGTGTGGGGTCTTGAACATACGGTTGAGAACGCGCTGAAGATCTTCGCAAAGCCGGTGGCGGCCGGGGGTGCTATGTCTTCCTCCCCTGCTGGTTCCGGTTCGGCTCGGGCGCCGGCTCTGACGCCTGCGAAGTGATTGCTTCAGGGAACGGAGTCGGGAGAGACCTTGGTGGACTGAGCGCGGTCTAGACTGGGCTGACGATGACTCTTTTCCTGGGCGCGCTGATTGGCTTTTTTCTGGGCTTTGCGTTTGGCGTGGGATGTGCTCTGGCGGTGATGTACTCGATCTATATGGGCGGGTATCGGGCGGCGGTGCGGGAGTCGCAGATGGCTGATCCGCCGGAGCGATTTCGGCGGGCGGTTGCCAAAAAGGCGCTGGCGGGGAGCCGGTAGACGTCCGGGGCTACAGCCTCGCCGGGAGACGTTGGCAGCGTGGCCAGGGAACCAGCTCCGACCCGGAACGCGGACTCAGCCGTGTGCCGCCATCTGCGTCTTCATCTCGCGGACTTCCTCGGTGAGGCGCCGGAGTTCGAGCATCACGGCGGATCGTTGGCGGTCTTCGGCCGTGGGCTGGATGGCCTCGACATAGAAGGTGCCGTTGGGCTCGAGGACGCATTTTTCGACGTCCTGGACTTGATCGAGACCCTGCTTGTGGAGCACTGAAAGCAATTCGAGTTCGGTGAGCGCCTCGCGCTTCATGGCGTCGCGATCCATCATGCCGTGGCGGATGAGCACGGTCTCTGTGCCTTGGAGAGTCTGGTTGAACTTTGGGTGGCGGTAGAGCAGCCGGGTGAGGACGAAGTTGATGGAAAGGAGGGAGAAGGCACCGATAACGCCGCCCGAAACGGTGTTGTCGTCGCCGATGATGGCGTTCTGCACGGTGTTCGAGAGGCTGAGCAGGACGACGAGATCGAACGGGTTCAGTTGGGCCAGCTCTCGCTTGCCGAACAGGCGCAGGAAGCCGATGAGAAAGAGATAGACCACGATGGGCCGGAGGATCTTTTCGAGGACCGGGACGTGAAGATGAAACATGCTTGCAAACACACGATCTCCTTAGCTGATCAGATGGCTGGATCTCATTGGGATGACTCTGGCCACGTGAAGCCGGTTAGCGGTAGCGTTGCTGATGCCAGACCCAGGCGGTCTCGACGATGGCGTCGATTTCGGTAAATTTTGGTTTCCAACCCAGTTCGGCCTTGATTTTTTCTGAGCTTGCGACGAGGACGGCGGGGTCTCCGGGACGGCGCGGTTCGACTTGGACGGGAATGGGTTTGCCGGTGACTCGGCGCACGGAATCGATGACTTCGCGCACGGTGAAGCCTTGTCCGTTGCCGATGTTGTAGATCATTTTCGGTTTGGTTTCGAGTGCCGCGAGAGCGAGCAGGTGGGCGTCGGCGAGATCTTCGACGTGGATGTAATCGCGCACGCAGGTTCCGTCCTTGGTGGGGTAGTCCTCGCCGAAGATTTTGATGATGGGTCGGCGGCCGAGCGCGACGTCGAGGACGAGGGGGATGAGATGGGATTCGGGTTCATGGGCCTCGCCGTAGCCGGGGACGGCTCCGGCGACGTTGAAGTAGCGGAGGCTGGCGTATCGCAGGGCGCGGGCCTGGTGGATCCATTTGAGCATCTCTTCGACGATGAGTTTGCTTTGGCCGTAAGGGTTGGTTGGGTCGAGCTTTGCGTCCTCGAGGATGGGAGTTTTTTCGGGCTCTCCGTAGCACGCGGCGGTGGAGCTAAAGACCAGGCGATCGTGCCCGGTGGCGAGCATGGCTTCGAGCAAAGCCAGGGTGGAGGCGGAGTTATTGCGGAAGTAGACCTCCGGGCAGAGCATGCTTTCGCCGGCTTCGATGAGGGCGGCGAAGTGGAGGATGCCATCGAAGTGGGTTTCTCTGAGGACAGCTTCGACCACGGCACGGTCTGCGACGTTCGATTCGACGAAGGTGATGCCGTCGGGCAGAGAGCTGCGCTTGCTATGGCAGAGGTTGTCGATCACGGTGACGCTATGACCTTGCGAGAGCAGAAGTCGCGTGACGGTTCCGCCGATGTACCCGGCGCCGCCTGTAACCAGCATTTTCATTGTTTTCTTCCCCAGTTTGTTACTTCGGTACCACCAAAGTACCAGTGTCAAGTAGCGAGTCCTGCGGCACACTGGTGGCAATCAGGGCGGCTATACAGGTTTGTCTGGCCCGCGGCTGAGAAGGAGAGGCTCTTATTTACACCTTTGCTCATGTCGGACGTCTCCCTATGAGAGTAATTCGTGACAATCTGCATGCCCTTGCACATCCCGGCGACAAATTTGGGGTCTGTTCCATTAAACTCTGTCTTATAGGTTGAAACCGGTTTGCATCACAGAAGTCTACTGATTTGTATTGTGTTGGTTCCCTGAACGACGAAAGAAATGACCAAGACCTCGACCATTGAGGTCTTTTACAAGGAATACTCCCCATGGCCAAGCCGCTGCGCAGTGAAGATCCGAGTCCGAGGAACATGCAGTTTGCTCACTTCGGCGTTCTCAACGCCGGTCAGCAGAGCAAGAGTTCGCTGTTTACCTCTATCACGGTGAATGTCATTTTGGCATTGGTGGTGATTATTATTGGGGCGGCGGCGAAGAAGAGCATGGATCACCGGGAGAAGCTGACGACGCTGGTTGAGCCGATTCCGCTGAAGAAGATTGAGCCGGAGCCGATCAAGCCGAAGATTTTGCCGAAGCCTCTGCCGCCGACGCCGAAGATTGTGCCGCAGCCGCCGAAGATCAAGGTGCCGGAGGTGAAGCTACCGGATCCGCCGAAGATTCCTGAGGTGAAGATGGCGGCGGCGGTTCCGATCATTCAGCCTGCCCCGCCGAAGCTGGTGCAGGCTCCGCCGGCACCCAGAGTAGTGAATCTGGCGCGTGCGGAGCCGGCGACGGTGGCTCCCTCGGCGCATCCATCGGCGGTGTCGCTGGGTCAGCAGAACAATCCGATTGCACCATCGAACCGGCCGGCGACCTCGGCGATCAACCTTGGCCAGCGTGGTCTGGCGGGGATGCCGGCGTCGAACACGGGGTCCGGTGCAACGCATGTCAGTCTTGGGTCTGGATCTCCGGGTGGAACGAACATGGCGGCTACCGGAACGCATGGGGTTCAGGGCGTGAAACTTGGGGTGGCGGGCGGAACTGGGCCGATGACCTCGACGGGCCGGGTACCTGGCCAGGTGAATCTTGGCCGCAATGAACCTCCTCCGATGCCGAGGGCCTCGGCGCCAGCCCAGGTCGCCACCCGTAGCGGCCCCAAGGTGCTGTTCAAACCGCGACCTCAGTACACCGAAGAGGCGATCCGGCTTCATCTTGAGGGGACGGTTTCTGTCCGCCTCCGTGTTTCCGCCTCCGGCGCCGTCCAGGTTCTCGGGATAACGAGCGGCCTGGGGCACGGTCTTGACGAGTCTGCCCGCGCCGCGGTGCAGGCGACGCGATTTCAACCCGCGATCGATACATCAGGCAATCCAACCGATTGGGAGGGCGTCGTCAACGTCGCCTTTCAACTCGCGGGCTGACGTTTTGTTCGCACTTTCTCACTGAACCAGCATGAGCACCACCAAAGGCTGACCGCACGGTCGCCGCAGGAGCCGCAAAAATATGAACCTCCGGAAATCAGTCCTCGCCGGTCTAGTCTTGGCAACTTCGGTAGCCGCGAGCCTGCCCGCAGGGGCCGCAAGCCTCCCGCTGATGGGCAAGAAGAAGAAGAAGACGGAAGACAGCGTTCTTTCGCGCAAACCGAGCGCCAGCCAGAACGCCCTGATCGATAGAGCGATTGTGCGCGAGAAGGAAGTCATCAAGGTCGTCAAAGAGCGCGCTCCGCTGGTGGAGACCTACATCCAGAACATGAAGCCGGATCCTGTGCTCAGCCAGGTTCCTGAGTCGGACCAGCATTTTCTGGGCCGGGTCGACTTTAACAAGGTGATCGGGGACGAAGCGTTTCAGGTCAACAAGCAGACCTCGCAGGGCACGAGCGGGGGCGGGAAGCTGGGTATCTTCAAGCACTCGGCTTCGTACATTACCGGCCTGGGCAACAGCTTGCACCTAACGTTCAACCAGGGCGGCTTTGTTTCGATGCTGTTGATGGACTCGAACAACTTTGATCGCCAGCACTACACATTTGGCTTTGTTCGCAACGATTTCCTGGGCAACACGCCGACGGCGGTCTTTGATGTCGCGCCGATCGATCCGGGCCGGAGCCTGTTGAAGGGCAACCAGGTGTATGGCCGGTTTTTCGGGCGCATCTGGATTGAGACACGGAATGGGAATGTGGTTCGCTTCAACGGCGACTTTGCCGGAAGCGACAAGGAGTACAAGGAGTTTTACCACTTTGACAGCTGGCGGACCAACGTGCAGCCGGATATGTGGCTGCCGACCTCCTTTTATGTTGAGGAGAGCGATCCGCACAGCTCGTCGCGCACGCTGAAGTTCAAGGCGATCAACAACATCTGGGGATACGTGTTGAAGGTGCCGCCGAAGGAGTCGGAGAACACGTCGCTGGACGTGGTTGGAGCGACGGATGTGTCGAACGAAGCGCAGGATGTGAGCCCGTTGGGGGCACAGCGCGCGTGGGCACAGCAGGCGGAGGACAACGTTGTGGAGCGGCTGTTCCAGGCTGGTTTGCTGGATGCGCCGAGCGAGTTCGACAAGACGCTGGAGGCGCTCGCGGGCAATATTCTGGCCTACAACAATATTGTGCTTGCCCGGCCGATTCGGTGCCGGACGCTGTTGACGGAACCGCTCGAGTCGCTGGCTGTGGGCAACACGATCATCCTCTCGAAGAGCTTGATCGACACCACCGGTGTGGTGACGCAGGACGGTGCGCAGCAGATGGGCAATCTGAACTCGGTTCTCGCGTTTCAGCTCGCGCATATCATTCTGGGCCACCGGCTCGACACCAAGTACGCCTTCAACGATCGTTTGCTCTTTCCTTCTACCTCCACGTTCAATCGCATCCCGATGCACCACACGGATGCTGACAACACCGCGGCGGCGAAGAAGGCGATCGAGCTTCTGAACGCGAAGGAGTTGGTGGACGGTCAGCAATACTTTGGGCTGTATCTTCAGCAGCTTCAGGCGCGCGTGAAGGCGTTGAAGGCGCTGAACGAGCCTGTTCTTGGGGATGCTCTGATCAAGAGCGACACCGACCCGACCTTCTGGATGGCGGCTCTGCTCCCGAAGGGCGGCAAGTTGGATGAAAAGAACCTGAAGCAGCAGGCGGCGATGCCGCTATCGAGCTTTCTACGGTTTGATCCGTGGACCGATCAGGTGATCACGATGCACTCGGCGTACGAGCCGATTATTACGGCTGCGGACAAGATGCCCTTCGAGGTGGAACCGGTTTACTTGAAGCTGGCCTACTACAAGTTGCTGACCGACCCGGCACAGCAAGGTGCACCGGCGACGGCGGCACCCGCGGGTGGCTCTGGGGCGGCGCAACCTGGCGGCGGGACGGCGGCTCCGGGAGGGGCGGCGGACTCCGGACCTGCTCCTGCTGGGACCTCCGGGGCCGCGACTTCTGGGGCCGGGGATACGGATACGGGTGCGGCAGCTCCGGGCGGTGTAGCGGCGGCTCCTCCGGCCGGAGCACCGCCGGCAAACACGTCCACTCAGCCTCAGTAACAAGGGGCTCGTGGACGTTAGCAAATTTGTTGCAGGAGTGTTTTGTCTCAAGGCGGTCGATTCTTTTACCAGGTTCCCTAGAGATCGAGATGGGGAGGAGGTTTACCCAAGATGAAACTCCCCATCGTGGTGCTTGGCGTTTTTATGCTTGCCGGTTTCGTCGATCGAGCGGACGCGCAGGCCACAGCTACCGCGTATCGATCCAGTTCGTTGCAGGCCGGCGCCGGTGTGTCGTATGCGAGCCCGGACTATGGACCTAAGGGCACCAAAGGTGTTTCGGGGTATGTCGATTTTGATTTGACTCGGCACATCGGCGTGGAAGCGACGGTGCACATTGTCAGTCTGATTACACCGACGGACATTGGGGAAGACACGTACTTGATCGGACCGCGCTATGTGTACCATTACCGTCGCTTCAGCCCGTATGCCAAGGTGCTGTTTGGGCTGGGCGAGTTTCAGTACCAGTACGACTATGCTCCGCACTATCACCAGGGTTACGGCGTGTTTGCGTTTGGCGGCGGTCTTGATATTCGGGCGACGCACCGGCTGAATATTCGTGCGATCGACTTTGAATCGCAACACTGGCCCGGCTTCCCGCGCAACGGTCTGACTCCGTATGTGACGACAGTGGGGGCGGCGTACAGATTTTTTTAGCGCCCGAAGCTGTGTGACGTGCCATAACCCGCCGGCGTGCTGTGCAGCCGGCCGAACCGATCCGACGCCACTTCCTCAGGAATGTACGTGCTCCGCAAACTCCTTCTTTTTATCCTTGTTTCTTCTCCATTTCTTCACGCTCAGGCAGGCCCGACGGCCATACGCAAGGGGGACCTGCAGATCGGCGCCGGCTACTCCAACGCGCAGTCGGACTATGGACGGCGATATGCCGGGTTCAACATTTACGGAGACTTTGATTTCCGATCACACTTCGGCGTTGAGGCCAACTTCCACTTTGTCCAGGCTCCCAGCCCGGGCCTTGAGTATGAGAAGACTTACGAGATCGGAGCGCGGTACTTCCGGACGTACGGCCGTGTCGTGCCGTATGCCAAGATCATGATTGGGCGCGGGGTTTTCAACTTTCCGCCCGCGCCGCCACCTGCGAGCCAGACCGTTCCGGCGGCGAATCTGGCGTACAACATGTACGCTCCTGGGGCTGGGGTGGACGTGCGGGTTCGGCCGTATCTAAACGTTCGTGGGGACTTTGAGTATCAGCAGTGGCCCGGGTTTCCGCCGAGCGGGCTTGGGCCGTCGGTACTCTCGATCGGGGCTGCGTACCACTTTCGGTAGTCGGGTTAATCGAGGCAGACTGCAGCGAAGAGCCCCGGTCCGGAGACCAGGGCTTTCGTGTTTGGGCAGAACTTGCGCGAGCTTAGAAGTGGTAGGCGATACCGATCGAGGGCGTCGAGATGACTTCGTAGCGGCCGGTCTTCAGGTCAGCGTTGCCATAGCCGAAGTCCGGCGCCTTCACGACAAATCCGCGATACTCTGCTCGGATGTCAAAGCTGGGACTCAACTCGTAAGCGACGCCCCCCCCGAAGAGGCCGCCGATGTTTGTGTTGCGCTTGAGTGAGAAGAGATTGGTCCCGGGATCTTGTAGAGGCGAGAACAAGAGAACGCCGGGCCCTGCCTCGAGAAAGGGGCTGAAGTTTCGGTAGTTCCGGCTGTAGACGTAGGCTGCGGAGATCTCCTGAATGCGAGTGTGTATTCTCGCATTCGGTATGTTGCTGGTGACGTATTTTTCCGAGAGCTGGGCGAAGGAGTAGTTGGCTTCAAGCGCACTTCGGGGCGTCACCATGTAGCGATAGCTGACGAGCGCGCCGATGGTGCTGGTTGTATTGAGTTGAACCGCGTTGGGTCCGTGGACCTCCGGCGCAAACAAACCTGTGCCGCTGATGCTTACATCTTGCCGGCTTTCCTGGGCAAAACCGGTGGCGGCGCCGGCGATCAGAAGCAGCGCGCCCAAACACATCGTTTTCTTCATTAGTTCCGTATACCTCTTCAGGCTTGCCCGTAGCCCCTGGCATCGCTTCCCGGCTACGAGCCGATTTTTGCGGAGGGTACGGATCACCAAAGTCAATTCCCTAATTGTACCCGCACATCCTCCCGGATTCTGGAGGCCTGAAGGGCCGCACCTACCAAAAAGTAATGTGGGCCGAAGGCAGTTAGCCCTTGGCCCACGGATCAGGTTACGGAAATCTGGACCGGATCGTTTTACTGCTGGGTTGGCGGAGGAGGTCCGTCGTTGCCGCCATTCTGCCGACGTTCGCGCGCCTGGGCTTGCATCGCGTCGAACTTCGACTTCTGATCATCGGTGAGCACGGCCCGGATTTTGGTCTGCTCGGTTTGGCGGATGGACGTCATCTTTGCGCGCTGATCCGAGGTTGGACCGCCGTTCGCGGCCGAGTTGGTCGCGGGTCCGTTTGCCGCGGCGTTGTTATTGCGGAGCGCCGTCATCTGCGCGTGGCTGTCGTCCATGATGGTTTTGACCTGAGTGACCTGGTCTGGCGTCAGGCTCAGGTGCTTGGTCATCATATCGAGGCGCCGCTGCTCCATCTGTGCGGGATCGCCGTGACCGCGATGGCCGCCGGGGCCTGATTGCCCGTCCGTCTGTCCTGCCGGTGCGCTTCCGGTGTTGTCCTGCGCCCGCATGGCCGACGCGGCGCCGCCCAAGAGCAGGCCGCAGACCAGAACCGCTGCTATTCGCGTCTTTGCTACTTCCGTTTGCACTTTCATCTTGCTTCCTCCTCGCCGGCTTGATGCTGATGACCGCGCGATCTGTAATTAGTTTGACCCGGATTTGCGCAGAAAGGTGTGCGGTTCTGACGGGGATAAAGATGGCGATCTGCTACCGGCCTTTTTCTGCCCGGAAGCAGTAAGGATGGCCGAACCGGGTGGCGTGGAGCTCGACTACCTTGAGAAACGCGACGGCGGCGTGCGACAGCGTGGCTTCGCGGCGATGGACGAGGCGCAGGTTTCGCTCGATCTGCAGTTCGGGGACTTCGACCTGCACGAGTGACCCGGCCTGGCGCTCTTTGACGACGGTGAGGCCGGGGACGAGCGCGACACCGTTGCCCATCTCGACGAAGCGCTTGATGGCCTCGAGCGAGGGCAGTTCGACGCCCATGCGGAGGGGAGTTTTGTGGCGGCGAAAGGCCTCGACCACCTTTTGCCTCTGCGGCGAAGGGATGTTGTGCGCGACGAAGTTTTGCGCCGCCAGCTGCCGGATGGAGACCTTTCCGGCGCGGGCGAGGGGATGCTCGGGGTTGACGACGAAGGCGAGCTGGTCGCGGTAGACGATGATGGAGCGGAGCTGCGGATCTTCGGGACGGAACGAGAGGACGCCGAGCTCGACGGTGTGAAGGAGGACTTCGTCGGCGATGCGGCTGGCGAGCGCGCGCTGGACGGCGAGCTTGATGCGTGGGTTTTGGCGGCGGAATTCGTCGAGCAGGGGGAGGAGGTAGAGACAGGTGTACTCGTTGGCGGCGAAGTTGAGGCGGCCCTGGTGGAGTTCGCGCAGTTCAGCGAGCGCGCCGATGGCGTCTGCGCGAAGGTTCAGGAGTTTTTGGGCGTACTCCCGGAGGAGCAAGCCGGCGTCGGTAAGGGTTCCGTCGCGTGCGGCGCGGTCGAGCAGGACCTCGCCCAGCTCGCCTTCAAGCTTTGCGATGGCCTGGCTGACGGCGGGTTGTGTGCGATGGAGGCGAGCGGCGGCGCGGGAGAAGCTTCGCTCCTCGGCCACTGCCAGAAATGTCTCCATCTGTACCAGATCCAAGGTTTGGCTCCGTTCGCCACCGTATCATCAGACACGGTGGCGGCCATCAATAGGGTTGATACAGCTTCTCTTCATCATAAGTATGCATTATGCTGGTCACCAGCTTTGACTGAGCTCCAAACGGTCACTTGGCAAGGTCTACTGAGATGCCTGCTCTTGAACAGATTCTGATTTTTGACACAACGCTTCGCGACGGCGAGCAGAGCCCGGGATGCACCATGCACCATGCGGAGAAGCTGCGCATGGCGCACCAGATTGCCGCGCTGGGCGTGGATGTGCTGGAGGCGGGATTTGCGATTGCGTCCGAGGGCGATTTCGAGTCGATCCGGGCCATTGCGCGGGAGGTGCGGGGGCCGGTTGTAGCATCCCTGGCGCGGTGCAAGCGCGAGGATATCGAGGCTGCGGCGAGGTCGGTTGAAGCTGCCCCGAAGGCGCGTATTCACACGTTTCTGTCGACTTCGGACCTCCATCTGGCGGCGAAGTTGAAGATCACGCGCGAGCAGGCGATCGACCAGATTGCAGCGATGGTGACGCTCGCCTGCACCTATGTCGAGGATGTTGAGTTTTCACCGGAGGACGCGACGCGGACGGACCCGGAGTTTTTGCTGAGGGTGTGCACGGTGGCGATTGAGGCTGGAGCGACGACGCTGAACCTGCCCGACACGGTGGGGTACTGCGTGCCTGAGGATTATGCGGCGATGTTTCGGACAGTGCGTGAGCGCGTTCCAGGTGCCGATCGGATTACGCTTTCAGCGCACTGCCACGACGACCTCGGTCTAGCGGTCGCGAACACGCTGGCGGCGATCGAGGCTGGGGCGCGGCAGGTAGAGTGTGCTCTGAACGGCATCGGCGAGCGGGCCGGCAATGCAGCGCTTGAAGAGATTGCGGCTGTGCTTGCGGTTCGGCAGGACAAGCTGCCGTTTCGCAACAACATTGTGATGAAGGAGCTGTTTCCGACGAGTCAGATGCTGGCGGGTTGTATCTCGTTTGGAGCGGCGCCGAATAAGGCGATTGTGGGCGCGAACGCGTTTGCGCACGCGGCCGGCATTCACCAGCACGGGGTGATGGCGAATCCGTTGACGTACGAGATTATGACGCCCGAGTCGGTGGGTGTGCCGTCGAACTCACTGGTGCTGGGCAAGCACTCGGGCCGGCGCGCGCTGGAGCACCGGTTGGCGGAGATGGGGCATAGGCTGTCGCGCACGGAGCTGGATGAGGTTTATCGGCGGTTTACGGAACTTGCAGATCGGAAGAAGACGATTTATGACCAGGATTTGATTGGGTTGTTGAAGCCGGAGTCCGCACAAGTTCCTGCTTGATAAACCTCAACATCCCGCAGCGCGGTTTTGGTGGTTGCACCGGAGTTTTGAATGAAGCTTCAGATTGCAGTTCTTCCCGGCGATGGTATCGGCCCTGAGGTGACGCGGGGGGCGACGAAGATTCTTGGCGCGGTGGCTGAGTTTGGCGGGCACGATTTCAGATTCTCGACTGCTCTGATTGGCGGTGTCGCGATCGCGGAGACTGGGTCGCCTCTGCCGCGCGCGACCTTGGACCTTGCGTTGAGTTCGGACGCGGTTCTGCTGGGGGCGGTTGGGGATAATCGCTATAACGCTTTGTCGCCCGACCAGCGGCCGGAGGCGGGGCTGCTGCAGATCCGGCAAGCGCTCGGCGGATTTGCAAATCTTCGGCCATCGATCGCCTACAAGGCTCTGTCGGGGAGCTCGCCCTTGCGACCTGAGGTCACGGATGGGGTCGACATTTTGTTTGTCCGTGAGCTTCTGGGGGGGCTGTACTTCGGTACGCCACGGGTGTGGGACCGAGGTGCGGAGCGGGCCGTCAACACCATGGTTTACAGCAAGGCCGAGATTGTCCGCGTGGCCCGGGTTGCATTTGATCTGGCGTCGAAGCGCCGGCGCAAGGTGACCTCGGTCGATAAAGCGAATGTGCTGGAGGTTTCGCAGCTCTGGCGCGCCACGGTGACGGAGATTGGGCGCGACTATCCGGGGGTTACGCTTGAGCACCAGCTGGTGGACTCGATGGCCATGCACCTAATGAACACGCCGCGCAACTTTGACGTGGTGCTGACGGAGAATCTGTTTGGCGACATTTTGTCGGACGAGGCGGGCGTCATTACCGGGTCGCTGGGAATGCTGCCGTCGGCGACGGTCGGCGGCAAGGTCGACCTGTTTGAGCCTGTGCACGGATCGGCGCCGGACATCGCGGGTCAGGGCAAGGCGAACCCGCTTGGCGCGATCCTGACGGCAGCGATGATCCTGCGGCACACGGCGCATCTCGATCAGGATGCGGAGGCGATCGAAGCTGCCGTCGAGAGCGTTCTTGACGCCGGGCATCGGACCGCTGACATCAGTCGCGGCGGCGCCCACACACACACTGTGTCTACCGAACAGATGGGCCAGCTGGTGCATCAGGCGCTGGCCGAATCGATCAATCGCCGCCATGCGATGCATGCTGTGTAGAGACTGAGATGACCCGCAAATCTTTCCATCTCGCCGCTCTTTTGCTCACCGCCGCCGCGGCGCCGGCGCGTGCGCAGGTGGGAGCGGAGGCGCCTACGCAGATCCACACACCTACGCTGAAATCACATCGAAGGGCGCACTCGGAAGATCTTTCCTGGATGTTTTCGTATCTTGAGCCACTGCCTGCCGGCGACGAAGCTCGGCTGGCCAGCGACCCCCGCTTTGAGACGTTTTTGAAGCAGCAACTTCTGGCGCCGCAGAGCTTCTGGGCTGGTGGCGCCAAGCCGTTGGCCGAGGTGGCCAGGCAGTTTCTCTCGGGGGTTGACGGCTCCGTGCATCTGGTGGACAACCGATACCTCCTAGTCTCGGCGGCGATCCCGCACTTCCATCCGAATCGGGGCCTGCTCTGGATTGACACCGGTGTGCCGAAGCCTATGGTGGTCTTTGCCGCGGTCGATTGGGTGAGTGAGAATCGCGCGACCGACGACAAGGCCGCGACGTTTGCGATGTGGGTGTTTCCAAGCCGCGCGCTGGACCCGCACCACTTCTCGCCGGCGCTCGCTCGGAGCATTGGACGATGGACGATTGACCCCAGCTCCGGCTGGACAGAGGCGAACCCGCAGCAGATTACGCGCGTTTTTCTGGTCGACCCGGATGGCACGCCGCACCCGGTGACGCCGGGCACGATCGGTGTCCGGAGTACGCTGGCGGCGGAGACGCACACCGACCCGGAGCCCGATCCAGACCCGCGGACTCTGGGGCATACGAACATAGACCGAAGCCGGGCAGGCCACACGGACGCGGCCGCACCGACAAACTCCGAAGCGAGCCCCAAGGCGAACTCCGAAGCGAACCCCAAGGCGAACCCATGAGCACATCCCTAAGCGCAACGACAGACGTTACTCTTCCCCGCACCATGTTTGAGAAGGTCTGGCAGCACCATCTTGTGGCCGAGCCGGCCGGCGAACCGGCCCTGCTCTACATTGATCTTCACCTGGTGCACGAGGTGACCAGTCCGCAGGCATTTGAGGGCTTGCGCCTGGCGGGCCGCACGGTTCGGCGGCCGGACCGGACCTTGGCTACGGTCGATCACAACGTGCCGACCTCGAGTGTCGAAGACCGGCTTTTTATCGCGGACCAGATTGCCTCGACGCAGGTAGACGCTTTACGGCGCAACTGCCGCGACTTTGGGATTGAGCTCTTCGATGTGCAGGACCGGGCGCAGGGGATCGTCCACATGATCGGACCCGAGCTGGGCGCGACCAAGCCCGGTATGACGGTGGTCTGCGGCGACTCGCACACTTCGACCCACGGGGCGTTTGGCGCGCTGGCGTTTGGCATTGGGACCTCCGAGGTGGAGCATGTCTTGGCGACGCAGACGTTGCCGCAGGACAAGCCGAAGACGTTTCGGATCAACGTGGAAGGCGAGCTTCCGTTTGGCGTCACGGCCAAGGACATTATCCTCGAGATCATCGGGCAGATCGGCACCGACGGCGCGACCGGCTACGTGGTGGAGTACGCCGGCTCGGCCATTCGCGCGCTCTCGATGGAGGGCCGCATGACGGTGTGCAATATGTCGATTGAGGCCGGGGCGCGCGGCGGGATGATCGCCCCCGATGAGACGACGTTTGCGTACCTCAAAGGCCGGCGCTTTTCGCCCAGCGGTCACCTGCACAACGCGGCTTCGGCGATGGGCGCGTCGGTCGCGGCTGAGAGCGTGATCCGCCCCGAAGCGATCTCGGCGGCCGACACGAAGGATGCCTGGGAGAACGCAGTCGCGCACTGGAAAGAATATGTAACCGATGAGGGAGCAATCTTCGATCGGGAGATGACGATCGATGCGCGCGTTTTGGCGCCGCGAGTGACGTGGGGAACGTCCCCTGGCATGGTGACCGGGATCGATTCGGCGGTGCCCAGTCCGGAGGCCGCGCTTACGGAGGCCGACCGCAAGAGCTTCGCGCGCGCGCTCGAGTATATGGATCTGAGGGCCGGAACGCCGATCGAGGCGATTCAGATCGACCGCGTGTTTCTGGGCTCCTGTACAAACGCGCGCATTGAAGATCTGCGCGCCGCGGCGGAGGTGGTTCGCGGCCATCATGTCGCCACGACGGTGCGGGCGATGGTGGTGCCGGGGTCGCAGGCGGTGAAGCGGCAGGCCGAGGAGGAGGGTTTGGACGAGGTCTTCCGGACGGCTGGGTTTGATTGGCGCGAGCCGGGGTGCTCGATGTGCCTGGGCATGAACCCGGACATTTTGGCTCCGGGCGAGCGCTGCGCGTCGACCTCGAATCGCAACTTTGAAGGTCGGCAGGGGCGTGGTGGGCGGACTCATCTGGTTTCGCCGGCGATGGCCGCGGCGGCTGCGATCACGGGGCACTTCACGGATGTTCGCACGTGGCCCGCGCAGATGGGGAAGAGGCCGGGGATCCAGAGGACCGAGGCCTCGCTCGATGTGAACCAGATGCTGGTTGATGGAGGTTCGCGATCATGACGCCGATTAACATTCTCACCTCGACCGCCGCTCCGCTGCCGCTTCCGAACATCGACACCGACCAGATCATCCCCAAGCAATTTCTTAAACGCGTCGAGCGCACCGGTTACGGCGAGTTCCTGTTCTTTGACTGGCGACGCATCCAGGAAGGCCCGGAGGCTGGCCGGCCGGACCCGAACTTTGTGCTGAACAAGCCTGAGTACAGCGGCGCCGAGATCCTGATTACGGAGCGTAACTTCGGCTGCGGGTCTTCGCGCGAGCATGCGGCGTGGGCCTTGAATCAGTTTGGTCTTCGTGCGGTGATCGCGCCGACGTTTGCGGACATTTTCTACTCAAATGCGGGCAAGAATGGAATTCTGCTGGCGCGGCTGACCGAAGAGGAGACCCAGACGCTGCTGGCGCGTTCGACCAGCAACCCGCGGCATCGGATTACGCTGAATTTGACAGACCAGACCGTCACCGACGAGCTTGGCTTCCACGCGCACTTTGAGATCGATCCGTTTCGCAAGGAGTGCCTGCTCCATGGGCTCGACGATATTGGGCTTACGTTGCGGCATGGGGCGGAGCTCGACAGCTATGAGCAGCAGCACAACCCCGAGTTCTGGCTCGCCCCGAAAGCCGCGGCAAACCTATGAAGGGCGCACTGCTCCGATTTGTATTTGTAACCGTAACGGGAATGTTTGTTGCCACGGCATTGGCACAAGCACCCGACCCTCCGCAGACGCCGCTGCCGGCCGGGGTCACGACCGCGCACAAACTCTTTCTCGGCAACGCCGGCGACCAGGAAAACGCGGATTGCCTGCGCGCCTACAATGGCTTCTACGCTGGTCTGCAAAGATTGAACCGCTTCGAGCTCGTTGCCGACCCCAATCAGGCCGACCTTATCCTCGAGCTTCACTATGAGATCGACCTCGGCCAGGCAATTGCCTCCAACGACCAGCACCATACGGTGCGTCAGTTCCGCGTTGTCCTCCTCGACCCGCGTGCTCACGTCGCCCTCTGGTCTCTGACCGAGCGCACTAACTACGCCCTGCTTCAGAAGAACCGCAACAGCAACCTGGACGAGACTGTCACGAAGCTCACGGCCGACTTTGACGCCCTTACCCAATCGCAGCCACCCAACAACAACTCCCGCATCACGCACGGCTTTCCCATTCACTAGAGATGCAACACCGAGAGACAAAGGAACGCATGGCAATGCAGGGAAAAACCAACTCTATCGCCCTAACCGAAGGCCCGTCTCGCGCTGCTGCGCGCTCCTACTTTCGATCGGTCGGCTTCTCCCGCGAAGACCTCTCGAAGCCCATCATCGGGATTGCGAATACGTGGACCGAGATCGGGCCGTGCAACTTCCATCTGCGGCAGGTCGCCGAGGCCGTCAAGCAAGGCGTACGCGAGGCCGGTGGAACTCCGATGGAGTTCAATACTGTGACGATTCACGACGGCATCACGATGGGCACCGAAGGCATGAAAGCGAGCCTGATCTCGCGCGAGGTGATCGCCGATTCGATCGAGCTCGTGTCTCGCGGCAACTCGTTTGACGGCCTCGTCTGCATCGCGGGCTGCGACAAGAACATGCCGGCGGCGATCATGGCGCTCGCGCGCCTGGACATCCCCGGCCTGATGCTTTACGGCGGAAGCATCGCCCCCGGCCATCTGCCGCAGGCCGACGGCAGCACCAAGGAGATCACCATCCTGCAGGTCTTTGAAGGCATGGGATCGCACGCGGCGGGCAAGATCTCCGACGCCGAGCTCGAGCAGCTCGAAGCCTCTGCCTGCCCCGGCCCCGGAGCCTGCGGCGGGCAGTTTACGGCGAACACGATGGCGATGGCGGGCGAGTTTCTCGGAATTTCGCCGATCGAGATCACCGGCGTTCCTGCCATGTCGCCGAACAAGGCCGCAGCCAGCCGCGAGGCCGGCCGGTGCGTGATGGAACTCGTTCGCAAAGGCATTCGGCCGTCGAGCATTCTGACCCGCCAATCTATCGAAAACGCCATTGCCGCCGTAGCGGCCTCGGGCGGCAGCACCAACGCCGTGCTCCACCTGCTCGCCATCGCGCACGAGCTCTCCATTCCCCTGTCGATGGAAGACTTCGACCAGATCTCCGATCGCACCCCATTTATCTGCGATCTCTCGCCTGGCGGGAGGTACGCCGCGAAGGACTACCAGGAGGCGGGCGGTTCCCGCTTGCTTGCGAGCCGGCTTGTAGAGCGCGGCCAGCTCCACGACACTCCTACTGTAACCGGCAAATCGCTTTATGAAGAGGCGGCCACCGCGGTCGAAACGCCTGGTCAACAGGTGATTCACCCCTGGTCCACCCCCCTGAAGCCTACGGGCGGTCTGGTGATTCTGCGCGGCAATCTGGCGCCGGAAGGATGCGTGATCAAGGTGGCGGGCCACGAGCGTCTCTTGCATACGGGGCCGGCACGGGTGTTTGATTCGGAGGACGCTTGCCACGCGGCGGTCGAGGCCGGGCAGATCCGACCGGGCGACGTGCTCGTGATCCGCTACGAAGGTCCGCGGGGCGGCCCGGGGATGCGCGAGATGCTTGCCGTGACGGCTGCGATCAAAGGAATTCCGGAGTTGTCGGAGACGGTGGCTCTGCTGACGGACGGGCGATTTTCGGGCGCGACGCGGGGTCTGATGGCGGGGCATGTGGCTCCGGAGGCGCAGATGGGGGGACCGATTGCGGCGGTGCGTGAGGGGGATAGCATCACGTTTGATATTCCGGAGCGGACGCTCACGCTTAACGTCCCTGACGAGGAACTCGCCGGGCGCCTTGCCAGTTTCCACGCGCCCGAACCACGCTACCAACGCGGCGTCTTTGCCAAGTATGCCAACAGTGTTAGCAGCGCCAGCCAGGGTGCTGTCACCACGTAGCATTCGGCTTCGTTCAGGGCACGGCTTCAGCGTGCGGAAAACGCAGTCGCACTATCCAGTTCAGCAGCGAGGCAAGAGAAATGTCAGCCCGAAGTCACAAAGCGGCCGGTTCCACTCTTCTCGCCGTCGTGGCGATAGGAATGTTCTGGTATGTGGAGGCCGGGTATTTCGAAGACGGCAAAGTTTCTGGGGAGTACGTTTCAACTGAGGACGGGCTAACTCGCCACCTATGGATTAAGCCGGATCACACCTTCCAACAAGAGGACGTTGTAAACGGAACCGTTCACCACGCTTCCGGTACATGGCACGGCACAACCAGCACTGGACGCTTCTGGTTTTCTAACAACTTCATTGATGCACCTGGAGTCCGCTCACCCGTTTCGGGTGAGGTCTCCGGCGTTTTCGAGAATTGGTTTGGCTTTGTATCGATTACTTTTAATGGCAGCGATCTCCGACTGCACAAGAGGCTCTTTAGCTAGAGGGACAAACAAATGGTTAATACCCATACCCCTCCCCGCAACTCACCGGAGCCGAAATCCTCTGGGCCACCCTCGACGACGAAGGCACCACCACCATCTTCGGCTACCCTGGCGAGTCCACAAAAGGCCGAAGGCCCGACAACGTAACAGCCTAGGTCGAAGGCCTAGGTCAACCAAGAACAAATCAACTGAAGGCTGAAGGCCCGACACATGCGAGCCTCATTTCCACGCATACCGCTCATCGATCGGCACATGATACTTCTCGCAAAATCCGCGCATCTCCTCCTGAAAACTCCGCCTCGCGTGGTGCGCCTTTTGCCTGTCGATGTAGCGGACCAGCGCACGGACGTCCGCCGGTCCCACAGAAAACAAGCCATATCCGCGCGGCCACGCGAACCTCGCAACACCCCGCTCTTTCACCCAGACCGAAGACGAGGTCTTCAGCTCCGACACCACCTTGGCCGAGATGCGCGTCGGTGCGATCCGCAACGCAAGATGCACGTGATCCTGAACGCCGCCCACGCGAAAGCAATCGCACCCCAGACTACGCGCCGTTCCCGCAAGATAGGCGTGCAAAGCCGGTGCGATCTCCTCGCTGATGAGAGGCACGCGGGCTTTCGTGCTGAAAACCACATGCACCAGGTTGAAGCTCAATGTCTGCGGCATGGCTCGCTCACTGTGTCGGGCCTTCAGCCCTCTTCTGTGTGCGCTACAGGAGACCTAGGCCTCTGGCCTAGGCTGTTATGCGCTCGGGCCCTTGGCCCTGCATCTGTTCTAAAGAACAGCCCACCGAGGCTCAATCCCTCAAACCTGGTATATGGCCGTGCCTGCGGCACAGCGGAGATCGCTCGATGACAATGAACACCCACCCGCAACTCACCGGTGCCGAGATTCTCTGGGCCACTCTTGCGGGGGAAGGCACGACTACAGTATTCGGCTATCCGGGTGGGGCTATTCTGCCGATTTATGACGCTTTGAGGAAGTTTCCGACGATTCATCACGTGCTTGTGCGGCACGAGCAGGGGGCGGCGCATATGGCCGACGGCTACGCGCGGGCGTCGGGGCGCACTGGGGTGTGTATGGCGACGTCGGGGCCGGGGGCGACGAATCTGGTGACTGGGTTGGCGACGGCGATGCTGGATTCGATTCCGATGGTCGCGATTACCGGGCAGGTCTCGTCGAAGGTGCTTGGGTCGGACGCATTTCAGGAGGTTGATATTACGGGCATCACCTTGCCGATTACGAAGCACAACTTCCTCGTGACGCGCGCTGAGGACATCGCCGGGACCGTGCGGATGGCGTTTCAGATTGCGCGGTGCGGCCGGCCGGGGCCGGTGCTGGTCGACATCACCAAGGACGCGCAGCAAGGGACGGCGGCGTTCTCGTTTGAGGCTGCCGCGCCCGCGCCCACGCGGCAGCATCCGATGTCTTCGACGCCGCGCTCGAGTACATCGAACAGCCTTGCCGATGCGGCTGAGCTGATCCGGTCATCGAGCCGTCCGGTGATCCTCGCCGGCCACGGCATCTCGCAGGCCGACGGTGGTCGCGGCGCTGAGCATGAGGTGATCGCGTTTGCCGAAGCGCACGGCATCCCGGTCGCGTCCACGTTGCTTGGTCTGGGTTCGTTTCCCGCGGCGCATCCGCTCTCGCTCGGGATGATGGGGATGCACGGCGAGAGCTGGGTGAACCACGCGATTCAGGAGGCCGACCTCCTACTCGCCTTTGGCATGCGCTTTGACGACCGCGTGACCGGCAACCTGCTCAGCTATGCGCCGAATGCAAAGAAGATTCACATTGAGATCGATCCGTCGGAGATCAACAAGAACGTTCGGGTCGACGTTGCTTTGATTGGGGACCTGAAACGGATTTTGCATGAGCTGACGCCGCTTCTCGCCAACGCGACTGACGCTAAGACGTCGGTGGGGACGGGCGGATGGCTTGAACACATCAACCGCAGCAAGGGGACCGCGGCCGTTCGCGACATTGTGAATTTGCCTGACAACGGCCATCTCTACGCCGCGCACGTGATCAACGACATCTGGCGCGAGGCGATTGCCGCCGGCCGTGAGAAAGAAACCATTATCGTTACAGATGTTGGACAGCACCAGATGTGGGAGGCGCAGTACTTCAAACACGAGGTTCGCCGAAGCCTGATCACCTCCGGCGGCTTGGGCACGATGGGGTTTGCGTTGGCGGCCGCAATCGGGGCCAAGGCTGCGCAACCCGAGAAGGACGTTTGGGTGATCGCCGGCGATGGCGGCTTTCAGATGACGGCCGCCGAGCTCTCGACGATTGTGCAGGAGGGCCTCGCGATCAACATCGCGGTGATCAACAACGGATTCTTGGGCATGGTTCGGCAGTGGCAGGAGGCGTTTTACGAGAAGAACTACTCGGCGAGCCCGATCCTTTCGCCGGACTTTGTGATGCTGGCCCAGGCGCATGGAATCGAGGGCGCCCATGTGAGTGAGCGCAAGGATGTAACACCTACGGTTACACGATCCCGCACGGGTGGGCGGCCGTTTCTGATCAACTTTCAGGTGGAGAAAGAGGATGGGGTTTATCCGATGATCGCGCCGGGGGCGGCTCTGCATGAGATGGTGCGGCGGCCGCAGCAGGATCCGCTGCTTGAGACGGCGGAGGAGGCATGAGCGACGGAGCACTCATGATCCTTCTGTCGGTTTTCGCCACGGTGCTAAGCCAGACGCAGGCCGTCAACCCAGGCCAGCCAGGGGACGCGCCGCAGCCCCAAACCTCAGCACAGCCCTCGGCATCAACGTCGACCGCAGCCCCGACCAAAGTTCCGCTTCCGCCTCACACGCTCCGCATCCGCATCGTCAACGCTCAAACCAACAAGCCTGTCACCAACGAGCGTCTGAATGTCGCGTTGGCGGCTGCTCAGATTGGGTCGGTCGCGATGCCGACGGATAAGGACGGGCTGATTCTGGTCAAGACGGGCGCGGCTACAACGATCCGCATTCTGTCGAATATGTATGCCGATTGCCGGCCGCGCGGGGAGTTGTATACCGACTACCCTATCGCCACGATTCTGGCTTCGGGGATCACCACGGGGAATCTTTGCAGCTCTGCCCGGCCGGCGGCGAAGCCTGGCGAACTTCTGCTGTTTGAGATCCCCAGGACTTTTATTCCGAGCGCGGGGCAGCCACCGAACACCAACCTGCCTCACTCGGACGAAAACCCGCACGCACCTCAGCCCTAGAAAGCGCGGCTCAGACCAAACCTATGCTCCACACCTTTGTTGCTCTCGTGCAAGATAAACCCGGCGTCCTCACTCGCGTGGCCTCGCTGTTTCGCCGGTTGAACATCAATATTGTTTCGCTCACGGTGGGCGAGTCGGAGCGTCCGGAGAGCTCCCGCATGACCATTGTCTGCGAGGCTCCTGAGAACGCCGCGCACCGGATTCGGGCGTCGCTCTACAAGCTCGAGATTACGGAGGACGTGGACGAGGTTGGCCGGTCGGAGGCGGTGATTCGCGAGCTCTGCCTGATCAAGGTGGCCGCCGGTCCGAAGCCGCCGCCCGCGCAGCCTGAGGCGCAGCACTCGCGATCGCAGATCTTCGAGTTGGCCAATGTTTTTCGGGCCCGCGTGGTCGACCTCGCGCCCGAGTCCATCATGCTCGAGATGACGGGCGCGGCCTCGAAGATTGAGGGTCTGCTCCAGGTGCTGCGCGAGTCGGGATTTCACATTCTTGAGGTGTCGCGGACGGGCCGGATGGCGATGCGTCGGGGGCACCACACGTCGCGTGTGCTGAAGGCACTGGGGACGCTATCTGGAGCGCCGGAGCCGGTTGCCGACTACGCCGATCGACCGGCCGGCGAGGAGATTCTGCCGAACGAGTTTGAGGAGGTGCATGAGGAAGAGGACCCGTTGTTGGAGTGACCTCGACGGCAATCGCAAGAGGATCTTTTCGGCTGACTTGCTCGATGGACGGAACAGGTTCACCGAGTTCACTGCTAGACTTCACATCTATACTCAAAGGAATCGAAGACACACTCATGGCCAAGACTTATCACGACCAGGACGCTGACCTCACTCTTATCCAGGCAAAGAAAGTTGCGATTATCGGCTACGGATCGCAGGGGCACGCGCATGCGCTGAACCTGAAGGACTCGGGTGTTGAGGTTCGGGTTGGGCTTCGGGAGACTTCGCCCAATGCGGCGCGGGCGAGGAATGCCGGGCTTGAGGTTGGCTCGGTCGCGGACGTTTCGAAGTGGGCGGATGTGATCATGAATCTGACGCCGGACCAGACGGCGAGCAAGGTGTACCACGCCGAGATCGCTCCGAACATGAAGCCGGGGGTGACGCTGATGTTTGCGCACGGCTTTAACATTCGATTTCGGACGATTACGCCGCCGCCGGGGGTAGATGTGAGTCTGGTGGCTCCAAAGGCGCCGGGGCATCGCGTGCGCGAGGTGTTCACGGAAGGCGGGGGCGTTCCGGCGCTGGTTGCCGTCGAGCAGGACGCGTCGGGAAAGGCGTTGGAGCTCGCGCTTTCGTATGCGAAGGGGATCGGATGCACGCGGGCCGGGGTGCTCCAAACTACGTTCACCGAGGAGACGGAGACCGATCTGTTTGGCGAGCAGGCAGTGTTGTGCGGAGGTACGGCGGCTCTGGTGAAGGCCGGTTTTGAGGTGCTGACCGAGGCCGGATATCAGCCTGAACTTGCGTATTTCGAGGTGCTGCACGAGCTGAAGCTGATCGTCGATTTGATGTATCGCGGAGGTTTGGAGTACATGCGATTTTCGATCTCGGATACGGCCGAGTGGGGCGACTATGTGGCCGGACCGAGGGTGGTGACGCCGGCGGTCAAGGATGCGATGCGATCGTTGCTTGCGGACATTCGCGACGGCTCGTTTGCGAAGAGATTTATTGACGAGAACGAGACGGGTCGCAAGCAGTTTGAGCGGCACCGATCGGAAGAGCGCGCTCACCCGATCGAGAAGGTGGGGGCCGACCTTCGCTCGGCGATGCCGTTTTTGGCTCCATTGAAAGTTGAGAATGGTGCTGTGGTGAAGGCCTGAGGAGACGCTCGTTTGAACCACGTCAACGGTTCGAGCGGTGTGTGATGCCCTGGAGAGGATGCTTATATTCAGAGACAATCAACTCTGAGCATAAGTCGCGATAGCATGGTGGCAGGAGCCTTTACGATGGCCACCTTGCACGACTCCGTACCTGATCTGGCCGCGTCCGATCTTCCGTTGTCCGAGGCGCCAGCCGCCGAGGCGTACCGCTTTCCGTCCGCGCCGGCCGTTCCGACGCCGTGCGGTGAGATTGTAGCTGCGCTGCGCACTATTTCTACCTTGGACGGCCTGACGGATGCCGAGTACGAGTGGATCGCGTCGCACGGCACGGAGCGCAAGGGCG
Source organism: uncultured Acidobacteriaceae bacterium (assembly GCA_964248505.1). Classification (GTDB taxonomy): domain Bacteria; phylum Acidobacteriota; class Terriglobia; order Terriglobales; family Acidobacteriaceae; genus Edaphobacter. The sequence continues at coordinate 27,635 of CAXTYQ010000005.1, forward strand.
AGCACGGAGCTCTGGTGTTTCGCGAGGACGAAGTTGCCCTTCATCTGGACATTATTCTTAGCGGCGAGATCCACGTGCAGCGCCGACACACCGGTCCGCTCACGTTCTTTATCGGACGCGCCGGCCAGATGACTGGCCTGCTTCCCTTTTCGCGCATGAAGACCTACGGCGGCGACGGTACGGCTGTCGGTCCGATTTGGCTGCTCGACCTCCACAAGGATCTTTTTCCCGCGATGCTGGCGGCGATTCCGTCGATGGGGCAGAGGTGTGTGTCGGTGATGCTGGACCGGGTTCGCGAGATGACCCGCATGCAGCAGCAGGCGGAGAAGCTGAACGCGCTTGGCAAACTTGCGGCCAATCTTGCGCACGAGTTGAACAATCCAGCTTCGGCGGCGCAGCGCTCCGCGGCCTCTATGTTTCAGGCGCTGCAGGGCTACGGGAGACAAGCGTTTGAGCTGGGGAATCTGTCGACGGATCACGCTGAGACCGAGCGGTTTCAGCAGTGGTTCAGGGCTACCCGGAAGCGGCTGGCAGCTTACGCGGGTCAGAGCTTTCTGCTTGTGAGTCCGCTGGCTTTGAACGATCGCGAGGACGAGTTCCTGGCGTGGCTGGCGGCTCATGACGTTGAGAATGCCTGGGTGCTTGCGCCTACGCTGGCGGAGAGCCCGATCGGCTTCGACCAGTTGGAGGAACTTGCGGAGATCGTTTCACCCGATCTCCTGCCGTTGATGTTGACTGCGTTTACGAGTTCGCTGCGGGTGGAGCGGATGGCGGAGACGGTGCTGGACGCGACGCTCCGCATCTTCGACCTGATCTCCGCGATCAAGGACTACTCGTACATGGACCAGGCGCCGGTGCAGGACATCGATCTTGCCCAGTCGCTGCAGAATACGCTGGTGATGTTTGGATCGCGCTTGTCGGGGATCGAGGTGGAGGTCAACTTTGACCCGAAGTTGCCGCCGATCAGCGCGTACGGTTCGGAGCTGAATCAGGTGTGGACGGCGCTGATTGAGAATGCGCTGGAGGCGATGCACGGCTCCGGCACGCTGCGCTTGAAGACCAAGCTGACGGGCTCTCTAGCTACGGTGGAGATCCTGGACACTGGACCGGGGATTGATCCGTCGATCAAGAGCCGGATCTTTGAGCCGTTTTTCACGACCAAGGCGCCGGGAGCCGGGCTGGGTCTCGGCCTGGACGTGGCGCAGCGGATTGTGGCGCGCCACTCCGGCTTTCTCTCGGTCGAGTCTGAGCCGGGATCGACGTGCTTTCAGGTACGTCTGCCGATCGATCGGGCCGAGGCTTACTAGGACGGAGATCGATGTGCCTCGATGGATCGATTGGGTCTCGGTGGGTGGTCCCGGTGCGGGTGCAGGCCGGAAGATGAGATAGTGTGTAGGCCGTGGTGAGAGAGTGAACGTGAGTGACGGAGCGGAGTGGAAGTCGACCATAGCGTCGCGCCTGGACCCTAAGTCGGCGCGGCACAAGGGCAACAGCTCGGCCGTTGCGGATCTGCTGGGCGCGATGCGGTCGGAGGAGGCGCGGATCCGGCTGGGTGGCGGGTTGAAGGCTGCGGATGCGCAGCGGGCAAAGGGCCGGCTGACGGTGCGCGAGCGGCTCCGGTTGCTGCTCGACGCTGGGACAGACCTGCTGGAGCTTGGACTTTGGGCTGCGCACGGGATGTATGGGGAGTTTGGCGGGGCTCCGGGGGCGGGAGTGGTGACGGGGCTGGGCCGGGTGGCGGGGCGAATGTGCATGATCGTGGCCAACGACGCAACGGTGAAGGCCGGCGCGTTCTTCCCGATGACGGCGAAGAAGGTGTTGCGCGCGCAGACGATTGCGCTCGAGAATCGGATTCCGACGATCTACCTGGTCGACTCGTCGGGGGTCTTTCTTCCGCTGCAGGAGGATGTTTTTCCGGATCAGGACGACTTTGGCCGGGTGTTTCGCAATAACGCGGTGATGAGCGCTCTGGGGGTGCCGCAGATGACAGCCATTATGGGCATGTGCGTCGCGGGTGGAGCGTATCTGCCGGTGATGACCGACACGGTGCTGATGACGGAGGGATCCGGGCTGTTTCTGGCGGGGCCGTCGCTGGTGCAGGCGGCGATTGGGCAGCGCACGGATGCGGAGGAGCTGGGTGGCGCGCGCATGCACGCGGAGATCTCGGGGACGGTGGATTTCAAGGAGGCGGACGACCCGGCGTGTCTGGCTCGTGTGCGGTCGCTGATCGGGAAGCTGGGATCGAGGCAGGGCGCGGGGGCGGGAAGTTTGGCGGGAGAGGCCGGGGCAGGTGAGGTGTTTTCGCGTGTGCCGTACGACCCGGTGGCGGACGCGCCGAAGTACCCCGCGGAAGAGATGTACGGCCTGATCGATCCGTCGCCGGGCGCGAGCAGTGTGTACGACATGCGCGAGGTGATTGCGAGGATCGTGGACCGGTCGGAGTTTGATGAGTACAAGCAGGATTTCGGCCGGACGGTGGTGTGCGGGTACGCGCGGATTGGCGGGCGGGCGGTCGCGATCGTTGCGAATCAGAAGGTAAATCAGTCGCAGACGGTAGCGATTGGACCGCAGGCCGGAACGAAACGGACGGAGTTCGGTGGGGTGCTGTATACGGAGTCGGCGCAGAAGGCGGCGCGCTTCATTATGGACGCGAACCAGTCGCTGGTGCCGCTGGTGTTTCTCCACGATGTGAACGGATTTATGGTGGGCAAGGACGCGGAGTGGTCAGGGATTATACGGGCGGGCGCGAAGATGGTGTCGGCGGTCTCGACCAGCGTGGTTCCGAAGATCACGGTGATCGTCGGCGGATCGTTTGGCGCGGGGCACTATGCGATGTGCGGAAAGGCTTATGATCCGAGGTTTATCTTTGCGTGGCCGACGGCGCGGTACGCTGTGATGAGCGGCGCGAGCGCTGCCAATACGCTGGTGGAAGTGCGGGTGAAGCAGACGGAACGCGCGGGAAAGACAGTCTCCGAGGCGGAGAAGAAGGCGATCTACGACGAGATCAAGGCGACGTACGATGCGCAGGCCGACCCGCGATACGGCGCGGCGCGGATGTGGGTGGACGCGATCATCGATCCGGCCGAGACGCGATCGGTGCTGATGACGGCTCTCGAGGCGTGCGCTCTGAACCCGGAGGTGGCGAAGTTCAATCCGGGAGTGCTGCAGACGTGAACGGAGCCGGCGTAGTCGAGATTGTCGAATGTCCGCGTGACGCGTGGCAGGGGCTGCCGGGCAAGATCCCTGCGGAGGTGAAGGCGGACTACCTGCGCGTGTTGATCGCGGCGGGCTTCCAGCACCTTGATGCGGTGAGCTTTGTGTCGACGGAAGCGGTGCCGCAGATGGCCGACTCCGAGTTGGTGCTTGAGTACCTTGACCCGCCGGATGATGTTGAGATCCTGGGCATCGTCGTGAATGCGAAGGGGGCCGAGCGCGCCGCGAAGACGGGATCGGTGCAGACTGTGGGATTTCCGTACTCGATCTCGCCTGAGTTTTTGCGGCGCAATCAGCGGCAGACGCCGGAAGAGGCACTCAGCGCGCTTGAGGAGATTGGCGAAGCGGCGTACAAGGCGGGAATGGATGTAGTTGCGTATCTTTCGATGGCGTTCGGCAACCCGTACGGGGACGCGTGGGATGTGGAGGAGGTGGTCGCCGCGTGTGATCTTCTGGCCGACTCCGGTGTGCAGCGGATCTCGCTTGCGGATACTGTGGGTCTGGCGACGGCGGAGCAGATTGCCGAGGTGGTCGGGAGTGTTGTCAGCGCACAGGATGGGGTTGAGATTGGGGTGCATCTTCATGCGCGGCCGGGTGACGCGGGGGCTCGGATACGGGCGGCTTATGGGGCGGGTTGTCGGCGCTTTGACGCGGCGATCGGGGGTCTGGGTGGATGTCCGTTTGCGGGGGATGCGCTGGTCGGCAACATCGCGACCGAGGATCTGCTGGCGGAGCTGCGGTCGTTGGGCGCTCCTTTGCCGGAGCTTCGGCCGATCGATGGTTTGCTGGCCGCGAGCGCCGAGATTGCGCGGCGATATGGGCCGAAGGTGCAGTAGGCAAGGTCGCAGCGATAGGATCAGGAGGGATCTAATGTCAATTCAGCCTCGATCGACCGATGCTCTGCTTGTGATCGATATGCAGACGGACTTTATGCCGGGCGGCCCGCTGGCGGTGCGCGGCGGCGACGAGATTATTCAGGGCGTGAACGCGCTGGCCCGGCGCTTCGATCACGTCATTCTGACGCAGGACTGGCATCCGGCGGAACACATCTCGTTTGCGAGCACGCACGGCAAGCAGCCATTCACGGACACGATCGAGGCGAGCTACGGCACGCAGGCCCTCTGGCCCGAGCACTGCGTGCAGGGTACCGGCGGCGCCGGATTTCCGGCCGCGCTCGACATCGCGCACGCTGAGTTGATTCTGCGTAAGGGGTTTCGCCGCGACATCGACAGCTACTCGGCGTTCACGGAGAACGACGGGACGACGGCGACCGGTCTCGCCGGCTACCTGCGGGAGCGTGGGCTGAATCGGCTGATCTTCGCTGGGCTGGCGTTTGATTTCTGTGTTGGATTTTCGGCGGTCGCGGCGGCACAGCTGGGCTTCGAGGCGATCGTGGTCGAGGATCTTACGCGGGCTGTCGGGTTGCCCGGAACGGTTGCGCGGACAGAGGAGATCTTCGCGAGACACAACGTCGCGCGTGTCCCGAGCGACGCGATCTCTGCCTGTCGGTGAGCTCCCCGGAGACCTGGATCGAGACCACAGGGACGGTGACGAGCTGCCGATTTCAGTTCGCGCGCATGAACACCTTGACGCTGGGCTTCCAGACAGGACAGAAGTTTCGCATCACGTTTGACTACTACGCGCACGGCCAGCTTTACTCGGACGAGTTCGGATCGCCGACCGCGATTGCCCAGAACACGCGGATACCGGTCAGCTACAACCCGCTAAATCCGCGGGAGAACAACCGCAGTTCGGGATCGACGTATGCGTCATCCCGGACGTCTTTTGTGGCTTTCGGCATCGCTGGATCGGTGGTGCTGTCGCTGGTCTGGTTGGCGCTTGTGCGGGGTTGCAGCTAGCTCGCGTTTCCCGCGAGACCGAGATCGGCTGCCCGTGCCTGCATTGCGCGAAGACACACGCCGATGTGCTCGTCGATCGACGCATGGAGCAGATCGGCGCCGCGCGTCATGTCTTCGCGTTTGACGGCTCGCGCAAACGCCTTGTCTTTCATCTTCTTTTTTACGCCGGCGATCTCCACGTCGGCGATGGAGCGCGTGGGTTTGACCAGGGCGCAGGCGGTGAGGAAACCGGCCAGCTCATCGCAGGCAAACAGCGCTCGATCGAGATGCGTTTCGGGGGTGACACCTGAGTAATCCGCGTGGGCCAGGATGGCGTGGAGGATTTCCTCGGGCCAGCCCTGCTCGCGGAGGAAGCTGACCGCGACAAACGGGTGCTCCTCGGGGGATGGATGCCGCTCGTAGTCCATGTCGTGCAGAAGGCCGGCACAGATGTAGATTTCGGCGAAGATCTCCGCTTCCCCGTTCCCCAGGCCGAGGCGTCTGGCCTCGATGCGACCGTAGGCCTCGGTGCAGGCCGCGACGGCGAAGGCGTGCTTGCGCAGACTCTCACCGGCGGTCCATTGCTTGAGCAGGGCCTGAGCGGCGGCTTGTGTGTGCTGCCTTTGTCCGGCCTCCGTGTCGTTCATGCGAACCTCTCCCTATACGTTACTACCTGGATTCCTCATTCGGTTTTCTTTGGGTCCTTTTGGTTTTCTTCGGGATTTCCCTTGACTCCTATGATCCCCAGTGTCAATCTAGGCACGTCATGTGATCCGTTATCGGACGTGTGACACGGTCCTTGCTCTGGGTCCGTCCGCAAGACACAACTTATGGCAACCATGATGGCGTCTGTTGAACAGCGTGAGGTCCTGCGCTGCGACCACTGCGAACTGGTGCAGTTCCGAACGTTGAATGCACTCTGCCGGCGCTGCAAGAAGTCGCTCGAGGTGCAGGAGCCTGAACCGGCACCGACACCGCTCGCTCTAGTTCCACAGCCGGTGGCGTCCGAGGGTCATCTGCAGGTGGCGACCGCGGTTCGAGACCTTCGGCACGTGCGGAATCTTTCGCAACGACAACTTGCCGGTCGCATGGGCGTTCCGCGCACTTATATTTCGAAGATTGAGAATGGAAAGGCGATGCCGACGCTTTCCTCGCTCGATCGCCTGGCGAGGGCGTTGCAGGTGGATATCTCCGTGCTTCTGCGGGATTCCAGCCGGCGGCACCGCGAAGAGACGGCGGTTCTGATGAACGATCCGTTTCTGGCCGAGATTGCGCAGCATACCGCACATCTGGACCCGCTGCAGAAGTCTATCTTTCTGAACCACGTTCGTGAGCTTGCGTCTGGGCATCGACGTACGGCGTAGGACAGGTCGAGAAGTATTCGACCTAAGCCTTCTCCGAGACCTCCTCTCCGGGAACTCTCTCGGTCTTTCTCCCGCGTGCTCGAACTGACCATATTGTAGGGTGGTTCGGGCACACGGATTGTCTTTCGCGCGAGCGACGCCTGACGAGCTCTGCCTTTGATTGCGTACCCCTACACGGTGTGCTAGCGTCAATCATCTGCGAGGTCGGTTATTGCCAGCACCCAAGTTCAGCCGCGTCCCGGAGCTCCGCCGTCCGGATCAGAAGCGCTCCCTCCGGAGCCACGAGCTTTCAGCGGAAGAGCAGGCGGTGTACGGTTCGCTGGATCCGGCGCGCATGCCGCAGCATATCGCGATCATTATGGACGGCAATGGAAGGTGGGCGGGAAAGCGCGCTTTGAAGCGTTTTCTTGGGCATCAGCAAGGCGCCGAGAGCGTTCAATTTGTGGTTGAGACGGCATCCCGAATCGACCTACCTTTCCTGACGCTGTATGCGTTTTCGCTTGAGAATAATTTGCGTCGGCCGAAGTCCGAGGTCAGCTTTCTGATGAAGCTGCTGAAGAGCTATCTGATCGGCAACGTGAAGCGCATGAACGACAACAACGTCAGGATGGCCTACATTGGCCGCACGCACGAGCTGCCGAGCGAGGTGCGCGACACGATGGACTGGGCAGCCGAGCAGACGGCGAAGAACACGGGGACGACGCTGACGCTGGCGCTGAACTACGGGGCTCGATCGGAGATGGTGGACGCGGTGCGGTCGATCTTGACGGATCTGACGACCGAGGCGCACAGGCGTGGCTGCTCGGTTGAGGATCTGCTTGGCGCCGGAGCGCTCGACGGGCTTGAAGAGGCGAGCATCTCGCGCGCTTTGTATACGGCGCATATGCCCGACCCGGACCTGATCATTCGAACTTCGGGCGAACAGCGCATCTCGAACTTTCTCCTGTGGCAGATTGCGTATGCGGAGATTCTGGTGACCGACCGCCTGTGGCCCGACTTCCGGGGGGTGCATCTTCTCGAAGCGATTCAGAACTATCAGAGCCGCGAGCGCCGTTTTGGCGGGTTGGGCGAGAGCTTTACGGATGAGGATCTGGATAATCTTGAGCCGGCGGAGCAGGTGGCGGAGGAGATTAAGCATGAACTTGACTCGCATGCTGCGCCTGCGTTCAGCCGTCGGTAATTCTTGCGGATGAATTGCAGAAGGTTGAAGTTCGCGATCTGTCTCGAGTTTGTAATCGTGGGTGGACGAAGATGTTCGCATCTCTGAGGAGTGATGGGTGCTGGTTGCGTTTGCCAAGGGGAGACAACAGAAAACTGCTGCTGCCATGGTCCGCAACTTGTTGCTAAAAAGAATGCTAGGGAAAGTCGCGTTAGGACTTGTAATCGGGACTGGGTGGAGTGCTGCGCAAACAGCGCACCCCATCGCTTCGATGGTCGAGACCGAGCCAGGAGTGAAGGTCGAGGTGCTGGACTGGGGCGGCTCAGGGCCGCCGCTTGTTCTTCTGGCAGGGCTAGGCGGCAAGGGGAGTAACTTCGATTCGTTTGCTGTCGCACTTCGGGCGAAGTTCCACGTATACACGATCACAAGGCGCGGATATGGAAGCTCCAGCGCACCCGTTCCCACTGCTGAGAATTATTCTGCTGATCGCCTGGCGGATGACGTACTCACTGTCTTGGATAAGCTTCACGTGAGCAGGCCCTTGCTTGTGGGTCATTCGCTCGCCGGCGAAGAGCTGAGTTCCATTGGCAGTCGAGTGCCTGACCGCGTTGCTGGGTTGGTGTACTTGGACGCGGGGTATCGATATGCGCTTTCCGGGCCGGGTCTGAACGATCTTCAGATCGACATGATCTCCATGCGACGCTATCTTGCCCATGCTTTGGACGACATCAATCCGGTCGAGGGCAAGAGAGCCGTCGACGCCATTCTGAAGGAGCTTCCTGAATTTCAGAAGGAGCTGCAGGCTTACTCGCATTCGCTTAGCCAAGCACCGCCAATGGCTGCTGCGGAGGTAGAAAAAGAGGAAGCAGATAGAAACACATCTGAAAGAAGAGCTGAGCGAGCTATTCTCGATGGCGAACAGCGCTACGACTCTATCAAATGCCCTCTGCTCGTCGTCTTTGCCTATCCTCATCAGTTGCCCAGCGACATAGTTGGGGCTGATCGTGCTGAGCGCGAGAAGCAAGATATGGAATTCGTTGATCAACGTCTGAAGCTCTTCAGGGCGCAGCCGGACGCGAGAGTGGTTCTGTTACCTCATGCAACGCACGGTGTTCAGGACTCAAACCGTAGCGAGGTTCTTAAAAGCAATCGAGGAGTTCGCAGCACGAGTAGAGAGATGAGCAATCTTCGTTCTGCCCATCAGATTGGTCCTGCGAAGTAGCTTTGTGAAACTCCTCCGGACTGACTCGCAGGAAGATGCGCAATGTGGGAGCGAGGTACCCATGACGCGGCGATGTATCCTTGCCTCTGATCCTTAGATGAAACGTATTCTCACCGCCCTGGTCTTAATCCTCGTTGTTCTTGCGTTGATCTTCTTTGGTCAGCTCTGGATGATGACGCTGTTTGCGGCGGTGGTTGCCGAGCTGGCCGCGTATGAATTTTTGCAGTTGGCAGCGGTGGAGGCGCGGTCGCACAATGCTCAGGTGCAGCTGCCCGCGTGGTGGATGGCGCTGGGGACGGCGTTGCTGTTTGTGGTCACGTTGCCGAATTTTCCGGTGGAAGCGCAGCTGCCTGTGCTTTCGGCGCTGACGCTTGTGCTGTTTACCTGGAACGGATTTCGCGCGCCTTTGAATCAGGTGTTGCCGGACACGGCGCAGGGTTTGTTTGGCCTGATCTGGATTGCGTACCCGCTGACGCTGATTCCTCTGCTCTGGAAGCGCGAGAATGGGCCGGCGCTTGTGTTGTTTTTGATGGTTTGCGTGTGGTCGGGGGACATTGCGGCGCTCTACATTGGGCGGGCGTTTGGGCGGCGAAAGCTGGCGCCGCGGATTTCGCCGGGCAAGACCTGGGAGGGCTCGATCGCTTCGGTTGCTGGAAGTCTGGTTGCCGCGGGTGTGGTGCTTCTGCTTTCGGAGCAGCTTACGGCGCGGGGCAACCTGATCTTGCACATCGGCGAGCCGGTCTGGCAGTCGCTTCTGCTGGCCGTGGTGCTGAACGTCGCTGCCCAGCTCGGGGATCTGCTGGAGTCTGCGATCAAGCGGGGATGTGGGGTGAAGGATTCGGGCACGATGCTGCCGGGGCATGGCGGCATTCTGGACCGCATCGACGCTCTCTTGCTGGCCGCGCCTGTGCTGTGGTTTGTGCTGCAGATCCGGGAGGCCTTCGGTCTTGGCAGGTTCTAAATCCGAGTTGAGATGCAAAAAAGATACCGTATGATAAGCACAAGATGAGCACAGCAAGCACCGCCAAGAACGCTGCTGGATCTTTTCGCGAAGTAGTTCAGGATCTTCTTGTGCCTGAGTTGAAGGCCGTGAAGATTTCTGTCGACTCGCTGCGCGCCGAGATGATCTTGCGCGATGAGAAGCTTGAGCAATCGATTCGACTCGGCCTGGAAAACGCTACATCGGCGATTCGTCATCTCTCGGACAAGCTCGATTATGCGGTGGACGTTCGCGAGCGGCTTGCCTCGATCGAGGCACGTCTGCCGCGTCAGTAGTCAGAGCAGATCTTAGACCGATTGCGGCGGCTGTGTTGCGGCCGAATCTGCGAAGATTGTATGTGTGAAACACCTTGCCGTCCTCGGCTCTACCGGTTCCATCGGACAATCGACATTATCGCTCTGTGAATCCTTTCCCGACCGGTTTCGGCCGGTGTCGCTGGCTGCCGGCTATAACCTCGATGTTGCATTTGAGCAGAGCGTTCGATGGCGTCCCGAGGTCGTGTCGCTGGCGACCGAGGAGCTTGCCGCCGAGCTGACCGGGCGCTTGAAAGTAGCCGGCGTCGCCGGAGTCGAGGTGCTCCACGGGACACTCGGAACGGTGTGCTGCGCGACGCTGCCCCAGGCGGATTTTGTGGTTTCCGCGATCGTCGGCGTTGCCGGCCTCCAAGCGACCTACGCTGCGATTGAGGCGGGCAAGACGATCGGCCTGGCGAACAAGGAATGCATGGTGGCTGCCGGCGATCTTCTGCTGGCTGCAGCGCGGGAGCGGGACGTGCTTTTGCTGCCGATCGACTCGGAGCATAACGCGATTCACCAGGCGATGCGCGGCGGCCGGCTGTCGGAGGTGCGGCAGGTCTGGCTGACGGCGTCGGGCGGACCGTTTCGCGACACGCCGGCGCGCGACTTTGAAGGCATTACACCGGCGCAGGCGCTGAAGCACCCGACCTGGGTGATGGGCCAGCGGATCACGATCGATTCCGCGACGATGATGAACAAGGGATTTGAGGTGATTGAGGCCTGCCGTCTCTTTGATCTTGCGCCCGCGCAGGTCCGCGTCACGGTGCACCCGCAGTCGACGGTGCACTCTCTGGTCGAGTTTGTGGACGGCTCGATCCTGGCACAGATCTCGGTGACAGACATGCGGCTGCCGATCCTGTATGCGCTGGCGCATCCGGAGAGGGTCGACACCGACGAGGTTCCGGGCATGACGTTTGATCTTGCGAAGTTGTCGGATCTGACCTTTTCGCCGCCCGACCTCGCTCGCTTTCCCTGCCTCGGGCTGGCGTACGAGGCGGTGCAGGCGGGCGCGTCGGCTTGCATTGCGCTGAATGCAGCGGACGAGGTTGCTGTTGCGGCATTCCTCGAAGGAACCGTAGGTTTTATGGACATCCCGCGTACAATCAGGAGTGTGCTTGACCGGACCGGAGCCGCCACACCCCTGTCGATTGGAGAGGTGCTGGAAGCTGACCAGAGGGCGCGGCTGACCGCGCGCGAGGTTATCGTCGAAGCAGCGAAGATGGGCGCCTGACGTCCAAACCGAAGAGGTTCTTTTTTGATCGTGACCGTCCTCCTCCTTCTCATTGTTCTTGGCATCATGGTGCTCGTCCATGAGTTTGGCCACTTCATTGTCGCCAAGCTCTGCGGCATTCGCGTCGAGGCGTTTTCGATCGGCTTTGGGCCGCGGCTGTTTGGATTTCACCACGGCGGAACGGATTATCGCGTCTGTCTTCTTCCGTTGGGCGGATATGTGAAGATGACGGGCGAGCAGCCTGGCGAGGAGCGCACCGGCGATCCGGGAGAGTTCACCACGCACCCGCGCTGGCAGCGTGTGCTGGTCGCGCTCGCCGGCCCCTTTGCGAATTTTATTTTGGCGATCGCCCTGCTTGCTGTGGTCGCGATGTACCACCACGAGGTGGATGTCTACCTCTCCGGACCCGCGGTGAACGACTACACGCTCGGCAACTCCGCCGCTGCCCGCGCCGGCATTCGACCGGGCGATACGATTGTGAGGTTCGACCAGATCGACAACCCGGATTGGGAGGCAGTCGCCCTTCGATCTCTTCTGAACATGCACCGCGACGTCGCGTTCGCGTTTGTGCATGATGGCCGCCGCACCGATACGACGATCAACGTTTCGGCAACGGACGCCGACGCGTCGGATGGTGACGTGAGTTCGCTGTTGCGTCACATCGGTCTGGTTCCGCGGGCGCAGAACATGCCTGTGACGGTGGTGGATGTGGAGCCGGGCATGCCGGCCGAAGCGGCTGGGCTGCGCAAGGGCGACCAGATCCGGCAGATCGACTCCACGGAAGTGCACAGCGTTCCGTCGCTGCTGGCGTACATGCAGGACAAGGGTGGCAAGCCCGCGACGCTCACGGTCCTCCGAGCTGGCGAGACGCTCACGATACCGGTGACGCCGCAGGAGACGCCAGGGACGGGCGGCACGCATGAGTATCGTCTTGGATTTCATCCTCTTCCACCACCGATGCACGTGGACCGGCTCTCTTTGGGCGCGTCGATCCGCGAATCGTGGAGGGAGAACCTGAAGAGCGCCTCCATGATCGGCGATGTGCTTAAGGGCATGTTTCAGAGGCGCGTCTCGCCGAAGAGCCTGCAGGGGCCGATCGGCATTGGGCACCAGGTGGGCCTGGCGGCGCGTGACAGTATATGGACGCTGCTGCGGCTGATGGCCGTGATCAGCGTCAACCTGGGCATCTTCAATCTGTTGCCGGTTCCGATCCTCGACGGCGGCATGATCCTGTTTCTCGTCATTGAATCAGTGATTCGGAGGGACGTGGATCAGAGCATCAAGGAACGCGTGTACCAGGTCGCCTTTGTTTGCCTGGTTGTGTTTGCTGCGTTTGTGATTATCAATGACATCAGTAAGCTGGGGATCTTCGGGAAGCTGAAGCCGTGACGGTTTCCGCACGCGGACTGAGGGAAGTTCAGGGCGCGCGCTCGACTAACTGGCTGCCTCGCCGCTTCCGCGCAGTTCGGCGATGATCTCGGCTGCTGCTTCTCTCGCGTCGTCTTCCCGATCGGGTGGAAAGCTGATGGCACCTACGCGTGCGTGCCCACCGCCGCCGTAGCGCTCACAGATCTCGGCGAGGTTGATGAGATCGCTGCTCGGCAGCGGCGTCCACGGGTTGGTTCCGACGGCGACTTTGGTTCGGAAGCTCGAGCGCGACAGACCAACGTTGTAGGTGCCTTCCGGGTGGAGCGAGTAGGGGATGAATTTGTTGTAGGCCTCGGTCGGCTGGTCGGTGATGTCGAACGTGATGACGCCGGCCTCGACCCGCGAACGATCGCGGATGAGATCGATCATGCGGCTGTGTTGCTGGAGCAGAGGTCCCAGTTCCTTTTGCACGAAGTTCTGTGCGAGGACCTGGTCCAGGCTCTGCTCGGTAAGCAATGGGATCAGGCGTTTGATCAAGGTTTCGTCGGTGGAGCTTTCGATGACCAGGGTGAGCCTCATCGCCGGCGACTGAAGTCCTACGGCGGCTTCCGCGCTCTCATAACGCGCGCCGTCGACGATGTTGGCCCAGTGGATCAGGTCGGCTAAAGGCGCGGTATTCATGCCGAATTTCGTCTTTGCCACATGGGCGATCCAGCCCGTGCAGGAGGTGTAGTCGGGGTTGAAGAATTTGCGCAGGGTCTCTGTTCCGTCGACTTGGCCGCGATCGAAGTGGGCCTGATCTTCCGGGGTCAGAAAGGCGCTCAGATGGTGATCGAACCACCATGTCAGTCGGGGTGAAGGGGAGTATTTGAAGTCGACGATGGCGTTCTCGTCGCCCGAGAAGCGGGCCTCGTCGAAGAGCGCTCCGGCGCGGTGCATCAGGCCTTCGTACTGATACGTAAACGCGCCCTGGCCGACACACTCGCGGTGGAAGCGGGTGAACAACGCGGCCGAGCAAGCGCCATCAAAGCAGTGATCGTGGTGAAACACCTTGCATATCACCGTTCTAGCAACCTCCGGGTCTTTCGCGGGAGCGAATCTCTAAGGATAGTCTGGCGAATTTCTGTGTCAAGTTTTCTGCAGACGGTCGGGCCGTGAGATAGGATTTTTCTCTGGAGAGCTTGCCCGCGCAACGATGGATCCGACTTCCTCACCAGAGTTGTCCGCGGCGTCAGCGTCCTCGTCCACGCGATTTCCGGATGCTATTTTCTTTGGCGATGAGGGTCTCCGGGCCGGTTGGGGCTTGCTGTTATTTCTGGCGCTCTGGCTCGTGTTCACCTTTCTAGGACAGACGCTCAGCCGACGTCTCGGCGTACACGTCCCAGCTCGCGCCCCGCACACGGAGCTGTTGCCCGGCGGCATCTTCTGGGCGGAAGGTCTTCAGCTGCTTGCGGTGGCGGTCGCAACCCTGGTGCTGAGCTGGATCGAGCACCGCCCCATGCGCGTTTATGGCCTCAGCCTCGCCGAGCTTTGGCACCGATATGGTGCACGGAACTTCCTTTCCGGCTTGTTCTCCGGTTTTGCGGCACTTTCGATGCTGGTGGCCATACTTGTCGTGTCGGGCTTGCTTGTCTTTGATGGAGAGCTTCTTTCGCGTGAAGGAGCGTTTCGCTACGGGGCCGAGTGGGCGTTTGGCTTCCTCCTCGTCGCTCTGTATGAGGAGTTCTTCCTCCGGGGATATCTGCAGTTCACGCTGGCCCGTGGACTTGCGGCAGTGTACGAGAGTGCGCTGGGCGCGGGGCGGCGGACGAGGGCGCTGGGGTTCTGGACGGCTGCCCTCGTCCTCTCGTTTGTCTTCGGTCTGGGGCACCGGACGAACCCCGGTGAATCTCCGGTTGGACTGTTTGCCGCGGGCGTCGGCGGCCTCCTGTTCTGTTTTAGCTTGTGGCGCACCGGGTCGCTGTGGTGGGCGGTCGGCGCGCATGCCGCGTGGGACTGGGCGCAATCGTTCGTGTTTGGCGTTCCGGACAGCGGCGTGATGGTTCGATTTCACCTCCTTGCCTCGCACGCTGTCGGGAGGCCGGTGTTTTCGGGGGGCGTTACGGGGCCGGAGGGCAGCGTCTCCGTTCTGCCGATGTTTGGTCTGCTGGCGCTTGTGATTCTGCTCACGTTGCGCGCTCGACCTTGGCCGCAGGGGTCTCTTGCGGAGACGTCGATCGAGATCCATCGCTCAGCGGACAGTAGTGAAGACCCAGAGCGACGAAGCGATTTAGACTGAGATTGAGAGGGTCCACACCCGCGGTGGGCAGCATCTGTCTCAGCCTCACACGATGTCCACCAGCACACACCAGCAAGGGTTTGACGACGAGCCGCATCTCCAGACGCGGAGGCAGAGTTTGGAGGCCGAGAGCTCCCGTTCCTCTCAACGAAGCAGGAGCACAGATCCGCGTGGAGGGGTGTGGCGCAGGCGCTCGCGAAGGGCGGTTTTGCTGGTCTGTGCGCTCGTGTTGCTGGTGCTGCTGAGCCTGGTGGGCAGCCGGATCTGGCTTCGTCATGCCGCTCTTGATTCGCTCCCGGTGCTGGATGGCAACCTCGCTGTGCCGGGGCTGTCCGCGCCTGTGCTGGTTCGACGCGACCGTCTTGGAACACCGCATATTCAGGCCGCGTCGATCGACGATCTGTTGCTGGCGCAGGGATTTGTAACCGCGACGGATCGCCTGTTTCAGATGGATCTGCTCAGGCGTCATGCTGCCGGCGAGCTGGCGGAGATCTTTGGGAAGAGCCTCCTGCAGCACGATCGAACGGAGCGCATTTTGAGCCTTGATGTGGCTGCGACCAGAGCCGTTGCCGCGCTTCCGCCGGACCAGCTGCGGCAGTTGGAGAGGTACGCGGAGGGAGTAAACGCGGCGATGGAGCAGGCGCGCGATCATCTGCCGATCGAGTTCCGGGTTTTGCGTTACACGCCTCGACCGTGGACGCCGCGCGACACGATTCTGGTTTCGCTCTCGATGTACCAGGATCTTTCGACGAGCTTTCCGACGCGACTTGCACGCGAAGCGGTGACGGCCAAGCTGACGCCGGAGCTCGCGGCGGACCTCTACCCGACGGGATCGTGGCGCGACCACCCGGCGGGCCAGCCACCGGTCGATCTTACAGTGCCCGGACCCGAGATGGAGGAGATTCCGCTGGATGAGTCGCAGGTGAAGTTGCATCGACCTGAGAGACCGGCCGAAGGCACCGAGAAGCCGACCGAGCCGAACCGCCGGCCGGCAACGTTTGCCAGCAACGCTGATCTTTTGAGGATGCGCCTGCAGATCTCTCCCGAGGCGACGTGCGACGGTTGCCGCAAGGGCTCAAACAACTGGGTGGTCTCGGGAGCGCACACGGCGACGGGGGCGCCTCTGCTGTCGAATGACATGCACCTTTCGTTGTCTGCGCCGGACCTCTGGTACACCGCTGATCTGCAGGCGCCGACGTCGGCGGGGGAGCTGCACGTCTCGGGCGTTTCGTTGCCGGGCACGCCGTTTATCATCGTCGGCCACAACGCGCATATCAGCTGGGGCTTTACCAACCTGGGCGCGGAGGTGCAGGATGTTGCGATCGAGCATCTTCGAGGGGACGGCGCACGGAGCGAGTTTCAGACCGTCGATGGATGGCGCCCTGTGCTCCATCGCCCGGAACGCATTGTTGTGCGCGGCGCTCGCGACATCACGGTTGATGTGCGGTCGACCGAGCATAACGGCATGGAGACTCCGCTTATCTCGGATCTTTATCCGTCGGAGCATCGATCGATCTCGTTGCGCTGGACGGTTTACGATCCGACCACACCGACCTCGCCGTTTCTCGCCGTCAACCTGGCCGGCAACTGGAAGCAGTTTACGGAGGCGTTCGCCAGCTTCGGCGGGCCCTCGCAGAATGTGGTGTACGCGGACGATGGAGGCCACATTGGGTATCACGCCGCGGGCCGGATTCCGATTCGCGGGTCGGTGACGAGCCCGAGTGCTCTGAGCCCGACGGTTGTGGACGCGCTTGATCCGGCGCAGACCTGGACGGGCTACATTCCATCGGGCGACTTGCCCCAGGCCTTTGACCCGGCTGGGGGCGTGCTTGCGACGGCGAACGCGCGCGTGACTCCGGACGGGTACACCTTTCCGATCACGCTGGACTGGCCCGATCCTTACCGCAACGAACGCATCTGGAAGTTGCTCAACGGACGCTCCCGCCTTTCGGTGGCGGACATGCTGACGATCGAGACGGACGTCTACTCCGATCTTGACCTCTCGATTGCGCATCGGCTGGTGTACGCGATCGATCACACGGCAAAGCCGGTGAGCCGCCGAGTGCGGGACGCCGCCGATCTCCTGCGCTCCTGGGACGGCGAGGTTGCCGCGGGCGAGGCTGCGCCGGCGATCGTGCTGGCGACGCGGACCGCGCTCTGGCAGATGGTGCTGACACCGAAGCTGGGCGACACGGCGCCACTTTATACGTGGGGCGAGAAGGCGTTTGTGCAGGAACAGATGGTGCTTCACGAGCCCGAGCGTTGGGTGCCGCCAGGGTACAGCGACTGGAACGACCTCTTGGCGGGAGCGGTCGACAAGGGTCTGACCGACGCACGCGCACCGAGGCAGCTGCAATCCTGGCAATACGGCGAGGACCATCCGCTGCGGATCGAGCACCCGGTCTTCTCGCAATCGGCGCTGCTGAGCCGTCTGTTAGGTGTGCCGACCGGGGAGGTGGCGACACATCTTAGCGGCGACGCATCCACGGTGAAGCAGATTCATCCGGGGCAGAAGAGCCCCGGCTCGGCTTTGGGACCGTCTGAGCGGTTTACCGCGGACATGGCCGATCTCGACCGGTCTACCTTGAACCTTACGCTTGGGGAATCGGGCAATCCTAGAAGCCCGTGGTACCTGGACCAGTGGCCGCTGTGGTACGGCAACAGGACGGCGAATCTGCCGTTCAGCGAGGGGGCCGTCGCGAGGGCAACGACGCACCGTATGCTGCTGCTGCCGCGATAGATTGGCGCGAGCGATAGACCGACGCCACGATAGACCGACGCGTGCGATTTCGCGCCCTCTATGATGACGGTGGCGGATGACGGAGCGCATGTCCTCGAAAACATACCGTGTGGTGTTGCCGCTTGTGGCCTTTCTAGCGGTGCTTCCGCTCTTGATCGAGGGCCCGACGTGCGGGCACGATCTCGGGTTTCATCTTCTCTCGTGGATGGGTGCGGCGCGGAGCTTTGCCGAGGGAGACATGCACCCGGGGTGGATCTCTGCCGCGGCTTACAACGCCGGTGAACCGCGCTTTGTTTTTTACCCGCCGGTCTCCTGGACGGTGGGCGGACTTCTGACGCTGTTGGCGGAGCACGTGGCTCGTTGGCTGCACGTTCGCCCAGAGAGCGCGTTTGCTCTTGTGCCCGCGGCCTATACGTGGATCGCGCTCGCCGCAGCCGGATTCGGGATGCACCGTGTGGTGCGTGCTTACGCCGGCGCTCGCGGGAGCCTCTTTGTGTCGGTGCTGTATGTTGCCAATCCGTACATGCTCTTCACGGCGTATGAGCGTACGGCGTACGCGGAGTTGCTGGCGGCGGCGCTGCTGCCACTTCTGCTCGGAGCTGTTCTGGAGAGGCGCGTCCAGGTCGCGAAGCTTGGCCTGGTGATCGCTCTGCTTTGGCTGACGAACGCGCCGGCGGCGGTAATGGGATGTTACGCGGTTGCACTGATAGCGGGCGTCCGCACGGCGACGCTGGCCTTTCGTTCGGCCGATCGGCGGCAGGCGCTGCGGTACGCGCTCCGTGTCTGCGCGGCGACGCTGCTTGGACTCGGGCTAGCGAGCTTCTACCTCGTTCCCGCGGCGTACGAGCGGCGCTGGGTGGAGATCAACATGGCCGTGATCCCGAGCCTGCGTATCGAGGACAATACCCTGTTCCACCACTTCGGCGATCCGTTTCACGATGCGGTCAACCACACGGTCAGTATCATTGCTATTCTCGTCGCAGCTTTTGCGTGGGCGGCTCTGGCGGCCAACTTCGGCGGTAGGTATCTTTCGCGCAGGAATGGAAGCGAAGCATCTCGGGCCGCTGAGCGAGCGATGCTCCCATCTCTGCTGGCGCTTGTGGTGCTGATCGTGTTTCTGCTGACGCCGTTCAGTCTCTGGGTCTGGCACGATCTTCCGGAGCTCGCGTTTCTGCAGTTTCCATGGCGCCTGCTGGCTCTGCTGGCTCCGACAGCGTGCCTGCTTTTGGCGCTGGCTCTGGGGAGGCGAGGGTCGCCTGGTTGGCCTGCCGGCATCTTTGCGTTGAGCGTGTGTGTGCTGGCAGGTGGTCTGGTTGTTCCGGCGTACACCGAATTTCACCAGGCTTGTGAGGTGGTCGACGCACCGGCCGCGGTGTTTGCCAGCTTTGCCGCCGGTCGCGGAGCCGAGCCCACGGATGAGTACACGCCCGAGCCGGCGGACAATGACGATCTCCGTCCGGAGAATCCGGCGTATTGGGTCTCGGGCAATCCGGACGCGCCGGCGCCGGAGCACTCGCGCTCGCAGCCTGCGCCCAGGCAGCTCGACCTGAGCCTGGGTGCCCCCGCCTTTCTGATCCTGAACCTGCGCAACTACCCGGCTTGGCGGGTGACACGCAATGGGGCGGTCGTGTCGGAGCACGTTTCGCGCGACGACGGCCTGCTGGTGGTTCCTGTGCCGGCGGGTCTCTCGCACATCGACCTCAGCTTTGCCGAGACGCCTGACCGGATTGCCGGTGACCTCATCACGACGCTTGCTCTGGTCTTTCTACTCGCGCTGGTGTTGGTGGGGCATCGGGGCCGAAGCAGAGGCGGAGTGGAGGACTGATTTATGATCAGACTTTTGGGGACCTTGGAGTTTCGGACTTCTAGACTTTGATAGACACAAGCATTCAGAACATTTTGAGCTCGGGTGCGAAGCGCATAGACAACGCTCTTGAACGCCTCCTACCGACCGTTGAGACTGCGCCCCACTCGATCCATCGGGCGATGCGGCACTCCGTCTTTGCGGGCGGAAAGCGTCTGCGACCGATTCTCTGCTTGGAAGCCTGGCGCCTTGCCGGCGTACATGGGGCGTTCGACATTGAACCGGAAGATGTGAACGCGGAACATCTGGACGCAGAACATCTGGGCGCGGCGATCGAGATGCTGCATACGTATTCGCTGATTCACGACGATCTTCCTGCCCTGGACAACGACGATTTTCGTCGGGGACAACCGACCTGTCACAAAGTGTTTGGGGAGGATATTGCGATCTTGGCGGGCGACGCTCTCCAGACGCTCGCGTTTGAGACCATTGCCCGGCTGGGATGTACGGCAGAGGTGACGGTCGAGATTCTTCGCGAGGTTGCGCGTGCCGTCGGTACCGGCGTCGGCCTACCGGTCAGCGACGGCAGCAGCTGGCGCCGGCCGGCGCTAGATGCTGGACCCGGGCAGGCTCCAGGCATGATTGGCGGACAGGTGCTCGACCTTGAGTCTGAGGGGGAGCAACCGGAGGCAGCGTTGGTCGAGCAGATCCATCGCAGCAAGACCGGCGCCCTGATCACGGTCTCGCTGGTCAGCGGGGGGCACCTTGCGCGGGCGAGCGCCGATACGATCGACCGTCTGCGGACGTTTGGCGAGAACGCCGGGCTGGCGTTTCAGATTGTCGACGACGTCCTGGACGTGACGGAGAACTCTGAGCAGCTGGGCAAGACGGCCGGCAAGGATGCCGCGACGACCAAGGCGACGTGGCCGGCGGTCTTCGGGGTGGAGCGTTCGATCAGCGACGCTCGGGCGTTGATCACGGATGCGTTCACGGCGCTCGATCCGTTCGGAGAGGCGGCGAACCGGCTGAAGGCCATCGCGCAGTATCTGGTCGAGCGGAGAAGTTAGAGCGGTCTAGGTGGTTTGAAGAACAAACGACCGCAAGAACAACAGCAGATTCCCTTCGGGAATGACAACAAAAGAGCAGATGCCCTCTATGCCCATACCTCCGTTGCTCTAGATTTCAGGCACGCCTACCGGCAAATTTGCGCGCGTCTACTTCGCTTCTGCCTGGGCGATCGCCTGCTCGGCGAGCGGCGCCATGATGGCGTAGCCCTTTGCCAGCGGATGGACGCCGTCGCTGGAGAGTCCGGGCAGCATGGCGCCTTTGGGGTCGGCCATCGCGTCGAAGTAGTTCAGATACACGCAGCCGTGGCTGCCGCAGTAATTCTTCATCCAGGCGTTGAGCTCGCGAATTTCGTCGGTCGGTCGGACCTCCGGCTTCCACGGGTAGATGTAGGCCGGCGTGATGGAAGCGAGAACGACGCGGATGCCGTTGCTCTTCGCAATGTCGGCCATGGCGGCGAGGTTTCCCTTGATGGTTTCGGGGGTCTCCGGGCCGGTGTTGCCGGCGATGTCGTTGGTTCCGGCAAGGATCACGACCACTGCCGGATGGAGCCGAACGACGTCGGGGAAGAAGCGCACCAGCATCTGCGGCGTGGTCTGTCCGCTGATGCCGCG
The DNA here is from genome assembly GCA_964248505.1 of uncultured Acidobacteriaceae bacterium. Classification (GTDB taxonomy): domain Bacteria; phylum Acidobacteriota; class Terriglobia; order Terriglobales; family Acidobacteriaceae; genus Edaphobacter. The sequence continues at coordinate 48,827 of CAXTYQ010000005.1, forward strand.
ATTGACGTAGGGCTTTCCGGGAAAGAAGGGACCTGTGCCCGGGGCACGGCCCCAACCGTCCGTGATCGAGTCGCCCATGAAGACGACGCGACGATCTCGCGGACCGGGCGGCGGCAGAGCGGCGTTTTCGGCGGCGTAGCGCTTGAGGTTGGCCCAATCCTGCAGCTGCGCCTGCATGTGGCGGATGGTCTCCTGATCGGACGTGAGTGCGCTTTGCTGCGATGTTGCGGACGCTGCGGGCTGTGGCGTTTGGGCGTAGGTTGCGGGGCATGCGGCGCTCAACTCGCCCAGGAAAAGCACAGCACTCAACGTCAGCAATCGGTTCATGATCCGGAAGTCTCCAGGCAGGTGCAATCTCCTGCGATCTCAGAAGATCATATGCCCAAGGGACTCGCCTGTGAGAGCTCTTAGAGCGGATTAGGTAATGGTGTGAAGAACAAACAACCGCAAGAACAACAGCAGATTCCCTTCGGGAATGACAACTAGAAAGGCAAGGGCAGACGCAGATTCCCTTCGGGAATGAGACTAGTCGTAGCGAAGAGCTTCGATGGGATCGAGGTTGGCGGCCTGGATCGCGGGAATCATGCCGCTGACGGTGCCGACGAGGACCAGCACCGTGGTCGCGACCAGGACGATCGTGGGCGAGACCAGAAGGTGAATGTCGGCGGCTTCGGCGTTTGAGGCGAGCGCGCTGTAGAACGTGATGCTGCCCACACCGCGAGCGACGGCGTAGGCGAGCGCGACTCCGGCGAGGCCGCCGACGCCGGTGATAACCATGGCTTCGGCGAGGAACTGAAGGAGGATGTGGCGCTTGCGCGCGCCGAGAGCTTTTTCGACGCCGATCTCCTTGGTGCGCTGCTGCACGCTGACCAGCATGATGTTCATCAGGCCGATGCCGGCGATGCCGAGGGTGAGGATGCCGATAAACAACAGGAGCGCCTGGAGACCGAGGGAGACCATGCGGAATTGCGAGAGCTGCTCCATGATGTCGGCGACGTAGATGGCGTTGCGGTCGGACGGTCGGAAGCCGTGGGAGGCCGCGACCGAAGCTCGAAGGGCGTGTTCGACCGTAGTGTGGTCGCCGGTGTAGCTGAACCAGATGCTGTCGAGGTACTTGGTGTCCTTGATGTCGCTCATGGTCGACAGAGGGACGTTGACGGTGCGGTTCAGGTTGTCGTCGCCCTCCTGCATTTTGGCTTTTTTGATACCGACGATCTCGAACGCGACGCCGTTGATGCGGATCTTTTCGCCGAGCGCGTAGGCTCCCGAGAACAGCTTGGTTTTGGCCTCGGAGCCGAGCACGGCGACGTGGGCGCGGCTCTGGATATCGGCGGCGGTGATGAAGCGACCTTCGCTGAGGTCGGTGTTCTGGATGTACTGGAGCTCGGGCGTGACGCCGTCGACCTCCCAGGTGAAGGTGTGGAGGTCGTCGGAGACGGGGACGGAGCTCTTGTCGACGCCTGGGGAGACGAGGAGGACGCCGGGGACGGTTTGCTGGATGCGATCGACGTCGTCCATGGTGAGGCGCACCTGGACGCCTGCCTTGGAGCCGCCGGCCTGCTCGGAGGTACGACCGGGGAAGACGCCGATCATGTTGGTGCCGAACTGGGCGAAGATGGTCTCGAACGCGTGTCCGAAGCCGGCGCCGTAGGCGAGCAGGAGGACCACGGTGGCGATGCCCCAGGCCATGCCGACGACGGTGATGGCGGTTCTCCGGCCGTTGTGCCGCATGGCCTCGAACGCCTGGCCGAAGGTGTCTCGGAGCATCTGCATGGCCATGCTGGGTTATTCCTTTCGGAGGGCTTCGACCGGCTCAAGCGAGGCGGCTTTGTGGGCGGGATAGAGGCCGGCGAGGACGCCGCAGAGGCTGAGCGAACCGAGGGCCATGGCAGCGGACCAGGGCACGAGACGCGGCGGATCGAAGCCCATCTTGTTGTTGCCGAGAGCGGCGCCGAGGCCGAGCATGAGGGCGCTCGCGCCGGCGATGCCGATGACGCCGCTGAGGCCGGTGAGCATGAGGGCTTCGAGGAAGAACTGGGTCAGGATAGAGCGCCTGGTCGCTCCGAGCGCCTTGCGGAGGCCGATCTCTTTTGTCCGCTCGGTGACGGTGACGAGCATGATGTTGACGATGCCGACGGCGCCGAGCGCCAGCGTGACGATGCCGACGCCGCCGAGAAAGACGTCCATGGCGGTGAAGATGAGGCCGACCGTGCGGTTGGACTTGATGGTGTCCCACTCTTCGAAGGCTTCTTTGAGCGAAGGATCGAAGCCGTGGCGCTGGGCGAGGATGCGGTGGACGTCGGCCTTGGCGGTCTCGTTGAGATCTTCCGTGAGGGGCTGGTAGTTGATGGTGGAGATGGCGTCGCGCGGGATGGTGTCGAAGTTATTGAGAGGATTCGTGGCGGGAGGGACGGGCTTGTCGCCGGTCATGGCGAAGTTGTCGAGCATGGTTGTCAGCGGGATGTAGATGCGCTGATTCTCGTTGTTGTTGCCGCGGCCGGTCTTGTCGGCGACACCGATGACCTGAAATCGGCGGCCGTTGATGGTGATGAAGGCGCCGACGGAGGGGTGTCCGGGAAAGAGCAAGTCGTTGTTCTTTTTGCCCAAGACGACGACTTCGCGATGCTGGGCCAGATCTTCGACGTCGAGGGCGCGACCACTGGCGATCGGGAGTTTGCGGATCTGGGGGAAGTTGGCTTCGACGCCCCAGACGGGACCGGACGCGGAGGAGAACTCGCTGACCTCCTTGAGGTCGCCGCGGTTGAGGATGCCGGTGATGTTGCGAACGTGAGAGGCCCCAGAGCGAATGGCGGCGACGTCGCCGGTGGTGAGCCTGTAGGGCCGCATGCCGGTGTGCTGGTTGGGGAGCGCCGGGACGGTTCCGCCCCAGGTCATGATGACGTCGTCGCCCAGCTCGGAGAGGGAGCGGCGCTGGCCGGAGCGGAAGCCCTCGCCGAGGCCGATGAGAAGCAGAAGCGAAGCGACGCCCCAGGCGATGCCGAACATGGTGAGAAGGGATCGGAGCTTGTTCGCGCTGATCGAGCGAAAGACCTGGGCGAAGATGTCGAGGAGAGCGCGCATGGTTGGGACTGTGAGGATGGTACGTGGGTTGGACGTTTACGGTTCCCGTGACCGTGGACCGCAACCTAGGGAAGATTTTTGACTAGCATGGGCGTGCTCCGGTCCTGTTCGCAGGTGACGGAGTAGCCGAGGACATCGAGGAAGGCAAGCATCGCCTTGAGCGTGGCGGGGGCGGCGGAGGGGGGATACAGCAGCCCCAGCGTCTGTGTGGGGACCGGTGCGGGAGCGGTCAGTCCCTGAAGCGCGACGGTGCGATCGGGGCGGTACACGCAGGAGGCGAGGTCGGTGATGCTGAGCGCCTCGGTCGGTGTGCAGAGGATGGTTTTGGGGGGCGCCATGCGGTCGAGCATCGAGAAGATTTCGAGCTTGGACTCGAGTTCGTCGGGGACGAAGTCGATGGCGAGGTCGGCGGTACGGACCGCATCCTCGACCGTAAGCGCAAGCGAGAAGGTGTGGTGAGTGGGATCGATGTGGATGAGCTCGGCCTCGGCTCGCCTGAGGTTGGACGGCATGACGTCTTCGAGGGTGACGTCAAAGCCGGCGCGGAGGCAACGGATGGCGAAGCTCCGGCCGGCCTCCCCTGCGCCGATGATGGCAACGGTGCGAATGGCGATCGGTGGGGGACTCTCTCCGGTCACTCGGGAGCTGTTTAGGAGTGCTGGGCGGACCTCCGGGGTCACTTTTTGCCGGCGACGGCGCTGATGACCGACTCGTAACTCGGGTCCGACTGCTTGATGTGTTCGGATACGCGCTTTTTCTCCTCTTCGGTAAGGGCGGGGAGTACGGAGAGGATGCGGCGGAGGGTGACGGAGATGTCGTCGACGTAGTTCATGGTGCGAATAGCTTCGCCGGAGAGCGGCATGGATGAAGGCTCCTATGGGTCGTCTTTAGCACGCGAGAGAGCGTGTTGTTGTCTAGTCTAAACGTTGGATCTGGTGGCGGTGTTGTCAGGGGCGGGCTTCGAGGTCAGCGCGTTTGGACGCAAGATCGGTGGGTTTGCCGGCATCGACACCTTCGATCGGGACCTCGTATCCGTCGCGGTCGGTAGTTTCCATCAGGCGCGCGAGTTCACGGCTGCTGTCGGGGTGCAAGGCATCTGGGTCGTAGCGCCACGTCCAGTTCCCTGCCCCGGCGGCCGGCGTGTTCATGCGAGCCTCGCTGCCGAGGTGAAGCACGTCCTGGAGCGGGAAGATGCAGACGTTGGCGACGGAGGTGGCGGCGGCGTGAATCATCTTGCCGACCACCTCCGCCTCGTGATGGACGGGTCCGAGGTAGCTTTGGACAGCATCGCGTTCCACTTCCGTGGCATCGTCCTTCCACCAACCGAGGGTGGTGTTGTTGTCGTGGGTTCCGGTGTAGGCGACGGTATTGGGTGTGTAGCGGTGGGGGAGGTAGAGGTGACCGCCGCGGTCGGCAAAGCCGAATTGGAGGATGCGCATGCCGGGCATGCCGAAGCGCTCGCGGAGCGCGTCGACCTCGGGGGTGATGAGGCCGAGGTCTTCGGCGACGAACGGAAGATCGCCGAGCACTTCCTTGAGACGTTGGAAGAGCGCCTGGCCGGGCGCCTTGATCCACTGTCCATTGACCGCGGTCTCCTCGTCGGCGCCGATGGACCAGAAGGCCTCGAAGCCGCGGAAGTGATCGAGCCGGACCATGTCGTAGAGGGCGAGGGCGCGGCGAATGCGGGCGACCCACCAGTCGAAGCCGCGCTCCTGGAGCAGGCCCCACTTGTAGAGCGGATTGCCCCAGCGCTGGCCGGTGGCGGAGAAGTAGTCCGGAGGGACGCCGGAGACGTGGGTGGGGCGGCGGTTCTCGTCGAGCTCAAAGATGTCGGGATTGGTCCAGACGTCGGCCGAGTCGTAGCTGACGAAGATAGCGACGTCGCCGAGAATGCGGATGTCGCGGGCGGCACAGTAGGTACGCAGGGCAGACCACTGTTCACTGAAGAAGAACTGAAGGACCTGCTCGACGGCGATCTCGCGACCGTGCTGCTTGAGAGCAGCCGAGAGGGCATTGTGATGGCGCTGAGCGAGGTCGGCGGGCCACTCGTTCCAGCTTTTGTAGTCGAAGTTGCGGCGAAGGACGTTGAACATCGCGTAGTCGGGGAGCCACGCAAGATTTTCGAGGCAGAACTTCTGGAAGCGACCGCGCTGCTCGTCGGAAGCATTGTCGAGGAAGTTACCGGCAGCTTCTTCGAGGATGGGCAGCTTGAGCGTGGTGGCTGCGCCGAAGTCGGCCGGGCCACGCGGGCCGGGGAGTCCCTCGATGCGATCCGGCGTAAGCCAGCCGTCGGCGACCAGACGTTCGACGCTGATCAGAAGGGGGTTGCCGGCAAACGCGGAGAGGGCCGAGTAGGGCGACGATCCATAACCCGTGGGGCTGAGTGGAAGAACCTGCCAGAGACGCTGCTTTGCGGCTGCTAGGAAGTCGACAAACGCGTATGCGGCGGGACCAAAGTCTCCAACGCCGCCGTGCGACGGCAATGACGTGACGTGCAGGAGAATGCCGGAGACGCGATTGCGGAGGGATGCTTCGGGGTTCATGCTGCTCCGTTGATGAAGATCTCCGCTAGTGGGAGCGAGTTGTGGGCTTGCGGCTGCGGTGTGTGCTCGGACGTTAGGTGCCGAAGGGGAGGGCCGGCGTGGTCTGCTTTCGGGTGTACCGCACCGCCCCGGACTTCTGGTATTTTTCCGTCAGGTTTCCGAGAAAAACGCGGAAGAGTTCTTCGTGCTGTTCGCCGAGAAGATGTTCCCGGGTCTGCGCGAAGTTCGTCGCGATCTCTTCAGGCGTGGGCTCCTGCTTGTCGATGACGGTGAGCACGGCGCCGACGCGGCCGGCATTGATCGGTCCGGAGACGGCGCCCTTGGAAAGCGAGAACGCGACATCGGCGGGTCCGGTCATGGCGCCGAGGTCGGGAACCTGGCTGTCGCGGCCGACGAAATCGCTGGTTTTCACGGGGATGTTCATCTCGGCGGCAGCTTTGCGCAGATCATTGAGCACCTTGGCTCGATCGTCGAGCTTGATGAGCTGAGCGTTCAAGAGCTGGGGAACCTGCTGCTGGCGGAAGTCGGCCTCGATGTGCTGGCGGTACTCGGCAAAGGTGGGCGCGTGCGCGGGCCGGATGTCGGCAACCTGGAAGACAGCGAAACCATCGCCGGTAGAGACGGCCTCGGGGTCGGTTCCCTTGACGACGGCGAAGGCTTTGGTCAGCAGGCCCGAGCTGTCGGCGACACCCGGAACGACACCTTCCTTGCTGATGTAATCAGTGGTCTGGAGGTGTAAGCCTTTGGCGGCCGCGGCCTTTTCGAGGCCGGCTTTCTTTGCGTCGTCCGCGATTTGCGACGCAAACGTCTGCATGGCGGCGCCCGACCTCTGCTGCTCGAGGATGGGGAGGATCTCGGGCTTTACCTCGGCGAGGGAGCGGGTGTGGGCGGGGCGCTTCTCCTCCACCTGGAGGATGTGGTAGCCGAACTGCGTCTTGACGAGGTCGGAGGTCTGGCCCGGCGCCAGCGTGAAGGCGACTTGATCGAAGGCGGGTACCGTTTTGCCGCGGTCGAGAAAGCCGAGTTCACCGCCCTGCATTTTGCTTCCCGGGTCGTCCGAGTTTTTGCTGGCGAGATCGGCGAAGTTCGCTCCACCCCGGATCTGCCGGAGGAGGTCTTCCGCTTTGGCTTTGGCTGCCGCGTCGTTTTTCGGGTCGGTGACGGCGACGAGGATGTGACGGACGCGCACCTGCTCCTTGACCTGAAACTGCGCGAGGTGCGCGTTGTAGTAGGCCTGGAGCTCGGCGTCGGTGACCTGCGGTTTGCCGCCGGGAAGGTTGGCGGAGTCAAAGGCGACGTACTGGATCTTGCGGGTCTCGGGGATGGCGGTCGCATAGCGCGCGGAGTTTTGTTTGAAGAACTCCTGCAGCTGCGCCTCGGTCGGGTTGATGGACTTGCTCAGATCTTCGGCGGAGATGACGGCGTAGTCGAACTTGACCTTGGTGCCTTGGAGTTTATAGGCGTCGCGCACGGTGTTGTCGGAGACGGTGGCGCCGCCGGTGATCAGCGCCTGAAGCCGATTCAGCTCCATGTCGCTCTTTACCTGCGACTCGAAGTCGGCCACGGTGGTGTTGAAGGCGGACTGGACGAAGTTGACGTAGGCGTCGGTGCCGATGTAGTTGCCGTTGGGAAAGAGGTACTGGGCGAAGGGTCCGGTTTGGAGCTCTCGCCGGAGATCTTCGTCGGACACCTGAAGATGGAGCCGGTCGGCCTCGTGGCGGAGGATCTCGCGCTGTACGAGGATCTGTCCCGCGCGGTCGGCCATATAGGGCAGAAGCATTTCGGGGAGGTGCTGCTGCTGCAGCTGACGTTCGGCGAGTTGGTTGACCTGGGTAAGTTTTACGGTTGACGTGTCGCTGGTCAGCCGGCCCAGCATGCCGGGATCGTGCACGGTGGCATAGACGGCGCTGTTGTCGCCGGGGTTGGCATTATCGAAGATGCCGGGAACTAGCGTGATGACCATCGTGACGACGGCAAGGCCGATGATGACGGCGAAGATGATCTTGGTGGTGCGGGTATTCTGCTGCAGGAAACGGATCATGCCTGGCTTGAGACCTCTGCTGCTTCGCGCGGACGCCGTCTGTCGGAGGGAAGAGGATACGGCCGCATGTCCGGGGTTTTGCGGACCGTGCGGACGCTCTTTGAAAGGGAGCGCGAGGACGCCGGTCGCAGGACAGAACACAAGTATAAATCAGCGATGGCGCCAGGGTGGGGTGAAGTGGTTGAGGCCCTCAACCAAACCGGTGGCGGGCCTCAACCGGACTTAGTAGCGCGAGTAGTAGTACGGGTACGGACGCGGGCCGTAGACCGGACCGGGTCCATAGACCGGGTATGTCGCGCGCCGGCGTAGATTTTGCGCGTTCTGGACGCCGTATCCGAGGCGATCCATCTCGTCCTGCGAGACGGTCATGACCTCGGCGGGAGCGGTGAGGTGGAAGCTGAGGATGGCTTCGGCGGGGATGATCGCCTGCCCGCCACCGGATGCGGCCGAAGCTCCGACACCGGCGACGCCGCCGACACCGGCGCCGATGGCTGCACCCGCGCCACCGCCGGCGACCGCTCCGATGATGGCGCCCATCGCGCCGAGGCCGACTGCGCTGCCGACCGTGTTGCCAGTCTTGTCGCGGCCGTGGATCGACCACGTATCGGAGGTGACCGGGAAGTTACGGCCGGCAAGCGAGACGTTTGTAAGCCGAAGTGTGAGCTCGCCCTGGCCCCTCAGAGATCCCGCCTGCTCCGCGTCGACGACGACGCCCTGCACCGCGGCCCCGCGCGGGATGGCGACCTCGTTTGCGGCGATCACGTCATTCAGGACAACCGCCTCGAAAGGGGTTCCGGGCTGCGTGTGTTTGCTGTCCAGACCCTGGTTCAGCCGCACCCGGAGCAGGGCTCCATTGGGCACGACGACGGCCTGCCCACCGACCTGCGCGCCATAAGGTCGAGATGTCTGCTGACCACCTGGTTGCGGATAGGGCGGCTGGCCTTGCGAATAGGGCTGCTGGCCCTGGGGATACGGCGGCTGCTGAGGATAGGGCTGCCCCTGACTTGGGTAAGAACCTCCCTGCTGGGGATACGGCTGACCCTGCGGGTACGGCTGCTGCTGCTGTGGGTACGGCTGCTGCTGTTGGGGGTAGGGCTGCTGCTGTTGTGGGTACGGCTGCTGCTGAGGGTAGGGCTGCTGTCCTTGCTGCTGCTGGGGGTAGGTCTGCTGCTGGGGAACCGGAGTCGGATAGCTCCCCTGGGCGTCGTAGGGCTGATTGCCGGCTTGACCGTTCGGCTGGCCATACGCTTGGGGCGGCTGCGCGCTTTGCTGGGCAGAGTTGTCCTCCGACGGTGCAAGCGTACCATCCGACTGCAAGGTAGGATTTGTTCCCACTGACGCGTCCGCGTTCTGGGCCGGGCTGGTGCTTGGCGCGCCGATCGTCAGTTCGTCGATCACCTTTTTCACGCCGGAGGTGCGGGAGACGACGTTTTCGGCCAGATTGCGGGAGTTCTCGTCGCGGACCGAACCGCTCAGCGTGACGGTACCGTAGACCGTCGTGGTGCTGATGGTCTGGTCTGCGAGCTGCGGGGTCGAAGCGAGGGCCTTGAGAACGTCGGACTCAACCTGGGCGTCCGGAACGTCCGACCGGGTTTGCGCGAAGGCCGGGCTCGCGAGCGCAAGGGCCAGGACGGCGCCCGTGAACGTCCGGGACGAGAGAGGACGGAAGTAGCCGAGGTCGTTCTGAAAAATCATGAGGTAGGTCTCCTGCTGCCGGAGGCTGTCACCGCTTAGGCTCTAACTTCATCCGGCTAAGTATGCAGACGCCGTTTTGAGGGAAAAGTTACGCTGTGACGACCCTGGCTTGGCCGGTCGCTCCTGAGCAAGTCTGTGTGCATGCGCCCCTGATGCTGATGCTTAATGTTTGAGCGGATATCCAAGTCACAAAAACTTGCCGCGGGCAGAGCTGAGGAAGATTTACGAGAGCCGGTTTTGGGGGTCTGAACCGCCTCATCTCCTTCTCTGCCCACGTTTGACCCGAGGGTTTTGTCGCGATATATTCATAAGGCGGGGTGGAGCAGCCCGGTAGCTCGTTGGGCTCATAACCCAAAGGTCGTAGGTTCAAATCCTACCCCCGCAACCAATCTTTTTCTGACCGTGTCGATGGCTTTGGAGGATCTTCCTCCGGAGCCATTTCTGTTTGCGTTGATGTAGATTGGACACCGGCAAGGGGCGAGCTCTGGATGGATGCGTTGCTGCTCACGGATTATGGGTGCCTCGAGGTCGTAGATCTCGCCACACCTGTTGCAGGCGCGGGTGAGGTGCTGATCCGCGTGGCGGCGTGCGGCATCTGCGGCAGCGACGTGCATGGCTACGACGGCACGTCCGGACGTCGCATTCCGCCGGTCGTCATGGGGCACGAGGCGGCGGGCACGGTGGCTGGGTTAGGTCCGGGAGTGAGCGGCTTCGCGCCCGGCGATCGTGTCACGTTTGACTCGACTGTGTTTTGCGGACGGTGTGAGTTCTGCGCGCGGGGCGAGGTGAATCTGTGCGAGGACCGGCAGGTGGTGGGCGTCTCCTGCGGCGAGTACCGGCGTCCCGGCGCCTTTGCCGAGTTTGTGGCGGTGCCGGAGCGGATCGTGTATCGGCTTCCCGAGGAGCTCTCGTTTACTGAGGCGGCGATGCTGGAGGCCGTCTCGGTCGCGCTCCATGCCGTCCGTGTGGCGGAGCTTCGGGGCGGCGAGACGGCGCTTGTCATCGGCGCGGGCATGATCGGTTTGTTGACCTTGCAGGCCGCGCGAGCAGCGGGTTGCTCGCGGGTGTTGGTGGCGGATGTAGACCGGACGCGGCTGGATCTCGCGGCCGGGATGGGCGCTGAAGCGACGCTCCTGGCCGGGAGGGCCGAGATGGCCGGCCAGGTTTTTGAACTTACCGGCGGACGAGGTGTGGATGTGGTCTTCGAGGCGGTCGGTCGTCAGGAGACGGTCGCGACGGCGGTCGATTGCGTGCGCAAGGGCGGTGTAGTGACGCTGGTGGGCAACATCGCGCGCGAGGTCTCGATCTCGCTGCAAAAGGTGGTGACTCGCCAGATCCGGCTGCAGGGGTCGTGCGCATCGGCGGGCGAGTACCCCCAGGCGATGCGTCTGGTGGGGTCCGGTGCGATCCGGGTGGCGCCGCTGATTACGGCTGTAGCGCCACTGAGCGACGGCGCCGAGTGGTTTCGCCGGCTGCATGCACGGGAGCCGAATGTGATAAAGGTGGTGCTTGATCCTCGAAGACCGGACAGGCCGGGCAGATGGGACCTATCAGACAGGCCGGGCAGCAAGTTGGCGGAAGTCTCGGGGCCAACGGATGTTTGATCTTTCCGGGCAGACCGCGCTTGTTACCGGGGCCAGCCGCGGTCTGGGGCAGAGGTTCGCGCGGGCGCTGGCCGGGGCGGGTGCCGACCTGCTCGTTACCAGCCGCAAGCTCGACGACCTCGGTGCGTTTGTCGCCGAGATCGAGGCTATGGGCCGGCGAGCGGTCGCAATCGAGCTCGATGTGCGCGACCGCGACAGCATCACCCGGATGACGGAAGAGGTCGAACGCGTCTCCGAGCAGGTGCACATCCTGGTCAACAATGCCGGTTGCAACGTCCGCAAGCCCGCGGCGGAGGTGACATGGGACGACTGGAATCTCGTTCTCGACACAAATCTGCGCGGCAGCTTCTTTGTCGCACAGGGGATCGCCCGCGGGATGATGCGACGTGGGTACGGTCGCATTATCAACATTGGGTCGGTGACGAGCGTGTTCGGGTATGCAGGTCTGGCGCCCTACGGTGCGAGTCGCGGCGGCGTGCGGCAGCTGACGATGAGTCTGGCCGATGACTGGGGGCGCCACGGCATTACCGTGAACTGCCTTGCGCCGGGGTGGTTCAAGACGGCCCAGAATGCGGTGCTTTACGAAAGCCGCGAATGGGTGGAGTATTTGGTGGACCGGATTCCGCTGAAACGGCCGGGCAGCGCGGCCGACCTCGATGGTCCGATCGTGTTTCTGGCGTCCGAAGAGAGCCGCTACATCACGGGGCAGACGCTGCTGGTCGACGGCGGGATCTCGACCGGAGCTACGCGAGCCACAGTGCCGGCGAAATAGCCTGCGCAGCGAAGTGAAGGTACGTAGAGGAGGAGTCTGAGATGCGATTTCCGTGCAAAACAAGTTGGCTTCGATCTCTCTTTGTCGTGTCTGTCCTGGGGCTGGCAAGCGTTTGCGCACTTTCGCAGGCATCCTCTTCGGCTGACGGCGCCGGCAAGTTGCGCGTGTACTTTATCGACGTCGAGGGCGGGCAGGCCACGCTGTTTGTAACGCCTGGAGGTCGATCGCTGCTGGTCGATACGGGGTGGCCGGGCAACGGCGGCCGGGACGCTGACCGGATTGTGGCGGCGGCGAAGAGCGCGGGCCTCAGCCGCATCGACGATGTCCTGATCACGCACTTTCACACCGACCATGTAGGCGGTGTGCCGCAGCTGGTGCAGAGGATTCCGGTTGGAACATTTATCGATCACGGACCCAATCGCGAGCTCGACAAGGGAGTGACGGAGCGGGGGTTTGCGGCGTATCAGGCGGTGCTTGCGGGCGGAACGGCAAAGCGGGTGGTGGCAAAGCCGGGCGATGTCTTGCCAGGGCTGGAGTCGGAGGTCACGGCGACCGTCATCAGCGCGGATGGAGCTCTGATCCAGAGGCCTCTTCCCGGTGGTGGGGGCCGCAACTCTTTCTGCGCCAGCTCCGAGACCCGGCCCGCCGACCAGACCGAAAACGCACGCTCCCTGGGCATCGAGCTTACGTTTGGGAACTTTCGCATCCTGGATCTCGGCGACCTGACGTGGGACAAGGAGCGCGATCTGATGTGTCCGGTCAACAAGCTCGGCCGCGTGGATGTGTACGTCGTCTCGCACCATGGGTGGTACCAGAGTTCAAGTCCCGCGCTGGTGGACGCGATCGGCGCGCGGGTGGCCGTGATGGATAACGGCGCGACCAAGGGCGGATCGGTTCCGACGTTCGTGACTCTGAAGGGGGCGCCGGGGCTTGAGGCCTTGTGGCAGGTGCACTTCTCGGACGAGGGCGGAGCGGCGAACAACCGAGCGGCGGAGTACATCGCGAACCTGCCCGGGCCGGACGCGGGCCACTCCCTTGAGTTGATTGCCGGGCGGGATGGTAGCTTCGCGATGCTGAACGGACGCACCGGCGAGACGAAACGGTATCCGGTGGCCACTGCGACGGCGCTGCGTTAGCGCAGGGAAACTATCCGGGTGCAACTTGTCTGAACGGGATCGGCTCAATCCGGCCTAAGAGAACGACGTAGCTGAGGATGCCGACGAGCAGGTATCCGGCGGCGACGGCAAAGGCCCATGCAAACGTGCCGGTGATGGCGATCAGGTAGCCGGTCAGGATCGGCGCCACGATTCCGGAGATCTGATTTGAGAAGTTGATGATGCCGCCCACGGCGCCGACGCTTCCGCTGGGTGCGATCAGCGATGGGATGGACCAGCCGATGGGAGCCGCGGCGGCGAGACCACCGATCGAAAGGCTGATCCAGAGGAGGGCGACGGTGGGCGTGTGGGCGTGCGCTGCTCCCAGAAGGCCCAGGCCGCACGCCGTGCCGCCAATCAGAATTGTTTGGCGGACGCGGTTTGCGTTGTAGCCCTGCTCGATGAGCCAGTCGGCCAGCCAGCCACCGACGAACATGTCGGTTGCGGTTGCAAACAACCAGGGGACGCCGGTATAGAGAAATGAGCGGCGAAGGTCCATGCCGAAGGTGTGCGAGAGATAGCTCGGCAGCCAGGTCAGCAGCAGATAGAAGATGTAATTGTAGGAGCCGAAGCCGATCGCCAGACCCAGCACCTTGGGCTGGGCCAGAAGAGATCGGAGCGGGATTCGCTCCTGTGGGACGGGACCGAGCGAGGATCTGCCGGGGATGGCGAGAGGTGGCGCCGGGGGCTGGATGTACTCGCGCTCGGCGAGGCTGAGGCCGGGGTCCTCCTCCGGATCGCGGTACCAAAGAAAGAACAGGAGAAAGTAGAGGAGGCTGATGAGGCCAGTGGCCGCGAAGCTCCATCGCCAGCCCACGCGGAGGAGAAGCAGACCGATGAGAGGGACGCCGATGGCAGAGGCGAACTTCGCGGCGGAATCGAAGATGGAGGTGGCGAACGAGCGCTCGCTGGGCGGGAACCATCTGCCGATGGCCTTGGCGTTGGCGGGAAAGGTAGGCGCCTCGCCGACGCCCAAGAGAAGCCGCGCTCCGAAGAAGGCGCCGAGACCTGGAGCGATGGCGGCGGCGAAGGAGGCGAGGCTCCACAGCAGCGTGCTGACGCGGCCGATGCGGCGCACACCGAAGCGATCGAGCAGGACGCCTACCGGCAGCTGACAGAGTGCGTAGGTCCAGTTGTAGGCGGCCGAAAGGAGACCAAACGTAAAGAAGGAGATGTGAAAGGTATCGACCAGGGCGGCTTGGGAGACGGACAGATTGACCCGGTCGAAGTAGTTGACGAGGACGCCGAGAGCGAGCAGCCAAGCGATGCCCCAGCGGCGGCCAGGAACCCGAAGTTTGTCTGGGCTGGGTGGCGCCCCGGCAACAGGTGGCAGCGAGTTGATCTGGTCTTCCCTGTCGGCCATCTACCTGATCCTCTGGATCTTGTATGGATCTCGTATGGATCTCGTACACGTCGGTACTTCGCTGCACACGTGCTGCTCAAGGTACAGGAGGGGGTCGGGGGCGGCAAATCCGGTTGTTTGAACAGGGCCTCTTCGCGCATGTCCCGGTGCTTTGGGGCTCTGGGCGGCACAGTCGTTGCTTATACCTGTGCCGAGAGACTAAGCTGGCGTTTGCTCTCGCGATCCGAGCGATCGCGAGAGGCAAAGCCATCGCGAGTCAAAGAAGATTTGAGCGCGTGCACTCAACAAAATTAGGGAGATGTGGATGAGCATGATGGGGGCTGTACGAACTCTGGTGGCAGGGGCGGTGGCAGGGGCGGCGATGGTGGTGGGGGCACAGACAAGCACGCCGGCCAACCTGAGCATCGACCTCAGCAAGCCGCTTCACAAGGTCAGTCCCATGCTCTACGGGTTGATGACGGAAGAGATTAACTACTCCTACGACGGCGGTCTGTACGCCGAGATGGTGCGTAACCGGACCTTTCAGGATCACGGCTTCGGCGGCGTGGCGCACTGGAACATCATGCATGGAGGCAACTCGTCGGCAACGATGGCGGTGGACCTCACGGATGGTCCGAGCACGGCTCTCGACCACAGCCTGCTGATGGACGTGAAGCAGGCTGATCCCGCAGACCAAGCCGGCGTGCTGAACGGCGGCTACTGGGGCATGGCGGCGCGGCCCGAGACTGAGTACCGCGGATCGCTGTACGCCAAGGCTGACTCCGCCGACATCGGTCCGATCAACGTTGCGTTGGTGAGCAACAACACAGGCAAACCGATCGCAACGGCAAGGGTGGACGGTGTCGGGACGGAGTGGAAGCGGTACACGTTTACGCTGCGGACCGGCAAGGTGGAGGTCTCATCCGAGAACCATCTCGTGCTCACGGTCGAACACCCGGGCAAGCTCTGGATCGACGTCGTGTCGCTGTTTCCGCCGACCTACAAGAATCGTGAAAACGGCAATCGCGTGGACCTTATGGAGAAGCTGGCAGAGATGCATCCGCGGTTTCTGCGCTTGCCTGGTGGCAACTATCTTGAAGGGGACCAGATCGACGAGCGCTTCGACTGGAAGAACACGACCGGCCCTCTGGTTGATCGGCCAACGCACCGCAGTCCGTGGGAGTACACCTCGTCGGACGGCATGGGTCTGCTCGAGTTCCTGGAGTGGACCGAGGATTTGAACATCCAACCGGTGCTCGCCGTGTATGCCGGGTACTCACTCAAGGGTGATCACATCCGGCCGGGCCCGGCGCTAACGCCCTTTGTCGACGACGTAATGGACGAGCTCGAATTTGTAACCGGTGATGCCTCAAATACAAAGTGGGGCGCAGTGCGCGCTAAGCTGGGCCACCCGGCGCCGTTCCCACTTACCTACGTCGAGATCGGCAACGAGGACTGGTTCGACAAGTCGGGCAGCTACGAGGGCCGGTACGCGCAGTTCTACAAGGCGATCAAGGCCAAGTACCCGCAGCTGCAGCTGATCGCGACGGCGCCTCTGAAACGCATGAAGCCGGACGTGCTCGACGACCACTACTACCTGCGCACAGACGAGTTTCTGGCCGACTTGCAGCATTACGACAAGATCGACCGCAGCGGACCGAAGATCTTTGTCGGCGAGTGGGCTACCCGCGAGGGATCTCCGACGACGAACATGGGCGCGGCTCTCGGCGATTCAGCCTGGATGACCGGCATGGAGCGGAACAGCGACCTGATCGTGATGGCCTCCTACGCCCCGCTGTTCGTAAACGTCAACCCCGGCGGCATGCAGTGGGAGTCCGACCTGATCGGGTACAACGCGATTGTGAGCTACGGTGCGCCGAGCTTCTATGCGCAATCGATGTTTGCCCAGTATCTCGGGACGGAGGTGCCGACGTCCACGCTGACTGGAGGCGACGGCCACATCGCCTATTCGGTGACGGATGACCCCGCGAAGGGCACGGTCGACCTGAAGCTGGTCAACACACGGTCCACACCACAGCCGGTCCAGATCAGCCTCTCCGGGGCGAACCGCGTTGCGCGCGAGGCGACGCTGGTAACGCTCGCGGGCAGCAATCCGGAGGAGACCAACACCATCACCGCACCCACTCGCATCGTGCCGTCGACAACGAGGCTGCGCGGCGCGGAAACGCACTTCGAGCACACGGTGCCGCCGTATTCGGTGCAGGTGATCGAGCTGTCGACGAAGTAGTTGGGGCGCTTAGTGAGCTGTACGTCGATTATCCTCTTGGGATGCTGACAAATACTCGGCCGGAGCAGCGGGATTTCGTCGCGTTGACGAAGGTGCATACGCTTCTTCCGGTATATCGGACGGTGACGGCGGATCTAGAGACGCCCGTGAGTGCGTTTCTGCGGATTGCGACCGGCGAGCCCGAGGCCTTTCTGCTGGAGTCAGTTGAAGGCGGTGAGCGGGTCGGGCGGTATACCTTTATCGGGATCGAACCGTACCGGCGTATGGTGGCGCGAGGTCGGCGGATCGTTGTCACGGAACGGCAGACCATTGGCGATAGAGGTGTAGCCCAGCAAGCAGAGCCGCGGAGCTTTGAAGGAGATATCTTTCAGGAGCTCAAGGCGGCCTTGGGTGGGCATCGGCCGGCGACGCTGCCAGGGCTGCCTCCGTTTACCGCGGGAGCAGTTGGCTTCTTCAGCTACGACGTGGTGCGACAGATCGAGCGTCTGCCGGAGCTGGCCGCCGATGAACTGGGGGTACCGGATGCTTACCTTATGTTCTTCGATCAGGTGATGGCGTTCGACCATGTGCGTAAGGAGATCTACCTGATTGCGACGGTGGATCTCTTGCGCGAGGGGATGGACGGAGCCTATGGGCGGGCGGTCGATCGGCTAGACCGGATGGAGGAGCGGTTGCGGCGGGCTCTGCCGGAGGTGGCCAATGGGCGAAGCAGGCCAGTCCCGGCCGCTCTGGCGCTGACGCCGCGAACGCCCAAGCCGGAGTATCTGCGGGCCGTGGAGCAGGTGAAGGAGTACATCGCCGACGGCGACATCTTTCAGTGTGTTCTGTCGCAGCGCTTTGATTGCGTTCCGGAGGTGGATGCTTTTGAGATCTATCGGGCGTTGCGGATTGTAAATCCATCGCCGTACCTGTATTTCCTGCGGTTTGCGATGGGCGAAAGCGAGGATCCAGGAAAGCGGCGAGAGGCAAGAGAACATGGAGAAACGGGTGCGCGAACGGCGCATCTGGTGGGGTCTTCGCCGGAGCTTCTGGTGCGTGTAAAAGGTCGGCGGGTGGAGTATCGACCGATTGCGGGGACGCGCTGGAGGCACGCCGATGAGGCGGAGGATCAGCGACTGGAAGCGGAGCTGCGGGCGGATGCCAAGGAGGTTGCCGAGCACATCATGCTGGTCGACCTGGGGCGCAATGACCTGGGGCGAGTGAGCGAGTTTGGCTCGGTGAAAGTGAAGAACCTGATGTTTGTCGAGCGCTACTCGCACGTGATGCATTTGGTCAGCGCGCTTGAGGGCGAATTGAAGGAAAGCCTAAGTGCGATTGATGCGTTTCGGGCGTGTTTTCCGGCCGGGACGCTGAGTGGAGCGCCGAAGATTCGGGCCATGGAGATTATCGAGGAGCTGGAGCCGGCACGGCGCGGGGTGTACGGCGGGTCGATTTTGTATGCGGATTTCAGCGGCAATCTCGACAGCTGCATCGCGATACGGACGTTGTTTATGGATGGCGAGCTCGGGTACATCCAGGCGGGGGGCGGCGTGGTCGCCGACTCGGTGCCCGAGAGCGAGTACGAGGAGAGTCGGAATAAGGCACAGGCAGTGGTTCGGGCGATCGAGCGAGCTCGGGGGATGTCGTGAGCTCGCCTACGCTGGCCCGTCTGCTGCCGGCGGCCGCGCTGCCGGTGCGGGCGGGCGGACTTTGCTGCGTTGGGTACGAAGAAACTCCACCAGATCTTTGACTTCGTCGGGAGCGAGGACATCGCCGAAAGGTGGCATGCCGTTGCCTCCGTCGTGGATCTGGAGCTCGATCTGAGCGGATCTAAGATGACGCCCGACACCGGTCAGATTGGGGCCTTTGTCGGTGCCGGCGAGGTTAGCTCCATGGCAGTGTTCGCAGCCTTTTTCATGGAAGAGGGCGGCTCCAGCTTCGCGGTCCGACTTTGAGGATGCCTGCACGGTGCTCCGTGCGTGCGGGGTAAGGAGGAGAAGGGCGGCCGGCGAGAGCAGAGGGAGCAACAGCGCTGTGCTGCGAAGACGAGAGACCATGGACATTCCGTCGGATGCGAGGGAGCGCGGATTCACTGCTGGGTTGCGCTGAAAGCCGTAGGTAGCGGGCCAGTTGGGCGAGCGACCGGCGCATCCAGCTCATGGGCGTGCCAGACGACGCTTTCGTTGGCGACTTCCGTGTGGTTGCGAAGGTACTCGAGCGCGTACGTGGAGGCGGTGGGGTCGTCCTTCTGATCGGCAAACGTGGCAGCTTCGGCGCGCGCTTTGTCTTTGAGTCCGAGGCGGCGGTAGAGGATGGCCAGGTTATAGTGTGCGGCGAGGTCGTCAGGGTCGATCGATTGGACTTGCAGGTATTCGTCACGAGCCTGCTCGTACCTGTGCAGCTGATAGAAGGCGAAGCCGAGCTCGCGGTGGGCATCACGCGATCGAGGGTAGGCTTTCGCGACGGCCTGGAGGTCGAGGATGGCGCGGTCGAGGTTGCCTTCGTTGCGCTCGACGAGGGCCCGATAGTAGAGCGCGCGGGCGTTGCCAGAGGCAAGGGCGAGGCTTTTTTCGAGGTGGGGACGGGCGTCGGCGTACTTCTCCCAGGCGATCTCGACGATGGCCATGTTGGTATAGGCGTCGGGGTAGTCGGGACGCAGCTTCGCGACCTCGGAGAAGGCGTGGACAGAGGCGGCGTACTGCTGCGCATCGAGCAGCGCGATGCCGTAGTTGTTCCATCGCATCCAGGTTGGAATCTGGGTTGGAATCGGGGTTGGAATCTGGGTTGGGTTCTGGGCCGACGTTTGTGTCGATCCGGGTTTGTTCCCTGCCGGGCTCGGCAGCGTCGGCTTGTTTTCCCCGACAGCAATGGTTCGTGAGCTCGAGGCCATGTCGATGACGGGCTGGTCGTAGTGTTTGCCGGCAGGCATGTTCATGCCGAAGTCCATGAAGTGCTGATCGAACCGGCGGTACTTGACCGTCGCGGTGATCGTGACGGGGCCGCCGGCCGGCATCTTGAAGGCGTACCGCACGAGCTGCGAGCGGCCGGACTGGACGGTATTGCTATACGCGACGATGTGAGTGTCCCACACCTGATGCTCTGCGTTGAGGCCGCCTTTGGTGTTGATCAGGCGATTCGTAAAAGAGTGGGCGCGGTCGTCCAGGTCGCCGTTCGGTTTCAGGAAGCCGGACTCTTTGAGGATGTTGCCCGCGGCGTCCTTGACCGTGAAGTCGACCCAGGACTCGTACATATCGCGCTGCTCGGGAACGTGCGAGTGAGCGATGCCCTTATTTTGGATCACGACGTCGGCAGTGATGGTTTCGCCGGGCTTGACGGTGTAGGACACGTCGCCCAAGGGAGCGCTGACGTTGGAGGGCGCGGCGCCGCCTGGCGTTTCGTGCTCGATGGCAAACAGGTCGACGTTGAAGACGGAGGTCTGGAGAAACTTGACGATGCGCTCTGCCTGCTCGTCGAAGCCGTAGAACTTGGGAAGGATGGTATTGGCTCCGAGCCACCGATGGCTGGCGAGCTGACCGTGCTTGGCGCCCGGGTCAGGGAGCTTCACCGGTTCGCGCTGCATGTGGCAGGTTTCGCAGGTCGAGACCGTCTCCTTGGTGTAGAAGGGCAGCGGCGACTGCTTTGCGAACGAGGAGTTCTGCCACTCGTCGTAGAGCGAGATGGCCCGCTGCCACTTATAGTCGTTCAACTGACGCGGAATGGCAGCCTTGTGGCAGGTCGAGCAATACTCCGACGTCCGGTAGAACGGCTTCATCACCGCAGCGGAGTGGCGATCGAGATGGGCCAGGATCTCGCCGTCCGAGACGGGCCTGGTGATCGGCTTTCCAACCTCATCCAAGAGCACCGCCGGTGTGCCCAGGACGTATGACCCCGTGCCGCGCGTGTCGACCTGCTGGACGGAGTGGCACACCGAGCAGGTGACGCCGTCGGCGTCAAAGGGCCGCCGCTTGGTGGAACCCTGGGTGAGGTTGCCGGCGACTACGGCGATGGGGTCGTGGCAGCCTTCGCAGTGCCGCGAAAACTCGACGCCTTTTTCTTTGTTCAGCAGATCGACGTTGCGGAGATACCATGGCGCGCGGTTGGCGTTGGAGTGCGCGGACTGGCGCCACTGATGTTCAGCCTCCTGGTGGCAATGACCGCAATACTGCGCCGTCGGGAAGCTCTTCGGATCCAAGAACTCGCCAGTGTCGGTGGTGAGGTTGGAGGGGAGAAAGTGGGCGTTCTCGCCGAAGTGATCGTTGTACTTCTCGGCAACTTTTTCACTGTAGGCGTGCCGTTTGGCGACGGCCTCGTCGGTTGCGCTGCCTGCTTTGACTGCCGACGGAACAGACGCGAGCAGGACCGCTACGGCGGAGAGAGCCGCCAGGCTCTGGGCGAGCCGGATGCGGTCGAGTTTGGATGGGATCTTCGGCATACGCTGCGGAGAGAAGCGACAGGAACGACGCCGGCGATCAAGAAATCTGAAGGACGTGCGCCACGAAAGATAGTAGCGGAACCTGCGGACGGTCCGCCTCCACCTTTCGGAGGAGGTCGGCCCAAAAGCTACTGTGTCGGCTTGACGCTACTGCGCCGCCTGGATTGTCGCCGGGCGGGCATCCTGAACCAGGGGGTAGTAGCCCTTCTTGGCAATCACGTCGAGGTTGGGGCGGAGAACCTTAACCTCGATGGTGCGGTACTTGCCATCGATGAAGGGCTCGTGCGAGTAGTAACCGACGGTGTACTGAGTGCGGACTTCTTCGGTGATGCGCGCAAAACTCTGTTCGATTCCCTTTTGGCGAAACTCGGGATCGATCTGGCCGCCGGTGGCATTGGCGTAGACGGGAAGGATGTTGTCGCGCATCTGCAAGGGGAGGTGAAGGCTGTTCATGAAGCCGGTGCCGGGGATGGTGGGCAGGTCGTGGACGAGCGTGGCGTAGACGGCGATCTGATTGGTCTGGAGGTAGCGGATGAGCTCTTTCTGCTTGACGGTCGAGCCGTACTCCTTGCCATCCGAGATGACGTAGACGATGCGGCGACGTCCACGGCCGGCACGCGTGGTCTGCTTGGCAGCCTCGAAGATGGCGTCGTTGAGGGTGTGGACCTCTCTTGGGACGTTGATCTGGTTGCTCTGGCTGGTGCCGTGGGAGGGGTTCACGTTGGGCATGATGTGACTCTGGGCGTTGTCGTTGATGTTGATGTTTTGCGACAACGGACCCGAAGTGTAGTTCATTGCGCCTTCACGGCCGGTGCTTTTGGCGCGATCGATGACAGCCTGGAGACGGGCGCTCTGGCCGGCGAGGAAGTCCGGATTCTGGAGCTTGGGGCCGTTGTTGTAGGTGATCACGGCGACCTCGTCGTAGGTCGTGAAGGCTCCCTGGATGGCGCCGAGAGCATTGTTGATCTTGGCCATGGTGTCAAACGTGACGGACTGATCGATGACGAGCGCGACCGAGAGCGGGAAGGGGTCGACTGTGAACAGACGCATCTGCTGACGGGTGCCGTTTTCATAGACGCGGACGTCGCGCCACGTGATACCGGGCACCAGGCGCCCCTTGTTGTCCTTCACCGTAAAGGGAACCTCGACGAAGTTGACGCCGACGATGATCTTGAAGGCATTGGTGCCCTCACCGGGCACGGGGAGGTCTGGCGCGGAACCGTCGTCGGCGTGGGTGGCCGGCGGGCTGTTCGGGAGGCTTGTTCCCGGAGCGTTCGGGTCGGAGGCGTCCTGGGTCGCAGACAGCGGCGCGGTGCCGATGCCAGGGGCGATGGCGCCCGCGGGGGGCAGGGTCGTCTGCGGCTTCGGGGCGTCGGGAATCTGGGCTTGAGCGGTGGCGGTCTGCTGCGGGGACGGAGCGTCCGGAACGCCCGTAGCGCCTGGCTGCTGCCCGATACCTGGCGTGAGGAGTGCGAGCGTGCCTGCGAGTATGCTGAGCCTTGTCACCGATCTACCACCTGTCCGGAACTTCTCCAGCGGATCTTCGCCGGATCAGTCCTCTCTTAGTTTACCAGCGGCGCAGAGAGTTCAATGGAGGGAAGAGGGGCACCACCCGCGAGGAGCAAGAGTTCGAGACACGCTGACTTCCTGCGCTCCTCTGTCGTCTAAGTTTCATGCGGTCTTTTGCTCAAGCTCTCGTTCTGTTCGCTCTCCTCTCTCCCGTTGCTGTGTGCGCGCAGGAAGCGCCCATGCCCGGCGGACCGCCGCCTGAAAGCTCCGCCAAGCCGCAGGAGATCGAAGGCCTCGATACCCAGACACTTAAGGTGAACGTAAACCTCGTCAACGTGTACTTCTCCGTTCGCGATAAGAACGGCTTCATCACCAACCTGCACAAGGACGACTGCAGCATCTTTGAAGACAAAGCTCTGCAGGTGACCAAGAACTTCACGCAGGAAAAGAACCTGCCGCTGACGATCGGGATCCTGCTCGACACCAGCGGATCGCAGCAAAACGTACTGCCGCTTGAGCAGGAATCGGGAGCGACCTTCCTGAAGAGCGTGCTAACCCCTAAGGACGAGGCGTTTCTGATCTCGTTCGACATCAACGTAGACCTCCTGGCCGACTACACCAACTCGCCCCGCGAACTGAAGCGGGCCATCGACAAGGCAACCATCAACACGGGCGCGGGAACGGGTTCCGTCACAGGCAACGGGCGGCCGCGCGGAACTCTGCTCTACGACGCCGTCTACCTGGCCGCGCATGACAAGCTGCGGCAGGAGGCCGGGCGCAAGATCCTGGTGATGCTGACCGACGGCGGCGACCAGGGGTCGCAGGAGACCCTGAAGACCGCAACCGAAGCCGCGCAGAAGGCGAATGCGATCGTCTACGTCATCCTGATCGCGGACCGGGGCTTCTACGGCGGTATGTCGATCGGCTACTCGGGCGACCGCGACATGGAGAAACTGGCGACCGATACCGGCGGGCGCGTCATCAACGTCGGCAACAACGGCAAACGTCTGGAGGAGGCGTTTCAGCAGATTCAGGATGAGTTGCGAACGCAATACCTTGCCAGCTACACGCCAACCAATCTGAAGCTCGATGGCGGCTTTCGGAAGTTGGAAATCACGTGCGGCAAGGGTCTAAAGGTGCAGAACCGTCGCGGATATTACGCCTTGTCCGAAGATGCGGCGAACAAAGACTAGACGTAGCGACTAGGGGTGGCCTCCACGGATCTAGGCTTTGAGTGCGCCGGTGTAGACGGCCATGCCAACCACCGCATCCACGCCGATCTGATCGAGGGCGTCGATCTCAGTCTGCGACCGAATGCCGCCGGCAACGATCAACTGCCGGGCGGTGGTCGCGCGCAGCGTTGCCGCGACCTCAAAGGGGAAGCCTGACATCGTGCCCTCGGTGTCGACGTGGGTATAGAGAAAGGCGCCGCAGAAATCCTCCAGCCAGGTGATGGCCACCTCAGGGGTGAGAGGAACGCGATCCTTCCAGCCTTTGACCGCGACTTGGCCGTCCTTTGTGTCCACGGAAAAGACGAGGGCGTCTTCACCGAGCTGCTGCTTCAGACCTGCGGCGAAGCTCTTCTCGATCCCGCTCTCGCCGAACAGAGAGGACCCAAAGATGACGCGTCTCGCTCCTGCGTCCAGCAGAGTTCGGGCGTCGTCGGCAGAGCGCAAGCCACCGCCAACCTGACACGGAAGTTCTTTGCAGATCCGCTGGATCAGGGCCTGATTTGAGCCCTGGCGCTTCGCTGCGTCGAGGTCGATGAGCTGTACGAGCGGGTAGTTCGAGAAGCGCTCGATCCAGGGCTCGACGTCGTCGAACGCCAGCCTGAGATCTTCGCCTTGGACGAGCTGGACGATCTGGCCGCCCAGGAGATCGATGGAGGGGATCAGCATCTTTAGCTTTTGGCTCCTAGCTTTTAGCTGTTAGCTGGTTCGTGGCGGGTCGGGACTCGTGGAGTTTTGATTTTAGCCAAGAGCTAAGAGCTCGCCGTCAACACGGTAGCCGAACAGGAACGCCGGCTCGCTGGAGCTCGGCTTTCAAGGCGCGGGAACTGGTGATGCCGAAGTGGAAGATGCTTGCGGCGAGCGCGGCGTCCGCCTTTCCGCCGCCCGGCCGATGGCTGAAGACATCGGCGAAGTGTTTCGCGGAGCCGGCACCTCCCGAGGCGATCACCGGGATCTGCACGGCCTCGGAGACGGCGGCGGTAAGCTCGCAATCGAAGCCGGAGCGCGTCCCGTCGGCGTCCATCGAGGTAAGCAGGATCTCGCCCGCGCCGCGATCTTCGGCCTCCCGTGCCCAGTCCAGCAGGGGCCGGCCGGTGGGCTTGCGGCCTCCGGAGACGTAGACTTCGGCGGTCGCAATTGCGTGCTGAACCGCGTCCGCGCCGGGCGGGGGCGGAGCTGTTCCGCGGCGCGCGTCGATGGCGACGATCACGGCCTGCGCGCCGAAGCTCAGTCCGATCTCGGAGATCAGATCGGGCCGCGCGATCGCCGCCGAGTTGATCGACACCTTGTCGGCCCCGGCACTGAAGACCTCCGCCGCGTCCTGGGCAGAGCGGATGCCGCCGCCGACCGTAAACGGCACAAACAGCTCCGCGGCCGCGCGGCGAACCGTATCGAGAAGAGTCCCGCGCCCCTCGTGCGTGGCCGTGATGTCGAGCAACACGATCTCGTCGGCCCCCGCCGCCGCGTGCCGATGCGCGAGTTCTGCCGGGTCGCCGGCGTCCACGATGTCGACGAACTGGACGCCTTTGACGACACGGCCGGAGCGGACGTCGAGGCAGGCGATGATGCGTTTGGTCAGCAAGCAGGTCTCACTCGGATGGGGTACCCCCTACCCCGTACACATTTGATCCAAAATACCCGATTCAAAGGAGTTAGGTCTGGATCTCAAGCGATATCAAGATATATGAAGATCTGTGCTTCAGACACCGTGGACTCCGTTGAGAAGGCTAAAGTTGCCATCTCTCTATTGTATGGAATCGGCTTGGGTAACTGCGCCACGGGACGCAAGTTAGGGGAGGCTCCGGAGTGCTTCATACAGCGGGAGCGGGTACTTAGGAGCTGACGCTCATGCCCATGACGGGGCACTTGGCGATGGCGGCGTCGCTCTCGGCGGAGCGGCCGAAGCCGAGGTCGTCGGTGCCGAGGAAGGTGATTTTGTGGTGGCGGGCCATGGCGGAGAGCTCGTTGTGGACCATGTGCATGGCCATCTGGAGGGAGTGGACGGAGTCGGCGCCGCCGGCGGGGGTGATGTGGTCGCGGCCCAGGGCGGAGATGCGGTAGGGGCAGGCCCAGCCGCGGGCTCTGACGGGGAACGGCTTGCCGAAGGAGACGGTGAGAGTGGCCGGCTGGCCCTCGTGTTCGAGGTCGAGAGAGCGCTCGGCGATGGTTTCAAAGGGGATGAGGTCCATGCCGGTCCAGTTGGCAGCTTCTTGGGGGCGGACCATCTCGACGGTGCCTTGAACGATTTCGGTGGTGGTGGTGGTCATGCTCGATGTCTCCGTATTGCATTGTTAGAGGCTGAGAAAGTTCTGCAGGATGCGCAGGCCGGTGCCGGCGGATTTTTCGGGGTGGAACTGGACGCCCATGACGTTGCCCTGCTCGACCGCGGCGGTGAAGGGGCCGCCGTAGGTGGTGGTGGCGGCGGTGGCGGCGGAGACGGGGGCGCGCCAGGAGTGGGTGTAGTAGACGAACGCGCCGGGGGCGATGCCGGCGAGGAGTTTGGAGTCGGGGCGGATGTCTTCGAGAGAGTTCCAGCCGACGTGAGGGGATTTAAGGGCGGTGTCTTCGAAGGTCTCGGGAAAGCGCTCGCATTTGGAGGCGAGGTGGCAGAGGCCATCGGTGGTGTCGGCTTCGGTGGAGCCCTGGTAGAGCCACTGGAGGCCGACGCAGATGCCGAGGAAGGGGGCTCCGCGGGCGATCGCGTCGCGGGTAGCTTCGGTGAGTTGGAGGTCGTGGAGGAGCTGGGTGGAGCGGAAGTGGCCGACGCCGGGGAGGATGACGCGGTCGGCGCGGCGGACGGCCTCGGGGTCCTGGGTGATGAGGATGTCGTGGGCGCCGAGGTGGCGCAGCGTTTTGACGACGCTGGTGAGGTTTCCGGCTTTGTAGTCGATGACGGCGATCATGGTTACACAGAAAGCGAGATCAAAAACAGGACAACGAGGTTCAAGACCAGAGCTAATGATGACAACGTGACCGCGAAGATTCTCGCGCCGCCTTTGTTGCTGAAAGCAAACGCGACTGTAGCAATCGCGAGTGGGCAAAGCAGAAAGAGCAGGAGTTCGAGACCGGCCGCCTTCCGTGTGCTCAGATGATTTCCGCGCAGAAGGAGAGTAAGTGCTATTGGGTAAAGGAAGAGGAGCGGCGAAAGCCAAATTGCAACTCGGCCAAGGGTCGAGCTCTGTTTCGATGTAGTTCCTTCACTGGAGGGATAACAACTCACTTCGACTTTCGAGCGTTGGTGAGACGTGAACAAATTGCGGTAAAGAATAGCAACCACCGCAAATGGAAGGCCGAGAGTTAGAACGGAGCTGATCACGATAACAGCCATAGCTTTCCGAGGAATGGGCTCCTTTAGAGCCTCAAAGATTATCGACAGCGAACCAAAAACCAGCGCTGTTGACGACCAGCCGAGATTGATCCAAACGGCCGCTCTACTTCGTTTTAGCTCGAGAACGATGCCAGCAACCATTGCTGTTAGAAGGGCGAACATGGCAACAAAACCAGCGAAGTAGGCCAGTGATCTCACCTTCCCCTGAAACGGACTGGACAGCTGGACAAGGAAGGACAACCCAACGATGGTCAGGCACGCTAGGTTGACGGCAACGATGCCGTATGAGATGCGCCTTAGAGACTTATCGAACAATCAGTGCTCTTTCTCTACAGCAATCCTTTGGTGGAGGGCAACATTTCGCGCATGCGTTCGTCGCGGGAGGTGGCTCCGCGGAGGGCTCGGGCGAAGGCTTTGAAGCTGGCTTCGATTTTGTGGTGGTTGGAGCGGCCGTAGAGGACTTTGATGTGGATGTTCGCTTTGCTGCCGCGAGCGAAGCCCTCGAAGAAGTCGGTGACGAGTTCGGTTTTGAGGTCGCCGACGAGGGGGACGGTGACGAGGGTCTCGACGGCGTAGGCGGTGCGGCCGGAGAGGTCGACGGCGGCGACGGCGAGGGTCTCGTCCATGGGCATGACGAAGTATCCGGCGCGGAGGATGCCGCGTTTGTCGCCGAGGGCTTGGGCGAAGGCCTCGCCGAGGGCGATGCCGGTGTCTTCGACGGTGTGGTGCTGGTCGACGTCGAGGTCGCCCGTGACGGTGAGCGCGAGGTCGAAGCCGCCGTGGCGGGTGAAGAGCTCGAGCATGTGGTCGAAGAAGCGGATGCCGGTCGAGACGGTGTAGGCGCCCTGGCCGTCGAGCGAGAGGCGGAGGTGGATTTCGGTTTCGGTGGTCTTGCGATCGATGGTCGCGGTCCGGATTGGAATGGCGGGGGCTACGGTGTTTGAGATTGTAGCGGGTTGGGTTACGTTTTCTGCATGGACCTGCTGCGCGTTCTGTTCTGGAGCGTCGACGTTAGAGATTGTGCCTGATGTCGTTACATTTCTCGGAGCTGCTTCTAAGGGCGTGTCCATTGCATCTCCTTGAGGGTTTCGGTGAGGGCGGCGATGCCTTGTGTGACGTGAGACTCGATGCCGACGGTGATGCGGACGCAGCCCTCGCAGCCGGGGTCGGATGAGCGGTCGCGGAGGAGGACGCCTTTGTCGCGCATGCGGCTGACCAGATCTTTGTGGCGCGGGCCGACCTCGAAGAGGACGAAGTTGGCCTGGCTCGGCCAGTAGCGAACGTTGATGCGATCGAGCGCTTGCATGATGCGGTCGCGGCCGGCGTGGATCTGGCTGACGTACCAGGCCAGGTAGTCGGCGTCGGCGAGGGCGGATGGGAGGACAGCCAGGGCGACTCCGTTGACGTTGTACGGCGAGGCGACTTTGCGGACGTAACCGATCAGATCGGCGGGGCCGGCGAGCATGCCGAGACGCAGGTTGGCCAGACCGTAGGCCTTCGAGAAGGTGCGGCCGACGACGAGGTTGGGGATGCGGCCGACGTCGTCGAGGACGGTGTCGCCATGGAAGTGGAAGTAGGCTTCGTCGACGAAGACGACGGCGTGGGGAGCGGCGGCGGCGAGCTCGAGGAGATGTTCGCGCGAGACGACGGCTCCTGTGGGATTGTTGGGCGAGGCGACCAGGATGAGTTTGGTGCGAGGCGTGATGGCGGCGAGCATGCCGGAGCGCGGGAAGCTGAGCGTGCTGTCGGACTGCACGCGGCGGAGGTTGGCGGTCATCATGCTGGCGCTGACGTCGTACATGAAGAAGGAAGGCGTGTTGAAGAGGACTTCGTCCTCGGGTTCGAGGAAGGCGAGCGCGAGGAGGTGGATGGCTTCGTCGACGCCGTTGGTGAGCAGGAGCTGGTCCGGCTGGAGGTTGAAGTGGGCGGCGGTGCTGATCTCGGCGTGCTCGCGCTCGGGGTAGATGGTGAGGTTTTCCGCGGTGAGGGCGCGGATCTGGTCGAGGACGCGGGGCGAGGGTGCGAAGGTATTTTCGTTGAAGTCGAGGCGCAACATGGCGCGGCTGGCGAGCGGCGGGTGGTACTCGGGCATGGCGAGGACACGAGATCGGGGCTGGAGTGCGCCGGCGTGTGGGCGCGGTGTGGTGAGGGCGCGTTCGAGCTCGAGGTCGACGTTGGTCGAGAGGTTGGCTTCGATGCTGGTGGGACCGGTGATGGTGCTCATGGTGCCTCCATGCGGGCGCGCACACTTTGGGCGTGGGCGGTGAGGCCTTCGGCTCTGGCGAGGGCGATGGCGTGCGGGCCGAGGGTGTGGAGGCCGGCGCGGGTGTAGTCCTGGACCGTGATGATCTTGACGAAATCGAGCACGGAGAGGCCTCCGCGGATGCGACCCGCGCGACCGGTGGGAAGGACGTGGTTGGGACCGGAGATGTAGTCGCCCATCGATTGCGCGGAGTAGGGGCCGACGAAGACGCTGCCGGCGTTCTGGATCCAGTCGAGGTCAGCGGAGGTGTCGACGGTGAGGTGCTCGGGGGCGAGGCGGTTGGTCAGGTCGTGAGCTTCTGTAACTGAATCGGTTACAAAGGCGTAACCCTGGGCGGAGAGCGATTCCTGGGCGATTTTGTTGCCGGCGGATTGCTGTTTGGTTTCGGCGAGCACTTGCTCGGCCAGCGTCTGGTTGCTGGTGATGAGGATGGCGAGGGCTTCGGGATCGTGTTCGGCTTGCGCGACCAGGTCGGCGGCGATGAGGAGGGGCGAACCGGTCTCGCTGGTGACGACGATCTCGGTTGGGCCGGCGGGCATGTCGATGCCGCAGACGTTCTGCACAAGAGTTTTGGCGCAGGTGACGTAGAGGTTGCCGGGGCCCACGATTTTGTCGACCGGCCTGATGGTTTCGGTGCCGTAGGCGAGGGCGGCGATGGCCTGGGCGCCACCGATGCGGTAGAACTCGGTGACGTTGGCGAGGTGGGCCGCGGCGAGGGTTTCGCGGGCGGGTTTGGGAGAGCAGACCACGATGCGGGGGACGCCGGCGACCTCGGCGGGTGTCGCGGTCATTAGAAGGGTCGATGGGAGGGGGTAGCGGCCGCCGGGAACGTAGCAGCCGACGCTTCCCAGCGGACGGACGATCTGGCCGGTCTGGACGCCGGGGGTATGCTCCGCGGACCACTGCTCTGGGAGTTGCGCTGTGGCGAAGGCGCGGATGTTTTTCTGCGCGGTCTGCATGGCGAGTTGGAGAGCTGGGGCGGTCTCGTTCCAGGCCGAGCGCATCTCGTCGGCGGAGACGCGCACCGGCTGATCCGTGGCGAGGCCGTCGAAGCGACCGGCGTACTCGATGAGAGCCTGATCGCCGCCCTGATGGACGTCGGCAAGGATGGTGCGGACAGTGTTTTCGACCTTGGCCGTGTTCACGGCGCCGCGCTGCTCCAGGAGAACGAGGAGCTTCTCGGTGGCGGCGGCTTCGGGACCGGAGGTTTTCAGCAGCTTCATGATTGGGCGGAGTTAGAGGACAACTTTGCTGAGTGGGTACTCGACGATGCCGGTGGCTCCCGCGGCTTTCAGTTTGGGGATGACGTCGCGCACCTGGTGCTCTTCGAGGATGGTGTTCATGGCTACCCAGTCGGGGTCGCTGAGCTGGCTGACGGTGGGTGAGTTGAGAGCGGGGAGGACGCTGACGATGGTCGCTTGATCGGACTTGCGCGCGTTGAGCATGAGGCCGACGCGGCCCTGGGCAGCGATGGCCGCTTTGAGCATGAGCGAGATGTTCTCGATCTTCTCGCGCTTGGTTGGATTGCTGAAGGCGAGCTTGTTGGCGATGAGCTGGGTCTCGCTTTCCATGAGGGTTTCGATGATGCGAAGGCGGTTGGCGCGGAGGGAGGAGCCGGTTTCGGTGACCTCGACGATGGCGTCGGCGAGCGTTGGCGGTTTGACTTCGGTCGCGCCCCAGCTGAACTCAACTCTTACGTCGATTTCCTTGGCAGCGAAGTAGCGTTTGGTGAACTCGACGAGTTCCGTGGCGATGGTCTTGCCGGCGAGATCTTCGGGACGCTGAAAGGGCGAGTCTTCCGGGACGGCGAGGACCCACTTGACCGCGGTGCGGCTCTGTTTGGAGTAGGTGAGCGATGTGATGCGTTCGACATCGCTTTGATTTTCGAGGATCCAGTCGTTGCCGGTGAGGCCGGCATCGAGCGCGCCGTGTTCGACGTAGCGGGCCATCTCCTGCGCGCGGACGAGCATGCATTCGATCTCGTCGTCGTCGATGGTTGGGAAGTACGATCGGCCGTTGGCGAAGATGCGCCAGCCGGCGCGCTCAAAGAGAGACACCGTGGCGTCCTGAAGGCTTCCCTTGGGGATTCCGAGCTTGAGTTTGTCGGGCATGTGCTCCTTTTTCGTCTGGATGCGTTTTCCGTTGCGTTCTAGGACGCGGGCGTAGTCGCGATGGCGAGTGGGACGGGTTTCGTGAAGCAGCTTACGGTTCCTTCATGGCAGACGAGGCCATCGCCTTCGACCTCCACCTTGAACAGGAGAGCGTCGTTGTCGCAGTCGGTCGAAGCTTCGACGATCCGAAGCCGATTGCCGCTGGTCTCGCCTTTCATCCACAGCTTCTGGCGGGTGCGGCTCCAGAACGTGACGAATCCGGTTTCGAGTGACTTGCGGTAGCTGACTTCGTTGAGAAAGCCGAGCATGAGGAGCTCCCCGGACTTTGCGTCCTGAACCATTCCCGGAACGAGGCCGTCCATCTTTGCGAAATCGATCTTGGTGTCCTGCATGGTCTCCGTCTCGTTTCTGTGGGTGGGTGTTGATCGTGTTACGCGCAGAAGAATAGCCCGCTCGCGGTGTGTGTGCGCTGGCGGGCCTTGTCCGAAAATCTTTGGATGTGAGGTTTTGTTACCGGATCACATCGGACGGGTCAGCCGCCAGCACGGTGTGTACGTGGCTGGGATGCGACCGATGGTGATGCAGGAAGACGCACATGCGAACTTCAGGCTATCGCCGGGTGGTGACGTTGTCAAACGAGGGTGGAGGGCTGGTCCGGATAGGCCGGTCGGGGCGGTGATGGCGATGCTATCGTTGAGTGTCCGAAGTTCTTGCAGTGGAGATGAGCAGCGCCTGCAGGATTTCGACGGGAGTATTGGGGAAGAAGAGTATGGCTGAGGTAGCAACGACCTTGCGCAAGACGGCGCTGAACGGGATGCATCGATCGGCAAAGGCCAAGATGGTCGATTTTGGCGGATGGGATATGCCGGTTGAATACTCTGGGCTGATCGCGGAACATATGGCGGTGCGGACGGCAGTGGGCGTCTTTGATGTGTCGCATATGGGCGACATTCAGCTGCGCGGGCCTGGATCGTTGGCGGCGATCAACGAGTTGTGCATGAATGATGCGTCGAAGCTGGCGGTTGGGCAGGCGCAGTACTCGGCCATGCTGACGCCGGAGGGGACGTTTGTGGACGATGTGATTGTGCACAAGCTCAGCGAGAACGACTACCTGATCGTGATCAATGCGGGGACGCGCGAAAAGGATGTGGCGTGGGTGCGGTCGCGGATTGGACGCATGCCGGGCGTGCATGTGAACGACTTCAGCGACTATTACACGCAGATCGCGATCCAGGGACCGCGGGCGCAGGAGACGTTGCAGAAGCTGACGCCGGTGGATCTGAGCGGGATCAGGAATTACTGGTTTACGTGGGGTCAGGTGTGTGGTTTGCACAACGTCCTGATCGCACGGACGGGGTATACGGGCGAGGATGGATTTGAGATTTATGTGCCGAGCGATGAGCCGACGAGCGCGCGGGTCTGGACGGAGGTGCTGGAGGCGGGCCGGGAGTTTGGGATTTTGGCGTGCGGCCTGGGCGCTCGCAACACCCTTCGGATGGAGGCAGCGATGGCGCTCTACGGGCACGAGATTTCGGACGAGATCAATGTTCTGGAGGCCGGTCTGGGACGGTATGCGAAGTTGGAGAAGCCGACGTTTGTGGGCAGGGATGCTTTGCTGGAAGTGCAGGCTCGAGGAGGTCCGGAGCGCAAGCTGATCGGGCTTGAGATGGTGGAGCGCGGCATTGGGCGAGATGGGTATCCGGTGTTGTCGGCTGACGGCGGCCTGGTGGGCAGGGTGACGAGCGGGTCGCCGGCGCCGTATCTGAAGAAGAACATTGCGATGGCGTATGTGGCGAAGGACTTCGCCGAGTTGGAGACAGAGCTGGCGGTCGAGGTTCGTGGTCTGCCCGTGAAAGCGAAGGTGGTCGCTTTACCGTTCTACAAACGCGCAAAGAAGACGGCGTAGGGTGCGGGCCGGACCGAACGGGTTCGGAGCACTACAATCAAGAGAGATGGAGGAAGCGCGGACGCATGCCCTACCCTGAGCAGTACCGGTATACGAAAGAGCACGAGTGGATCGAGGTCTCGGGTGAGATTGGGACGATCGGCATTACGGATTACGCGCAGGATTCGCTGGGGGACATTGTTTTTGTGGATCTGCCGCGCGTCGGTTCGGAGATCCAGGCCGGGTCTACCTTTGGTTCGGTCGAGAGCGTGAAGGCGGTGAGCGACCTGTTTGCGCCTGTGACCGGCACCGTGCTGGAGGTGAATGAGGCGCTGGCATCGGCGCCCGAGACGATCAACACGGAGGCGAACTCGACGTGGCTCATCAAGGTGGAGTTGATGAATGCCATGGAGACAGAGAGTTTGCTCAGCGCCGCGGAGTATGAGGGTTTTATCAAGGAAGAGACTGGGCACTGACGACCATGCGATACCTTCCGAAGTCACCGGCGGACCGGTCTGAGATGCTGGCCGAGATTGGGGTCGGGTCGATCGATGAGCTGTTCTCGACGATCCCGAGTGAGTTCTATCTCAGGCGCGATCTCGATGTTCCGCGGCAGCACGGGGAGTCCGAGATCGTCGATCGGTTTCGTGAGTTTGCCGGCAAGAATGCTGTGGGGTTTGCAAGCTTTCTGGGCGCGGGTGTGTACCGGCATTACAAGCCGGTGCTGATCGACGCGATCGTGCAGAGGGGCGAGTTCCTGACGAGCTACACGCCGTATCAGGCCGAGATCTCGCAGGGGACGCTGCAGGCGATGTTTGAGTTTCAGACGATGATCTGCGAGCTGACCGGCATGGAGATTGCGAACGCGTCGATGTATGACGGATCGACGGGAGCGGCCGAGGCGGTGATGATGGCTGTGCGCGTCACCGGGCGATCGGGGGCGGTGGTGGCGCGGACCGTGCATCCGGAGTATCGCGAGGTGATCCGGACGTACGCGCAGCACCAGCAGATTCCGATGACGGAGGTCTCGTATGGGGGCAACGGGCGCGTGGATCTTGCGGCGCTCGATGCGGCGATCACTTCCGACACGGCGTGTGTGCTGATTCAGTCGCCTAACTTCTTCGGGACGATCGAGGACGTTGCGGCAGTCGCGGAGATCGCACATGCGAAGGGCGCGCTGCTGATCGTGTCGATCGCGGAGGCGATCTCGTTGGGGATTGTGAAGCCGCCGAGCGAGGCGGACATTGTGTCGCTGGAGGCGCAGAGCTTTGGCGTGGCTCTGAGCTATGGCGGACCGTACTGCGGCGTGATCGCGTGCAAGGAACGGTTCTTGCGGCAGATGCCCGGGCGGCTGGTGGGCGAGACCAAGGATGCCGACGGCAAGCGTGGGTTTGTACTGACGCTGTCGACGCGGGAGCAGCATATTCGGCGCGAGAAGGCGACCTCGAACATCTGCACCAATCAGGCGCTGGTCGCGCTGATGGTGACGGTGTTCTTGACGGTGTACGGCAGGGAGGGCTTGCGGGAGTTGGCCGAGCAGAACCTGGCGAAGGCGGAGTTTGCGCGCCGCACACTGGCTGAAAGTGCGGGGGCGAAGGTGCTGTTCGACGGTGCGCCGCGCTTTCACGAGTTCGTTCTCGATTTGCCGGAGGGGGCAGAGGAGACGAACGCTTCCCTGCTTGAGCGGAAGATCATCGGCGGTTTGCCTTTGGCGAAGTGGTATCCGGAGCTGGGTGCGGGTGCGAGCCTGTGGTGTGCGACCGAGGTGACGACGCGTGCGCAGATGGAGGCGGCGGCGGAGGCGCTCGCGGGGGCGGGATCGCACGAGACGGAGCTGGCCCAGCTTGTGTTTGGAGCGGCGAAGTAGGCATGGACATCTCGGCGATCGAGGGCGAGGAGCTTACGGCGGTTGAGTTCGTTCTGGACTACTTGCAGCTGCGGTTTGAGACGCCGCTGCTGACGCTGTATGCGTGGCCCGCAGTGCTGTTGAGCGACTTCTCGGTGGCGTTTGGTGAGCCTGAGTACAGGAATGCGATGTGCGCGCAGATCGGCGAGAAGGTTGAGGAAGCGATGCTCGAAGAGGGCGATGCTCTGACCTTGAAGCTTGAGAATGGGACAGTGCTGGCGCTGAGTCTGCGTGAGGAAGATCTGGATGGACCGGAGGCCGGGATGTACTCGGCCACGGGAACGGCGGCAGATCAGGTGGAGTTCTGAGAGGTGGATGCGATGGCGACGACAGGATTGGTGATGGAGCAGAAGTCTGCGCAGGAAGCTGGAGCGACGGAGAAGTTTGTCGGCACGCCGAAGAAGGCGACGACGCATGTCAACCAGAATGAAGGCCTTATCTTTGAGAAGAGTTCTCCGGGGAAGAAGGGGTATCGGCTGGCACAGATGGACGTTCCGGCGGTGGATGCGGCGGCGCTTCTGGGGGACCAGATGCGGACCGATCTCGGGGCGATGCCGGAGCTGAGCGAGATCGAGATCCTGCGGCACTTTACGCGGCTTTCGACGTGGAACTATGCGATCGATCTCGGGATGTATCCGCTTGGGTCGTGCACCATGAAGTACAACGGCCGGGTGAACGAGATGGTGGCGCGCATGGAGGGGATCGCCGAGGCGCATCCGTATCAGCCGGAGTCGCTGTCGCAGGGTGTGCTTGAGATTATGCATGTGCTCTCGGACGCGCTGATCGAGATTACGGGAATGGACGCGATTACCTTGCAGCCGGCGGCGGGCGCGCACGGGGAGTTTACGGGCATCTTGCTGGTTCGGGCGTATCACCAGTCGCGTGGCAATCCTCGGCGCAAGATCATCATTCCGGACTCGGCGCACGGGACCAATCCGGCGACCGCGGCGGTTTGCGGGTACGAGGTGGCGAACCTGAAGTCGAACGCTCAGGGCATGGTCGATCTTGCGGAACTCGAGCGGATGGTGGACGAGGACACGGCGGCGCTGATGCTGACCAATCCGTCGACGATCGGTGTGTTTGAGTCGGATATTGCGAAGATCGCCGAGATCCTCCATGCGAAGGGCGCTCTTTTGTACATGGATGGGGCGAATATGAATGCCTTGGTCGGCAAGGCTCGACCGGGGGACTTTGGCGTGGATGTGATGCACCTGAATCTCCATAAGACTTTTTCGACGCCGCATGGGGGTGGTGGTCCTGGGTCGGGGCCGGTTGCGTGCAAGCGGATCTTGGAGCCGTTCCTGCCGACTCCGGTGGTAACGACCAAGGCGGATGGGACGCTGACGCTCGACTACGATCGGCCGGAGACGGTTGGGCGGGTTCGGATGTTTTACGGCAACTTCGGCATGTTTGTCCGCGCGCTGGCGTACATCCTGGCGAACGGTCCCGATGGTTTGCGGCAGACGACCGAGGATGCGGTGTTGAATGCCAACTACATCCGGGCGAAGCTGGAAGGGACGTTTGAGCTGCCGTACAAGACGCGGTCGCTGCATGAGGTGGTGTTCTCGGACAAGCTGCAGGCGAAGAACGGCGTCAAGACGGGCGACATGGGAAAGCGGCTGATCGACTACGGGTTTCACGCGTATACGGTCAGCTTTCCGTTGGTGGTGAACGGCGCGATGATGATTGAGCCGACCGAGAGCGAGAGCCGCGAGGAGCTGGATCTGCTGATCGACGCGTTGAAGCAGATCGCGCGCGAGGCGGCTGAGAATCCAGAGCTGGTGAAGTCGGCTCCGCACTCAACAAGGCTGCGGCGGCTGGACGAGACCGCGGCGGCACGCAAGCCGGTGCTGCGATGGAAGGCGCGTGCGGCGGGGACGCCGTTGACTCCGGACTCGGCTGCTAAGGAGTGGTGATCGCCGTAGCTTTGCAAGCGCGGAACCGCGACGCCGATGCGGTCGTATGATCCTGTGCGGTCAAGATCCGGGGTAGGGAGTGCACTTTATGCTGCAGAGTGAAGAGGTTTACACGGTTGGGATGAGCCCGGCGCAGCGCGCGTGGTTTGCGGCGGAGTATGAGGCGAATCGCAAGGATGAGGTGGCGGGCGTTTTGCTGGCGTTCTTTCTGGGGACGTTTGGGGCGCATCATTTTTACCTTCGGCGGAACGGCCTGGGTGTCTTGTATGCGCTGTTTTTCTGGACAGGGATACCGACCCTGTGCGGGTTTGTGGAGTGCTTTCTAATGCCTGGGCGCGTGCGCGGCTTCAACTTTTTCCAGGCTTCGTTGATTGCGAACCGGGTTTCGGCCGGCTTCCCTGCCCCGTTTGCGGGACAGGACGGGGGGATGCAGGTTGTGCCTCTTAAGTGTCCCGCATGTGGAGGCTCGATTGAGCCGACGGCGCGATTTTGTACGCACTGTGGGGCGGTTTGTCTGCCGCCGGTTGCGGCGTAGGGGGTGGAGGGGCCCACCCAAACTACGCTTGGGTGACGAAAATATCTCCTCGCTTTCAAATTGCAGCCGAGGTCGAGTACGAACTCCGAAATGCTGGGGGTGCAGTCCAAGTGCGGCGTGCAACAGACGGTTTGGGATAGCGTACGGTGTTCAACTTCCGACAAGCGCGTTTATCAGTGCTAAACCGTTCATTTCAGGTAATCTGTAGCCGCTCCGCCCCATTCCACTGCGCGCAACATGATCGAGGTTAAACATGGTTTCCAAGAAAAAAGCTGCGGGAGTCGCAACTGCACCCAAGAAAGTTAAATGGCCATTTCCGCGAGCCACTCTTCAGAAGGCGCTTTTGGTCCCGCACGCATTGAAGGAGCACAACGGCGGCAACCCCTGGGATACAGACGAAGTTCGGAAGGCCGTGGGCACTTCGAAAGGGGGAAACGCTTGGTTCTATCTGACAGCGGCTTCCCGCGATTACGGTCTCACCACGGGAACGAGAGACACTCCAAAAATTGCGCTAGAAGAACTTGGGCGTGAAATCGTATATGCGCCGAACCCTGAGGCGGAATTGGCTTCAAAGAAGCAGGCGTTCTTGAAAATCGAGATATTCAGGAAGGTTCTCGATTATTACAAGGGCAGCAATCTTCCTGACATGAAGTACTTAGGCAACACCCTCACAAAGGAGTTTGCGCTAGATCCCGAAACCCATGAGGATTCGCCAAGATATTTCGTGAGAACTGCGAATATCTAGGAATCATTTCGGGTGTCCCTAACACCGCAACCGATGACCAAGGAGAACTGGAACCCTTAGCGCATGGGCCGGAGACCGTGACCCTATCTGAAGGATCTTCAAATTCGAGCCTTACAGCATTCGTGATCCTTCCATTTGTCGAACGTGACGCCAAGCATCCGAAGGGCTTCTTTGCCGAAGTTCTTCGAAGCATCATCATCCCCGCGGCAAAAGACTTCAAAGTCAAGACGGCCAATCGACAAGGTAGTGACGTCATTCAATCCACGATCATCACGGATCTGATCGAGGCTCTTCTAGTAATCGCAGATCTTACCGAACATAATCCTAATGTGATGTTTGAGCTGGGGGTCAGAATGGCTCAGGACAAGCCTGTGGTCTTACTCAAGGCCGAAGGCACCGGTCCGCTATTCGACGTAGATAACATGCTGAGGGTCTTCGAGTACAGCCCCAATCTTTGGGCTACCACTGTCGACAAAGACATGCCCAATCTGCGTGACTTCATCAAAGGTGCCTGGGACAATCGTGACTCATCGAAGACTTATATGAAGATACTGCAAGGTCGAGTAAAGTCTTGATCGCTACGCCCGACATTGCGGTTCCACAAAAAGATCCTAAGCCTGACCTCCAAGTACCTCCATTGTATGGTCCGCCGCGCGACTGCAAGGGGAAGTTTGGTCGAGAAG
>CAXTYQ010000006.1:0-81315 GCA_964248505.1 uncultured Acidobacteriaceae bacterium
GACCAGCTCGCCGGTCTCTATCGCCGCATCGACCAGGCCTTCGCCGCCCAGCCCAGCATCCAGAACACCGCGTATGCGACTTACGGGCCCATGTCCGACAACAACTGGAACGGCGGCATTGCGCTGCCAGGCGGCGACCCCAATGCCACAAACATTGCCGGGTATCTCGCCGTCAATCCGCAGTTCTTCGACGCGGTCGGCACCCACGTTCTCCTCGGCCGCGCCATCACCGAGCAAGACACCGCCACCAGCACCCACGTCGCCGTTGTCAATAAGACCTTCGCCGACAAGTTCCTCAAAGGCAAGCCTCCCATCGGCGAGCACTTCGGTCCGGACCGTGCCATGACCGCCGAATATGAAATCGTTGGCGTCGTCGACGACACCAAGTACGGCGACCCCACCGCCCCCGAGCCCCCCATGTACTTCACCCCCATGGCCCAGTTCACCAGCTACGACGTCATCAACGCCCCTGCCTCCACCAAGGAACAAGCCGCCAGGAACGAGCAGTTCAAGCACTTTGCCGGGAACCTCATCATCCGCTACAAGGGCGACCCCGCCACGGCCGCGAACACCGTCCGCGCCACTCTCCACAACGTCGATCCCGGCATTCCCATCCTCAAGCTCTTCACCTACTCCGACCAGGTCAGCACCTTCTTCACCCAGCAGGAGCTCGTGGTCCGTCTCACCACCCTCTTCGGCCTGCTCGCCCTCATCCTCGCCGCGCTCGGCCTCTACGGCGTCACCGCCTACTCGGTCGCCCGCCGCACCGGCGAGATCGGCATCCGCATGGCGCTTGGAGCCAGCCGCGGCGGTGTCCTCGCCTTGATCCTCCGCTCCGCCCTAACTCAGGCTGGGCTCGGGTTGTTGCTCGGCCTTCCGCTCACCTTCTTCGCGGGCCGCCTCCTCGAGCACTCGCTCTATCAGACCAGCGCCTTCCAACCTCTCGTGCTTCTCGCGGTCATCGCTCTCCTGCTCACCGCGGCTCTCATCGCCAGCTTCATCCCCGCGCGCCGGGCCGCAAGCCTCGACCCCATGCAGGCCCTCCGCACCGAATGAGGTCTTCTCCCGCCCACCTACGCCATCACCCACCCATCACTTCCGCCAGAGAGACCATGATCGAACTCCACCGCCTCGAACGCTCCTACAAGACCGGACATACCGAAACCTGGGTTCTCCGGCGCATCGACCTCACCATCCGTGCCGGCGAGTTCGTCACCGTCATGGGACCGT
Organism: uncultured Acidobacteriaceae bacterium; assembly: GCA_964248505.1. Classification (GTDB taxonomy): domain Bacteria; phylum Acidobacteriota; class Terriglobia; order Terriglobales; family Acidobacteriaceae; genus Edaphobacter. Next base: position 1,231 of record CAXTYQ010000006.1, read on the forward strand.
CCGGCGCGGGAAAATCCTCCCTGCTCAACATCCTCGCCATGCTCGACGACCAATGGCGCGGCGAGTTCAACTTTGATGGCACTGCAGTCCAAACGCTGAATCGCAAACAGCGCGCCGACCTGGCCCGCCGCCGGATCGGCATGGTCTTCCAGAGCTACCATCTGCTCGACGACCTCACCGTCGCTGAAAACATCGATCTTCCCCTCTCCTACAAAGACATCCCCCGTTCGGACCGCGAGGCGCTTGTGGCGGATACTTTGGACCGCTTCAACATCGTCGGCAAGAAAGACCTCTTTCCGTCACAGCTCTCCGGTGGTCAGCAGCAGCTTGTCGGCGTAGCCCGCGCCGTCATCCACAAGCCATCGCTTCTGCTCGCCGATGAACCGACCGGCAACCTCCACTCCGAGCAGGCGGCAGAGATCATGGAACTTTTTCGCAGCCTAAACGAGCAGGGAACCACGGTGATTCAGGTGACACACTCCGAGGTGAACGCCAGGTACGGCTCGCGGACGATCGATCTGCGCGATGGCTGGCTTACGCGCGACACGGCACGCCCCGAGCTCAACGTCGCTTCCGGAAGACAGGCCTGAAGTATGACCGCGACCTCAAGACTCGTCTTCTTCGCACTCGCGCTTCTTTTGCTGCCTCGCCCGTTGCGCGCCCAGGACGCCGCCGCAACACCCGCGCCCGTCACCGCAACCATCGCATCGTCCAATACCCGTCGGACGCTGCGCCTCGACATCCCGCACTCCCATAACCCTTTCGACACCTATCGCGCGAGCAGGGTTCCGGAGCCCAACCTCACCAACTCTCCGAAGATTGAGTCGCTGATCCACAATGGCGTCCTTGAGCTTTCCCTGCGGGATGCCATCGCGCTTGCGCTCGAAGACAACCTGGACCTCGCCATCGCACGCTACAACATCCCGATCGCCCGTGCCGATATCTTGCGGACACAGGCGGGCGGCGTCTTTCGCGGCGTAAACACCGGTGTCGTTCAGAACACTCCCGGTGGCGGAATCGGCGGCTTCGGCTCGGGCGCGACCGGTGCAGGCGCCGGTGGAACTACCGGCGGCGCGGGCGGCGCAGGCACAGGAGCTTCGGGCATAGTGCAATCGACGCTGGGCACAGGAACGGCGGTCGCTTCCTATGACCCTGCCATTACCGCCGAGGTCGATGTGCACCACTTCACAGAACCACTCGCAAACACCTCCATCTACGGCGTGCAGGTTCTCCACTCCAACACCATCACGGGCAACTTCGGTTTCACGCAGGCCTTTCCCACGGGCACCAGCCTTTCGGTGGTGCTCGACAACAACCGGGGTACCACCAACAGTCCTTTCACGTTTCTCAATCCCGAGCTCGACACGTACTATCGCGTTCTGTTCCAGCAACAGCTCCTGGCCGGGTTCGGACGCGGCCCAAACTTGCGCTACCTTCGCATCGCTCAGAACAACGAGAAGATCTCCGACGAGGCCTTCGAACTGCAGGTCATCACCACCGTTACCCAGATCGCGAACATCTACTGGGATCTCGTCAGCGCCTACGAGGAGGAACAGGTGAAAAGCCGCTCCCTGGACTTCGCGAATCAAACGCTCTCCACCGCCCGCAAAGAGCTTGAGCTGCAGGCCATCCCCGCGCTCGATGTCCTCAAAGACGAGGGCGAGGTCGCCAATCGCGAACAAGATCTGACGATCGCTCGATCGCAGCTCCAGTTCCAGCAGTTGCTGATCAAGAACGCCCTCACCAAGAACCTGGACGACCCCGTTCTTGAGAGCATGCCTGTTCGTCCAACCGACCTAAGCACCGTCTCGGGCGACGCCGCCGCCGTGATCTCCACACCAACCCAGGACATCATTCAGGAAGCCCTCAAGCAGCGCATCGAACTGCGCGAGTCTGAAGTCGACCTCCAGAGTCGCGCCATCAGCCGGAAGGCGGCCAGCAACGCCCTCCTGCCGCAGCTCGCGCTGATCGGCTACTACGGCGGCACCGGCCTCGGCGGACCGGCAAACCCCGCCTCCACCACCATCTCCACAGCTCCGCTCGGATACGGCGGCGCGCTGAGCAACGCTTTCAACAACTCCGCCCCCGATTACTATGTCGGGCTCTCGCTCAACCTCCCCCTTCGCAACCGCATCGCCAAGTCGGACCAGTACCGTGCCGAACTCGAATCGCGCCAGGCCGAGCTTCGGGCGCAGCAGCTCCGCAAGCAGATCCGCATCGAGGTTCGGAATGCGCAGTATTCACTCGATCAAAGCCAGGCGCGCGTCGTGTCGGCCTTGAAGGCTCGCGATCTTGCCGCCACCACCTTTGACATCACCGGAAAGGAACAGGCCCTGGGCGCCGGATCAGCCTTTCAGACGCTCACGGCCCAGCGCGACCTCGCAACAGCGGAGTCCGCCCTCGTCGCCGCGCGCACAGCAAACCGGAAGGCACGCATCGAACTCGACCGCGCGGTCGGCACCACCCTTGAGGCGAACTCCATTTCGGTAGAATCGGCACGTACGGGCGCCCAGGCCGCAGCCGACTCGCTCCCCTGATTTCATAGCGCGTTTAGAACCCATGGCTCCAGAGACTCTCTCCCAACCCGGCCGTTCCTCCACGCCCGGGGCGTCACCGATCAGCAGGCGTCCTCGTCTGCTCATCGGCGACGATCAGCCCCACATTCTCGAGGCACTCGAGATCCTGCTCAAGCCTGAGGACTACCATCTCGAAACCGCGCGCACACCGGCGCTCGTGCTCGATTGCCTCCGGAGCGCGGAGTTCGATTGCGTCCTGATCGATCTCAACTACACACGCGACACAACCTCCGGTCGCGAGGGTCTCGATCTACTGGCCAGGATCCGCGACCACGACGCGCAGATTCCGGTCGTTCTTATGACCGCGTTTGCCAATGTCGATCTTGCCGTGGAAGCGATGCGCCGCGGCGCCAACGACTTCGTCCAGAAGCCCTGGGATAACCCGCGCTTGCTCACGATTCTTCGCACACAGATCGATCTTAGCCGCGCACAGAAGCGATCCAGGTGGCTTGAAGCGGAGAACCGAATGCTGCGGGCCGAGGGCGCCCCGGACTTCATCGCGTCCGCGCCATCCATGCGGCCGGTCGTCGAACTCATGAGCCGCATCGGCCCGTCCGACGCCAACATCCTCATCACCGGCGAACACGGCACCGGCAAGGAGGTCGTCGCCCAGACGCTTCACCGGCTCTCCGATCGCGCCCATCGCAACCTGGTGGCCGTAAACACCGGAGCTCTCTCTGAAGGAACGTTTGAAAGTGAGATCTTCGGCCATGTCAAAGGTGCCTTCACCGATGCCCGCGCCGACCGCATCGGACGCTTCGAACTTGCCAGCGGCAGTACCCTCTTTCTCGACGAGATCGCCAACATCCCGACGCGCCAACAGGCGAAGCTGCTCCGTGTTCTTGAAACCGGAGAGCTCGAGCGCGTCGGCTCCTCCACCACACGCAAGGTGGACGTACGCATGCTCTCGGCAACCAATACCGATCTTCGGGCCCAGGCCGCCGCCGGGCACTTCCGCGAAGACCTCCTCTTTCGTCTGAACACGGTTGAGATCCGGCTGCCGTCGCTGCGGGAACGTCGCGAAGATCTTCCCGCTCTCGCAGCCCACTTCCTCGCGCGCTACAGCAGCCGCTACCGCCGCTCGCTCGACGGCTTCGAACCCTCCGCCCTGCAGGCGATGCTTGCCCACACCTGGCCCGGCAACGTCCGCGAACTCGACCACACCATGGAACGTGCCGTCCTGATGGCGCGCGGCAATCGGATCGGTGTCTCGGACCTTGGCCTCAACCCACATCGCTCCGCGGCGCAGAGCCTCGACGATCTCAGCCTCGAAGCAGTCGAAACCATTCTCATCCGCAAAGCTCTTTCGAGATCGCAGGGAAATGTCAGTCACGCGGCTGAGGCTCTCGGCCTTAGTCGCGGCGCTCTTTATCGACGCATAGAAAAGTATGGCCTCTAGACCGTCGGCGCCGAGCTCCGCTATAGACACTCTCGAAACCGCGCCGCGGAAACATCGGATTCCCCTCGGAGCTTCCCGCCGCCGGCTCAGCTATGAGCGCAGGCTTCGCCTTTGGCTCGCCATGCTTGCCCTTCCTTCAGTGCTTCTGCTTGGCAACGTTGTGTTTCAACGAACCGGCTCGATCGCTCTAACCATCGCTTCTGTTCTGGCCTTCGCTTGCATCTGGGCCATCGCCTCTGCGTATCTCTTCGATCAGCTCGTCCGTCCTCTGCAAACCCTCGCCAACGTCGTTGCCGCTCTTCGCGAAGACGACTTCTCCTTTCGCGCGCGCGGCGCAAGACGCGGCGACTCGCTCGGCGATCTCGCCCTCGAGATCAACTCTCTCGCCGGAACCCTGCAACACCAACGTCTCGGCGCACGCGATGCCCTCACCCTGGTCGAGCAAGTGATGACCTCCATGCAGTCCCCCGTGCTAGCCTTCAGTCCCACCGGCAATCTGCGCCTTCTCAACAAGGCGGCCGAGTTGGCGTTCGGCCTCCCCCGCCGATCCGCGATCGACCGATCCGCCGCCAGTCTGGATCTGACGGCCCTTCTCGAGATCGGAGATGGGGAGGTTTACTCGCCCACCGGTCACGAAAACGCTACCTTCCTTCGCTCAACCCGTTGGTCGGTTCGGCGCACGTCCTTTCGCCTCCACGGCGTCCCTCATACACTCGTGGTCCTGTCCGACGTAGCCTCGGCTCTGCGCGAAGAGGAGCGGGTTGCCTGGCAGCGACTTATTCGGGTTCTCAGCCACGAGATCAACAACTCTCTTACACCGATCAAGTCGATTGCGGGCAGCCTGCGCAGCCGCCTTTCCATGCTTGAGCCGAATCTCAATTCCGATTCGGCCAGCGACTTCGGCCGCGGACTCACGATCATCGAAGATCGCGCGGCATCGCTCAACCGCTTTCTTCAGGCCTACCAGCAACTCACTCGTCTTCCAGCCCCGCGCTTTAAATCGATCGTCTTGCGAGAACTCCTGGAGCAAGTCATCTCTCTCGAAACTCGCCTTGTCATTCGTCTCCAGCAGGGTCCGCCGTTGATGCTCGACGCGGATGCCGACCAACTGCAGCAGCTTCTCATCAACCTGCTTCGGAATGCCGTTGAAGCCGCACTCGGTCGAGACGCTCCTCACGACAGGCCCGAGGTCTCCCTCGGATGGAACGCTATCTTTGATCAAGTTGTTCTCCACATCACCGATAACGGTCCAGGGCTCACCAATCCGGCTAATCTCTTCGTTCCCTTCTACACCACGAAACCTGAAGGAAGCGGAATCGGCCTGATCCTCGCGCAGCAGATCGCAACCGCACACAAAGGAACCGTTACACTGTCGAACCGAAACGACGCTCCAGGCTGCATCGCGGAGCTTCGGCTGCCGCTCCAACACACCTGAGCTTGTCATTGTCCGATCCAGTAAATCCATGCCATGCCTGCCTGTCCGTCCCCGCAACGATCGATCTTCTCGCCTCGATGCTCGAGGTGGTGCCGTTGCATCTGCTGGCCTACACCCGGGCTGTGCGGCAAGGCATCGATGTCGACCGGCCACGAAATCTGGTGAAGTCTGTCGCGGTGGAATGAGGTGCGTAAGCGTGTACACGGACCTTCTTAGGCTCGGCTGAAAGTTTCGTTTGCATGGAAGTACAGCTGTCTATACAGTATGGGAATCTTCAGAGCATAAGCCACTCCGCCGAGCGATCGCCGGCATCATTGGGCAGCATTGGATCGTTCCTGGGAGCCTACAGAGTCCGGATCACGGGCTCGCGGAACCACATTGTGTGAGGTGTACCGAATGAACATACGCATAGCTTTAACTAGCTTTCTTGGGTCCGTGGTGATTTGCTCCTCGCTCTCCGCGCAGGACGTCAGTTCCAAGATCGCGGGCGCGGTCCACGACCCGTCCGGCGCCGTAGTGGCCGGTGCGCTGGTCACTGCACATGAGACCGCACGAGGCGTGGATTACACGGCGAAAACCAACGCCGACGGCTTCTATTACTTGTCCCCGCTACCGATCGGCAACTACACCCTGAAGGTGGAAGCCCCGGGCTTTGCTACAACCCAACGCGCCGGCTTCGATCTTGCCATGGATCAGACCGCGCGCGTAGATATTGCGCTAAACGTCGGCACGACGGCGCAGGTGGTGGAAGTAACGTCGGCTCCCCCCTTGCTGCAAACGGACCAGACCTTTCTCGGCACCGTGCTGGACGCTCACGCAAACGTGACCCTGCCGTTGGCGACGCGCAACTACAACCAGTTGACGCTGCTTTCGCCTGGCGCGGTGAGCCTGAACCCCGGCGCCTTCACGGGATCGCAGGCCAGCTTTCAGGTGGGCCGCCGTACATTAACGGAAACCGCGAGCAGACCAATAACTACATCCTCGACGGCATGGATAATAACCAGATCGACAACAACGATGTGGCCTTCTCGCCCAGCGTCGATGCGATCGAAGAGTTCAATCTGATCTCGCAAAACGCCCCCGCTTCCTACGGGAATTACCTGGGCGGCATTATCAGCGTGACGATCAAATCCGGCACCAATCACGTTCATGGCGACATCTTCGAGTTCATTCGCAACGATGCGCTGAATGCGAACACCTGGGCCAACGGCCTAGCTAGAGGGACGTCGGGCGGTGTCGTCGGCCCCAAGCCAGTGCTGCGCTGGAACGAGTTTGGCGGCACCCTGGGCGGCCCCATTCTTAGAAACAAGCTCTTTTTGTTCGGCGACTATCAGGGTTCGCGCTATGACCAGCCCGCAACCTCCAATCTCTACACCGTCTTCACAACGGCCGAGCGCCAGGGCGACTTCTCCGCGCTCTGCACCGCCGGATTCAACGCCCAGGGGCTCTGCACCAACCCGGCACAGCAACTCTACAATCCGTTCTCCGCGTCCACGCCAGGCGGCCGAACGCCTTTCCTCAATAACCGCGTCAATGTGCCTTTCAGTCCAGCTGCCTCGAAGATCCTGAGCTCGCCGTTGTACCCCGCGCCTTTGAATACAAATTTGACACAGAATCAAGTCAACATCACGCACTCGTACACGAACAGCGATCAAGGGGATGTGAAGCTGGACTTTGCCGCCAGCCAGAGGGATCACTTCTCGACGCGGTACTCGCAGCAGCACATCGTCAATCCAACCACCAGCAGTCAGTTGCTGAACGGAAACTCCGAGAACCAGTTTCCTCTGTACAACGGAGTTCTGGATTATGCCCGCAACTTCAGCAGCTCGTTTCTCAATGACGCGCGCATCGGCGCCAGCTACTTCCCGGTAACCGAGGGCTACACCAACACCGCGGGACAGAATCTGCCCGCCACTTTTGGCATTGCGGGTACGTCGCCCGATCAAACCTTTCTTCCGCTGATGACCTTTCAGGGTGGCAACAGCAACGGACCCTCGATCGGCAACAACAACCTGATCTCGCAATTCCATGACACCGTGGTTGAGGCGGAAGACACGGTCACGTTGATTCGCGGCAAGCACTCGATCAACGTGGGATTTGAGTATTTTGGCTATCGCACCAACGTTTTGTACGTCGGCAACTCCGGTCTTGCAGGCCAGTTCATCTTTGACGGCTCCTTTACCGGTAATCCGGCCGTGATCATCCCGTCTGCGAACGGAACGACCAGCTCGCCGGCCGGCATGGCCGAAGCTGATTTTCTCCTTGGCTTACCCGAGAACGTCGGTCTTGGATCCGGCAGCGGAAAGAGTCTGCGCAACAGCCTTTACTCCGGATTTGCGCAGGACAACTGGCACGTAAGCAACAATCTCACGCTCAATCTGGGGCTTCACTATGAGGTCGTCACGCCGCGGGCGGAAGCGCACGATCAAGCCACCAACTACGGCCTGTACACCGGCACGGTCGAGATCGCCGGTGTGAATGGCGCCTCCAAGGCCCTGTACAACCAGTACAACGGCCCCACCAACTTCCAACCGCGCTTCGGCTTCGCGTACCAGCCGGAATCTGATCGGTCCATGGTGATTCGCGGCGCCTACGGCATCTCCAACTTCTCGGAAAGCACCGGCACCGGCAACCTGCTGATCCAGAACCCGCCGTTCGCCATTCCGCGCAATGTTACCTATTCTGGCGCCACGCAGGCGCTTCCCACCACGACGCTGGACCAGGGCTTCTCAACCTTCCCGGCTGCAGGCTGTACCGTGGCTGCCGCGCTGGCGGCGTCGCCGCTGTGCTTCGCTGGAACGGGCATTCATGCTTTCGACCCGAACGGCACTCGCCCTGCCGTGTCCCAGCAATACAACGTGACGGTCCAGCACCAGCTTGGCTCGGCTTCGACCTTTCAGGTCAGCTACGTGGGGCAAAAGACCGACCATCTGATGACCATTGCTCTGATCAATCAGCAGGTCCTGGGACCGAACGGCGTGCTCAGCCCGAGTCCCTACCTAAATCCCACGCTGCAGGCCGAGATCGGGCAGGCGCGCCTCACCGCCTCGACAGGCTATTCAAACTACAACTCCCTCCAGACAAGCTTTCAGCATCACTTGCAACAGGGCCTGGAATTTCAAGCGAATTACACCTTCGCCAAGTGCCTAGGGAACTCTTCCGGCTTTTTTGCGCAGTATGGTGACACCAACGCCGGTCTCACGCAGGCGGGCAACAATCACTTCTTTTTCCAAGACACCTATCATCCAGAGAGGGATTACGGCCGCTGCGATCAGAACGTCAAGCACTCCTTCAGCGGCTTCTTCACCTATGACCTGCCCTTTGGTCGGGGCCGGATGTTCGGCGCGCACCTCAACCGTGCGGCCGATCTAGCCTTTGGCGGATGGCAGGTAAACTCGATCCTGCAATTCCACACGGGGTTCCCGATCACCGCGCAAGGAGCCAATAATTCCGGGACGGTCACGGGCTTCTCCCGTGCAGACTGCAACGGTCCCCCGATAGAAACACCCTACAAACGCTTTCCGAACGCAAGCTATCCCGGCTACCAATGGCTCGATCCGAGCTCCGTTTCCAACGCAGCTGTTGGCACCTTCGGCAACTGCCAAGTAGGCAGCTTCACCGGACCGGGCCTGCAAGACGTGGACGCCAGCGTTGGGAAGAGCTTCACCACCTTTGAGCACCAGAGCTTGCAATTCCGCGCCGAAGCCATCAACGTCATGAACCACCCCATCCTCGTCGCACCTAACTCTTTTGTGGGCACAACCTTTGGCCTGGTCAACAACGCGCAAGGTGAGAGGAACTTACAGTTTGCGCTGAAGTATCAGTTCTAAAACGCATAACCAGAAAGCGCATGGGAGCCGCGTCGTCAGCAGCAACTCCCATGTGCTTCTGACGCAAAGCTACACATGCACCCGCCGACGCGCCCGAGTTTGTAAAGCTGCTGCAATCTCGATGCGCTAGATGATTATGGAACCAGCGCGTAGGTGATCAGCATCAGATACCAAAGGAGCGGCCACAGTTATGCCTCTATCCTCGGATCGCACCATCGCTATCGCGGCGGCTGCCGCAGCGCTTGCCACGCTTGTTCCGGTAGCCCTCTACCAGCTTCACGCGATCAAGGAGTTGCCCGACCCTCCTGGATCGTGGTTTGACTCCGATCGCATCACCACCTCGAAGAGCGCCTACCCGCTCGGCATTCCCGACAGTTTGCCGGGGCTCGGGAGCTACGCCGCAACGCTCACGCTCGTCCTCACCGCGAACCGTTCGCCAGTGATCCGGAAGCTGCTGCAAGGCAAACTGCTCGTCGACGGGGGGATGGCCGGGTTCAACGTGATCCGGCAGATCGTCTCCTATCGCAAGCTCTGCTCCTGGTGCACAGGCACGGCGCTTGCAACAGCGGCGCTGGTCCCCGCCGGCCTGCGCTACGCAGGCAGCCTCCAAGAACGCGTCAGCTGACCCACAAGGGGTTCGGGCAGTCTTTGCCTGCGACCCCGTGAGTTTCAGGACTACATGGAGTCTTAGGATCACATGGCCGACGCGACACATCTCGACAGGAAGTCCGGACCGGTTCCGCTGCTTCTGTTCGCTGTTGTGGTCAGCTTCTTACTTTGGGTCGTGTTTGTCGTGGGAGTGCCTCCGCAGGAGACTTTTCTCGGCGCGATCTGTGCGATCGCAACGACCGGTTTCATCTTCTCCATGTGGCGAGCGGAGCGGGATCATCTTGCCCTGAGCGTCCGCGACATCCTTCAAGTGCGTTACGTACCCGGCCAGATCGTGCACGATGCGTTTCGGATCGTTGGCATGCTGTTCCGCGATCTAAGGGGCGGCGGCCGCGCGCAGTCGTTGTTTCGCGTGCACACATTCGATGCTTCTCCTCCAGATCCGACGAAACTCGAGCGGGAAGTGCTTCTCGTGCTCTACATGACGGCCAGCCCGAACTCGATCGTGCTCGGCGTTCAAGGCGAGCGCAACCTGTTGCTCATGCACCAACTCCTGGAAGAACCTTTGCCGGCGATGGCGAGGAATCTTGGCGCGGGGGATCTCCGGTGAATGTCTGGTTGGTCGCCGGCATAGCCGTCTCCGCTGCTCTTCTTCCGTGCGCGGATATGTGCCTGCGCGGCTCACCGGAGCGTAGACTCGTCGGCTTTGAAATGGCGGGCTCGTTGCTGACGATCGCTCTTGTCCTGTTGACGGTTGGTTACGCGCGCAACGCGTACATCGACCTTCCGCTAACCATGGCGATCATGTCGTTCGGCGGCAGTCTGGTTTTCGCACGTTTTCTTGAGAAGCACCTATGACCGCTCATCACGTCACCATCATCGCCCTTCTCGCCGTCGTGGTGGCACTCTGCTGGCTCGGCGCAGTGGGCATGTGGCGCATGCGCGAACCCCAGCAGGCGCTGCACTTCTTGTCGCTTCCGGCCTCGGTGGGGGTGGTCGTGCTCACCGTCGCTGTTTTCATCGAAAAGGGTTTCGGTCAGGTGTCGCTCAAGACAGCCCTGATCGCGGTCATACTGCTCGGCATCAACTCCGTCGTGAGCCACGCCACAGCGCGGGCCTTTCGCCTGCGCGATCTCGGCGCCGGTGAATCCACGGACCCGGATGCGCTCCGTTTCGAAGACTCGCGTTCTTCCCGGGTGCCCCGGTGATCTACTTCGGCTCTGCTCTACTTCTGCTCATCGCCGTGGCCGGGTTCGCGGTGGTGCGCACCCGCGACGTAACCCAGCAGATTCTCGCCCTCGGCTTCTACGGTCTGCTTACGGCGCTGATGTTTTTTGTCTTTCAGGCTCCGGACGTAGCGCTCTCGCAGATCACCGTCGGCGCGGTCGCGCTGCCTCTGATGCTGATGTTGGCCGTGTCCAGAATGCGCTTCCACGAGGCGGCGGGCGAGAAGGCCGAAGCAGCAAAATCCGAAGGCAACGGAGACGGGAGCAAGCCGCATGCCTGAGCGTCTGCGCGTTCGCATCTTCCTCGGCTTTGGCGCCCTCTTCTTCGGCCTGTACTGTTATGCCGCCACCGGTCTGCCACTCTGGGGCAGCTTTCACGGGACTTACGGCGAGTATGTCGAGCACATGTCCGTGTACCAACGCCACTGCACGGATACGGTCAACGCCATCAACTACGATTATCGCGGCTTCGATACGCTCGGCGAGGAGTTCATCCTCTTCTCCGCCGTTCTGGGCGTTATGCTTCTGCTGCGCCGGGACGAGCAGACCACCGCAGATGCTTCCGGAAAGGTCCCCGACCGCGCCGTACTCAGCACCACCGTTCGCGCTTTGGTACTCCCGATCGCGGGCTTTACCGTTATCTTTGGCCTTTATATCTCCTTGCACGGGCAACTCACCCCGGGCGGAGGCTTTCAGGGCGGCGTCATTCTCGCGGCCGCACCGTTGCTTGTGTACCTGAGCGAGAACATCGAAGCGTTCACGCGCATCACCTCGGCTCGGCTGGTCGAGATCGTGGAAGCGATCGGCGCCGGAGGCTACGCTGTGATCGGGTTGGTCCCGCTCGTCCTCGGCGCTTCTTTCCTCACCAACATCATTCCTCTGGGCACAACCGGCAATGTGTTCTCCTCGGGCACCATCGCGCTCATCAGCGCCACGATCGGCGTTGAAGTCACGGCGGCATTTCTGCTCGTCATCTACACCTATCTGCAGGAGATCATCATGGGCGGGATCCCGGAGAGCTGAGTATGTATCACGCGTTCCACATGCTTCCGTATATCGTCGCGGGCTGGCTCTTCTGCTGTGGGTTGTACGGTCTGGTCTCCAGCCGGCACCTGGTACATTCAGTCATCTGCCTTGCCGTGCTGCAAAGCTCTACTTACATGCTGCTGCTGGCCATCGGCTACCGCACCGGCGCCACCGCCCCTGTGTTCGTCGGAATTCCCGTGGGGGCGCTGACTGTTGATCCCGTGGTGCAGGCGCTGATGCTCACTGATGTTGTGGTCGAGGCGGTGGTGGTGGCGTTGCTGCTCGCCATGGTCGTCAAAGCGCATGAAAAGTCGGGCACCGTGGACCCCGCCGATCTGCGGACGATGCAGGGCTGATGGCGGTTCCTAGCGCACTGCCTCCGCTTCCCGTCGCAATCCCTTTGCTGGCCGCCGCGGCGATTGCGGGCACGCGCCAGTTTCTTTCGCGCGCCGGGGCTGACACGCTCAGCATCCTCGCCGCAGGGTGCAATCTCGTCGTATGCGCGCTTCTGCTGTCGCAGTCGCTCGAGAAAACGATTGTGTACTGGTTCGGCGGCTGGTACCCGCGCGGCCATCAGGTGATCGGTATCTGCTTTGTGATCGATCCGGCAGCCGCGGGCCTAGCGACGGTCGCTTCGATGCTCGCCTTCCTTGCGCTCCTTTTTTCCTGGCGTTTCGTGGATGCTGGAAACAACCACTATCACCCGCTCATGCTTGTCTTTCTTGCCGCCATGTGCGGCTTCTCGCTGACCGGCGACCTTTTCAACATGTTCGTTTTTTTCGAGCTGATGAGCACGGCAGCGTTTGCACTCTGTGGGCTCAAATCGCAGGAGCCCGCGCCGCTCCAGGGCGCATTCAACTTCGCGATCACCAACACGATCGCCGCCTTTATGGTGCTGACCGGCATCGGTCTGCTGTACTCGATCACAGGCGCTCTCAACATGGCCCAGATAGGCGCGACCCTCGGCGGCCGGCACGATCCCGTCGTCCTGTTCGCGGCCATGCTGCTTACCTGCGGATTCTTTATCAAGGCCGCAATTGTTCCTTTCCATTTCTGGTTGCCCGACGCGCACTCGGTCGCGCCGACCACTGTCTGCGTGCTGTTCTCCGGGCTCATGGTCGAGCTCGGCTTATACGCCGTTGTTCGCCTGCACGTCGTCTTGTTCGGGGGCGTCTTTGCTTCGCACATCGGGCGGCTTCGCCTTATTCTGGTCGCCTTGGGACTTGGCACGGTGCTGTTGGGCGGCATCATGTGCTACGCCGAGCATCACCTCAAACGCCTGCTCGCATTTTCCACGATCTGCCATGCGGGGCTGATGCTGATAGCGTTTGCGTTGCGCTCACGCTTGGCCGTGGCTGCATTTCTGCTCTACTTGCTAGCGCATGCCCTGATCAAATCGAGTCTGTTCTTCTGTTCCGGCATTTTGCTGCATCGTTTGCGCACCATCTCAGAGCCGAAGCTGTTCGGCCGGGGCCGAGGGCTCTGGTGGACCGCGCTGCTCTGGTTCCTGGGCGGCGCTGGGCTGGCCGGAGCACCCCCGTTTCTGACCATGTCCGGCGAGGCACTCGCTTCAGACGCCGCACGTCCCTTCGGCCTGCATTGGTTGTTTGCGGCCTTTATCTTCGGCGGCCTGTTCACCGCGGCGGCTGTCTTCCGCTCCGGCATGCACATCTTCTTCGGCTGGGGCGACGCTCCCATCACGGACGAACCGGCCGAAGTGGACGAATTGCCCGAAACGCGCCCGGAGGATGCAAAGGTTTTTTGGTATCACTACGCGCCGACCACCATCTGCATCTTCGGAGCGATCGCTTTGAGCTTTGTTCCTGCGCTGCGCACCGGTGTCTTGCTCGCCGGCAGCCGACTGGCCGAGGGCGCTGCTTATGCGGAGACCGTCTATACCGGAGTCACGGCTCCACCAACACCTGCTCCATGGCCGACGCATTGGATCGCACAAGCGGCCCTGCACGGCGGCGCTGCCATTGTGCTTGCGGTGCTTCTCGCGCTTACATCGGTGTTTCGCCTGCGCGTACCGCGTCCCCTTCGTCTTGGCGCCTATATCGAGGGCTCGCTTGCCCCCTTGCGCGCGCTGCAGAGCGGCCACTCCGGCGACTACGTGCTCTGGATCACCATCGGCGCCGGCACGATCGGGGCGGCGTTTATGTTCGCATTACAGTGACAAATCACTTTAGATCGTGCAACGTCCGAGATCGCTGATCAACCCTAGCTACCGCACCGACGGGCTATGATCGCTCTGAACCGTCGCCATTCCTTCTGCCGCGGGTGCCTAGATAGATCAGCCCCGCCGAGATCAGCCCCGCACCGGCCAGCACGGCGAGCGCCGGGTGACCACTCCTCGGCTGCGTGTGCCCCCGCTCGACCGGACCACGCCGACGTTTGCCATCACCCTGGTGCAGCGCCATCTGGAGCACCTCTGCGGTGTGCATCGCGTGCCGATCTGTTCCATGCATGATCTGCTGGCGGCAGCTGAAGCCGTCAGAGACGACAAACTGATTGGGCTTGGCCGAGCGCACCTTCGGCAAGAGCATCTGGTTGCCGATCTTCATCGAGATGTCGTAGTGCTCAGCCTCATACCCGAACGAGCCGGCCAGCCCACAGCAGCCGGAGTCAAGCACCTCCGGCGCGAGGCCGGCTTGCTCAAGCAGCCGAGCTTCCGGCGACATCGACCACAGCGCCTTGTGGTGACAATGCCCATGTACGAACGCCTTGGCGTCGAGCAGACCGTTGCGGAAGCGCCCGGGCTTGTACCGGACCCGCTCGAGGAAATCCGGAAAGAGTTCCACCTGGCTTGCCAGCCGTTTTGCCGCATCCTCGTTTGGAAAGAGATTGACCAGCTCATCGCGAAACACAGACGCACAACTCGGCTCCAGGCAAACGATGGGTGTGCCTGCCTCGATCTGCGGCGCGAGCGTGGTCATCACTTTGCGCAGATACGTCTTGGCCTGGTCAAGCATGCCGAAGTCATAGAGCGGGCGGCCACAGCAAAGGTGCTCTTGCGGCACCTCGACCTCGTAGCCGGCGTTCTCGAGCACCTCAAGCGCAGCCTGCGCGGTGTGCGGCATAAAGTAGTTGTTGAAGGTATCGGCCCACAGAATCACCTTGCCGCCGGAGATCTTCTCGGTGCGCTCGGTTCCGCCTCGTCGCGCGAACCATTGCTTGAAGCTTTCTTTTGGAAACGCGGGCATAGCGCGGTGACCGGTGATGCCGCCGAGCTTTTTAGCGATGGCCGCGACGCCGGGCGTTTGCGTGACCAGATTGGCTAGCCCGGGCACGCGCGAGCCGATCGCGGCCCATTTGTCGATCATGCCCATGCTGTAGGCTGCCGCCGGCCGCACTCGGCCTTCGTAGTAGTGGGACAGGAACTCCGCCTTGTACGTTGCCACATCGACCGACTCCGGGCAGTCGCCCTTGCAGCCCTTGCACGCCAGGCATAGGTCGAGCGCGTCCTTGATGCCTTCGTCGCGCCAGCCACCCTTATCGGGCCCCGGCACGGCTTCGCCGCGCAGCATCTCGAACAACAACCGCGCGCGCCCACGGGTGCTGTGCTTTTCTTCACGGGTGACCCGGAAACTCGGGCACATGGTGCCGCCCTCGAGCCTGCGGCACTTACCCACGCCGAAGCAGCGCTCGGTCGCCTGCGATAGATCGCCGTGGTCGTCAGGGTATTGAAAGACGGTCAGCACCGGCTTGGGGTGGTAGTCCGGCCCGGTGCGCAGATTGCTGTCGAGCGGGTAAGCGTCGACCATCTTGCCCGGGTTCATCCTGTTCTCCGGATCCCAGATGCGCTTGAACTTCGCGAAGGCTTCCACCAGCCGCGGACCGAACATGATGGGGAGCAACTCGGCGCGCGCCTGCCCGTCGCCATGCTCACCGGAGAGCGACCCACCGTAGCTGACGACCAGATTTGCGGCTTCGGTCACAAAGGCACGATACTGGGCGACACCCTCCACCGAGCGCATGTCGAAGGAGATGCGGGCGTGCATGCAGCCCTGGCCGAAGTGGCCAAACAGCACGATTGTGTAGCCGAACTTATCGCAAAGCGCATACAGGTCGCGCAGGTAGGGACCGAGCTTTTCGGGCGGCACTGCCGAATCTTCCCAGCCGGGCCAGGTGTTCGGTAGCTTGCCGGGTACGCGCGAGGAGCCGAGGCCCAGTTCGCGCAACTCCGTCGCCTCCTTCTGCTCTGCCGGGTCTTCGAGCAACCGCAAGCCCAGGTGATCAGGATCGTTTTTCTCAACCCAGCGCTGTGCCTTCTCGCCCAGCGCGATTGCCTTTTCCTTGCTCTCCGCGCCGAACTCGACCAGCAGCCATGCATCGCCCTTGGGGTACAGCTCGAGCCCGGGCATTGCCTTGCCTTTGAGCCGCTCGTTGTCGATGACCAAACGCTGAAAGCCTTCGATGGAGATCGGCCCGAGCTTGTTGATACGCGGCGACTGGTCGCCCGCGGCAAAGATGCTTGGATACGCGATAAGGAGCAATACACGATGTGGCGGGCTGTGGATCAGCTTGGTTTTCGCCTTTAGGACCAGCGCGCAGGTGCTTTCGGTGCCGACCAGCGCGCGGGCTACGTGAAAGCCGTTCTCCGGCAGCAGGTAGTTGAGGTTATAGCCGGAAACGCGCCGGGGGATGTTCGGGAAGCGCTCCCTCACTTCATCGGCGTAGGCATCGCGCAGCTCTTTGAGTGCGCCATAGATCTCACCGCGCCGGCCGCCCCTGGCAATGATCCGCTTGAGCTCGTGCTCGCTCGTCGGGCCCACGGTCATGCGCGTGCCGTCATAGAGCAGGATGTCGAGCTCCTCGACATTCTCGGAGGTCTTGCCGCCCAGCACCGAGTGAGGCCCACAAGAGTTGTTGCCGATCATGCCGCCGATCGTGCAGTACTGGTGCGTCGCAGGATCGGGCGCGAAGGTCAGCCCGTACACCTCCGCGGCTGTCCGCAGTTGATCGTTGATCAGCCCCGGCTCGACCCACGCGTAGCGCTTGCGATGGTTCAGCTCAAGCAGGCGGTTGAGGTATTTCGAAAAGTCGAGGACAACGGCGACGTTGCAGGTCTGCCCGGCCAGGCTGGTCCCGGCGCCCCGCGCCAGAATCGGCACGCCGAACTTGCGGCACACGGCGACCGTCTCGATGACGTCCTCAACTGTCTTGGGAACGACCACACCGATCGGCACCTGGCGGTATTGCGAGAGGTCCGAGGCATACAGCGCCCGCGAAGCATCGTCGAACCGCACCTCGGCTTTCGTCTTCTTCTCTAACTGCTCGGTGATCTGCTCGGCGAGTGAGGAGGAAACGGCGGCTTCCATTGGCGGCATGACTCTCTCCTGTACTTGGCGGCAGTGTTCGTTACCGCACAGATGCCGGTAGGATGAAGCCCGCTTCGGCTTGCGTTGTCTCAGTCGCGGCGAAATGACCTAAGGCCTTGAGAGCATACGGGGTCACGCCAGACGTCAAGGTTTCAACAGCCGACACACTAGCTATTGCGGAAAAGCTCGCTCAGGCGAAATTTCAGACGAAGTAAAGTTCCAGACTAAACGAGCACCGAACCTGGCCCTGTGAGATTGGTCCTGATAAACCGCATGTGGCGTAAGGAAACGGAGTGGTTGCTGACCCGAGTCGACTAACAGTGGTGTGAACCGTCTGCGATGACGGTTACTCGATTCTGCGCCTAGAACCACGTTCGATTGCGATAGCGGCGGTACTCCTCACCAAAGGCTGCTTCGAGCACGTCGGCTTCTTTGCGGGCTCGCGCCACCTGTAGCGGGAGGGCCGCTAGGAGTATGACAAATGGCCACCAGGACCTGAGAACAAGCGCGAGGCCCGCAAGGAAGAGTTCCGCGAAGACATAGATGGGGTTGCGGAAGCGCGCATACAGGCCAGTGGTGACCAAATGTCGCGCCTGTGCGGTGACGGAGAACGCCCGTCCGAGTTGGTAGCGAGCCAGCGATACGAGCGCAAACGCCGTCAGGCAGAGCAGCGCACCGGCTACACGCAGCGGTGGCCACGGGCCAAGCCTCTGGTGCCATGCCAAGGCGATCAGCGCAGCGGAAGCAACGAGCCATTGGAACAAGTTCAGCTTCATGCTGCCTTGAGGTTACATTCTGCTGGCGAAAGTTGGTTGAACTTGCACTCCTACTGGGCGGCTACACCGACGCAAACGCCGCCAACGGCCCAACCTCATTGACGTCTACGCCTGTAGCCCATCTGTGAGTCTGGATCAATCCTCGTGAAGCGTGACGAGCGTAAGCTCTTCCGCAGGAGCCGGGCGGGAGCTTAGCCATATCCTATAGTTACGAGCGCACACGTATGCACCGCACAACAGGAGGGCAGCGCAAACGGCGTTGCTCCGGGATTCAGCCGCCCAACGCTGTGCCTCTGCCACCGTGAGCACAAAGGCCGGCAAGAGAACGAAATAGCGAACAAAGGCTAGGGGCAAAGCGTGCACGGCATGCCGGGCAGCTCCGGTGAACGGTGCAGTTCGCGTGTCAGCGAAGAAGAGTTCCGTCAGGAGAAGTGGGAGCCCGCAACCGAAGAGCAGCTGCATTCCCGCCTCCGTCACAGCGGGCACTCCGCGTGGAGCACAGGCATCGAGCAGCACCATCGTGCAGACGATCGCGATCCAGGCAACGCATACTGCCAGACGCCGGCCACCACCCAACTCGTCCTCGCCTGGTGTCCCGCTGATCGCGCGGAAGATCCAGCTTCCACGCGTCGCGACCGGAGAGCGCATGGCCGTGTGCAAGCCGGCGACTGCCCAGAACGCAACCAGAGGAACCGCCATGCGCAAACCATCCTCCTGGAAGACGACAGCCACATGCGTCGCATCTATCCGGAGAGCCAGCACGCTCGAAACGACCAACGCGCTCCCAAGCCCGACGTACATCGCGAGATAAAGGTGCAGTCGTTCGGTGCGTAGCAGTGTCTGCGCAGCAAGATGACCTGTGGCCCTCATCCGAGGCCGAGGAAAGACGAAGCGGTGCAGTATGGATTGCAACCGACCCGAACCTGCTCTGTGTTTCGTCAGGGGCGAGCCTTCCGCAAGTTGCTGGACCCTGCGCCGGTAGCCAAGCGGGTAGGTCACGACGGCAATCAGAAGTCCCGCCACTGTGAAGAAGACACCCATCCTCGCTAACGTATGGAAGACCGGTGGCGCGAGATCGCCCCACATGATGGTGTCGTAAACGCCCAGAAACCAGAATGTCGGAATCCACTGAACGATCGCTGGGCCATCGCTGCCGCTTACCAGTTGCCCTAAGTAATGCGCCGTCAGGGGAAACAGAAACAAGATCGTCATCAGAGCAGTGAGGAGACATACGCGCACCCCACCTCGGGTCACCTGCGCCAAACGCCCTCGTGGCAGCCACAGCAGCACAGCTTGTAACGCAATCAGCGCTGCACCGATGCAAACGCCACTCATGGTGACCGCTGTGACTTGCGCCAGAAGCTGGCGAAAGAAACCGCATCGCTGGTCAGCAACGGCCGGCAAGAAGAGGCACCCAAGGCCGCTTGTGCCGGCATGCACCAGCAGCAAGAAGAGGCTCACGGCGGCGATCCTACCCATGAGCAAGCGCCGGAGGGAGATCGGCAGCGTCGTCAACACCGACACGTCCAGCGCGTCCGGAAACAGCATCTCCCATTGAAAGATCACGGCACAGCCCATCACCACAAAGGCATACGTGACGAAGAAGAGATGGTCGCAGGCCTGCGATGTAAAGCTGCGTTCCTGCGGATGCGGAGGCAGACCGTGATAGGCGGGAAACAGGACGAGTGCGACGAGGACCCCAGGAAGCGCGATAGCATATGCCAGTTGGGTCACTCGCGCGGCGGCGTCCTCGCCGAGGACCTCGTTGTTAAGCAGACGGTCGTACAGGTGCCGCACCAGCACCGCAAAGTGCGATCGCTCCCGTTCCGTCTCGGGCTGTAACGCGAGCAGGGAAGCGACGGGCGGTCTGCTCCTCCCCGTTCGTGACCACCGCGCCCTAAGCATGGTTCTCTTCCATCGCAGAGACCAGCTCCCTTGCAGTGGAGCGCGTATCGGTCTGCTGTACCAGCTCCACAAAGACGCTCTCAAGGGTCGAGTGCTCCATCGCCCGCTTCAACTCCGCAGGTGCGGCGTCGGCAAGCACGCGTCCTTTTCCCAGCACCACCACGCGATCGCAGACCTGCTCCACCACTTCGAGCACGTGGGAGATGTAGAGAACACTGCGGCCCCGCGACTTCAATTCCAGCAGCAAATCCTTGAAGAGCCGCGCTGAGACCACGTCCAGTCCAGATAGCGGCTCGTCAAAGATCAAGAGCCTCGGATTATGCAGCAGAGCCGCGGCGATCAGGACACGCTGCTTCATTCCCTTCGAGTAGGCGGATAGTTGAGAATGCCGCCACGACTCCAGACCCAGCAAAGCCAGGAGCTGGTTCGCTCGATGCGCAAGCGGACGTTCCTCAAGGTTACGTAGCCGTCCGACTAGTTGCAGGTACTCGAGGCCGGACAGGTGCAGATACACGTTTGCTTCTTCCGGCACATACCCGAGCACACGTCGGAAGGCCGCCATATCCCGGCGGATGTCGACGCCGTCGAACCGTACGCTGCCGGCGCTTGGCTCGAGCATGCCCGTGATGATCTTCACTGTTGTCGACTTACCCGAACCGTTTGGCCCGAGGTAGCCGACGACTTCGCCTGGCCCGACGCTGAAGCTCACATCGTCAACCGCTGGGATGCCGCGATACCTCTTGGACACGTTTCTGAGTTCCAGCATGCATCACCACCCTATGTAGTACACTCCACAATGTAACATGCTACATAGTCGTGATCACACCTCGTCTCTCCCACACCGCGGCTCTCATCCTCAAGACTGTGAGTCTGGGTCACTGCTTCGGCTTCGACGTCATGACCATCACGGGTCTGCCCAGCGGCACTGTCTACCCTGCGTTGCGTCGCCTGGAGCGAGACCAGCTCGTGCATTCACGGTGGGAGTCTGAGAGTGACGCTGCGGCAGAGCAGCGGCCCGCCCGTAGGTATTACGAGATCACCGCGGCGGGAAAGGCCGCGGCACTCGCAGCAACAGAACGGTATCCTCTCCTTGCTCGGCTCATCCCGGAGAGGCGCGCATGAACCCGTCACTTCCGTCGCCGCTGCCTCGATGGGACCGCAAGCTCCTACGCTTCGTTTGTCGGGTCGTTCCGTTCAATCAACGGGAGGAGTGGATTCGATCCTGGGCCGCCGAACTCTGGTGCTGCCACCACGCTCATCGTGGCGTTCGGACCCGAACCTTGTTCTTTGGCATCTTGCAGGACGCGCTTTGGCTCCGCGGTGAGCAGGTCCGGCGCGCGGTATCCGGCACAGCAGTCCTTTGCCTGTTTGCGCTGTTAATCCTGGTTGGTGTTTCTCTGTTGCCGGCGCTGAGCCACACCGGTTTATGGGCAGGTCTTGGCTTCTGGCTTATGCGGCAGGGACCGCGATTCAGCTCGGAGTCAGTTCTTATTGCGTTTGTCAGCTATGCGACTGCGCCGTTTCAGGTCGAAAGCGCCGCGACTCGCAAGCAGGTTTGGCTCAAAGCTCGTCTCTTCCACTGGGGAAAGACGTTTCTAGTGCTCGTACTTGCCTTCAACCTTGCTGCCGATCTTTCCTATCCCTTACGGACGGTTGTGCCGCTAACATCTGAGTTTCTCCAGAGCATGTCGTTTGCACTCCTCGCTCTGCTTGGCCTGCGCTGGAGCCTACAGGATGACGTAGCTCGCTGCAGGCAGTGTTTGCGGACTCTTGCCGCACCGGAGCGTGTGGGGCGACCCTCTCATAATTTCCTGGAATGGAATGGAACCGAACTGCTCTGCAGCCACGGGCATGGTTTGCTCAGCGTTCCCGAGCTTCAGACGAGCTGGTGTCGTGCAAGCGCGTGGGTGGCGCTTAGCCCCTCTTTAGCAACTTCGGAGCGAATCAGCCATTAACAGTAGCTCCTTTCCGCTTGCGGAATGCGCGAGTTTACTGGCTCTGCCGACAAATCAGGATGGCCGGTTGGATGCGGGTGATAATCGACATATGAGTACGATCGAGTTTCCCGCGCTCGCCCTTCCTGGGGCCGCGGCTTGTCGTTGGGATGTCGTCTCGCTGGGCGAGGTGATGCTGCGGTTCGACCCCGGTGAAGGGCGTATCAGCAATGCTCGAAGCTTTCGCGTTTGGGAGGGTGGCGGAGAGTATAACGTCGCGCGCGGGTTGCGTCGTTGTTTTGGAATGAGGACATCCATCGTTACGGCTCTGGTCGACAATCCCGTAGGTCGGTTAGTCGAGGATTTGATGCTGCAAGGGGGGGTGGATCTATCGCATCTGGTTTGGCGTGCGTTCGACGGTGTGGGACAGCAGGCGCGCAATGGGATCTATTTTCTCGAGCGCGGCTACGGCGTGCGTTCCGGTCTGGGCGTAATGGATCGCGGGGCGACGGCTATCTCGCAGATGCGAGCGGAGGATATAGATTGGGACCGGATCTTTGAGGAGGAGGGCGTTCGGTGTTTTCATACGGGCGGTGTGATGGCGGCGTTGAGCGAGGGGTCGACTGCGTTGGTGCGCGAGGCGATGGTCTCCGCAAGGCGGCATGGAGCCCTGGTGAGCTTCGACTGCAACTATCGGCCGTCGCTTTGGAAAGCTCGCGGTGGACGGCGGGGAGCTATCGAGGTAAACCGCTCCCTGATGCCGTATGTGGATGTGCTGTTTGGGCATGAGGGGGATTTGGCGGAAGCACCGAACCAGGCCTCGACCGGGCCAGTGTGGCATACGGCTGAGAGTTTCGGGTCCATGGCGGCAAGGGTGAGTGCGGAGTTTCCGAATTTGAAGCTGATCGCGACTACGGTTCGACGGCCGCTTACCGCCAATCGCAATAGCTGGAGCGCGTTCTGCTCGATCCAGGGAGTTACAGTTGAGGGATTACGCTTCGACGATCTAGAGATACTGGATCGAGTCGGCGGCGGCGACTCCTTCGTAGCGGGTGTGCTCTATGGTCTGCTGGCGGGTAAGGACGTGCAGTACGCGGTCAACTGCGGGGTCGCTCACGGCGCGTTGGCGATGACCACGCCGGGTGATTCGTCCACTGCATCGCTGGACGAGATCGAGCGTTTGATGAGCGGGGCCGCGGCGGCGACGGTTCGATAGGAGAAGCAGGTTCATGTTGACGAAGACACAGGTGCTGGCGGCGATACGGGAGATTGGCGTGGTGCCCGTGTTGCGCGCGGAGAACGAGGTCCAGGCACTCGCGATGGCGGAGGCGATTGCCGATGGCGGCTTGACCGTGATGGAGGTGACGATGACCGTTCCGGGGGCGATCGGACTGATGCGTCGGCTGGCCACGAAACGACCGGATGTCGTCATGGGGGCAGGGACGGTGCTCGACCCCGAGACGGCGCGAATATGCATTCTAGAGGGGGCGCAGTTTATCGTGAGTCCGGCGCTGAACAAGAAGACGGTGGAGCTCTGTCAGCGGTACAGCGTTGCGGTTCTGCCGGGAGCGTTGACGCCGACGGAGGTGATTGCGGCGTGGCAGTGCGGTGGGGATGTGATCAAGGTGTTTCCGGCGCAGGCGATGGGGGGCGCGGCTTACCTGAAGTCGCTGAAGGCTCCGCTGCCGCAGATCGACCTGATCCCGACAGGCGGCGTGTCGCTGTCGACCGCGCGTGAGTTTCTGGAGGCGGGCGCATTTGCGCTCGGGGTGGGAGCCGATCTCGTCGATGTGCGGGCCGTCGCCGAGGGCAACCTGGACAAGATCACGCGAACCGCGCGGGAGTATTTGCAGATCGTGAAGAGCTTTCAGGCGGCAGGTGCTGTCGGCTTGCGCTAGAGCCGTTCTCCTGTTCCCGTGAGCCGGATAGAGTGTCCGAGTGCCGTTTTCATTGGGGAAAACGGCCATGAGACCTGTGTTTTCGCTATACACGTACAGGAGAACCGCGCTAGCTGCCTCATGTGAGTTAGGAACTACAGTGAAGCGATGCAGTCGATCTCGACCAGCGAATCCCCGGGAACGCCGGCCACGACGGCGATGGTGGTCCGTACCGGCGGTACCATGCCGAAGCGGCCGAGGTAGGCCGTGTTCATGCGCGTGTAGTTCGCCAGATCGCTGAGGTAGACATTGACCTTGAGCACCTTTTCCATAGACGATCCGGCGAGCACTAGATTTTTTTCGATCTCGTCGAGAACGTGTTTGGTGTGCTCCTCGATGGTTCCCGGGAAGTGCGCTCCGATGCCTGCGATGAAGACCAGGTTGCCGAATGTGATGATGCTGTTGAACAGCGGGGGTTTGGCTGGTGTGCTCACGGCGGTTGGCGTAGTTGCGGCTTGAGCCGGAGGAGCCGATGGGGGGTGAATGGCTTTCTTCTGCCATACGACGCCCGATTGTGCCTCAGCTTGCGAAGCGAGCGCGCCCGCTCCGGTGACCGCCGCCGCGGCCTTCACTGCGTTCTTCAAGAGCCCTCTGCGAGTAGTTGGTTTCAGTGCACTTCTCCTATCGGTCTTAGATTTAAGTTTTTGCGGTGAGTGCTGCGCGGATGCGGCTTCCGACGATCGTGTCTTCGCCCGGCTGGAGCATCCACACACCGACGACGAGCGTGTTCGCATCGGAAGAGATGCCCTGATTTGGTGGACGGCCGGTGTTGGGATTGAGCTCAATGGAGGGCGTCTGCGCACGAAGTGTGGCGACGATCTCCGGTGTTGTCATGCCGATCACTGCTGGATCAAAGCGGATCAGGAGATGTGGGACATGATTGGCGATCCTGGGAATGACGGTCTCGGTGCGGACGGAGGGAATACCACGAACAGCCGCTGCGATCAGGTCGACGCGTTGCTGATAGTCACCCTGCATAGACTGCTCGGTGTGCGAGAGCACCCAATCGACTGCGGCGACCATGCCGACGATCTGTTCCTTGGCGACCTTCATGCCCCGGCCGACGCCGTCGACGGGATTGTTGTTCTGCGCGGCGAGGTCGGTCAGGATTTTTCGGCCGAGCAGCAGACCGGCGTTCTGCGGTCCACGCATGCCTTTGCCGCCGGAGAACGACACGAGGTCGAAGCCCATGCCTGTGTACTTCCAAAGATTGGAGATCGGCGGCATATCAGCCGCCGCGTCGAGATGGCAGGGGATGCCGTGCTCATGCGCGACCTGAAGCCAGGCTTCGCGCCCAATCTGGGCGGCGTTGCCATTTTCGTCTTCGGCGGCGTTGAAGAAATTCGTCATTACGGCGTCGCCAACGGCGCAGGCTCGCCGGTAATCGTTAATCGTGACGACCTCCACGACACGGGCGCCGCACAGAAACATGGCGTGGTCATAGCCGTAGCGGTGCGCGCGCTGAACGATGACCTTGTTCTTGCTACCGTCGATTGCCTGCGGCATGTCGAGTGGCCCGATCGAGTTGGCATGCTGCATACAAGCGGCGGTCGCGAGGCTGATAGCGCCGGACGCGCCCGAGGTGACGACCGCACCTTCGCAGCGAAGTCGATCGGCGATGTACTTGCCCGCTTTTGTCTGGAGATCGTTTAGCCTCACGGGGTGAAGCGCGGCTTTCTGTACGGCGGCCAGGACTGAGGGCGGCATACATGCGGCGGTAAGCGATGTATAGGTACCGGCGGCGTTGACGATCTTCGCGACACCCAGCTTATCGTAGTAATCCTCAACAGCGGGCTGTGACGGTGTGGCCGCGGGCGCTGACGGTGTGGCCGCGGGCGCTGACGGTGTGGCTGCGGGCGCTGTTTGCGCGTGTGCTGAAGGGTCTGCAAAGAATGCGGCGAGCACGCTTGTGAGCTGAACAAAACGGCGGCGCGAGAAGAGGCCTGGCGGATGCCCGGACATGATGTGCAATCAACCTCCTTTCGTCTGTTTCTCTGTTCTGAAGCTTCTAGATGCGGCCGAACTTTTTAACTGCTTCGACGATGGAGCGGTAGCGCTCGATATAGGGGTACATGCTGTGCTCGCTACTGTCGAGCTTTTGGGCGCGGATCAGAATCTCGGCGGCGTGGGCGCGGGGCACGACGACGACGCCATCCTGATCGGCAACGATGATGTCGTTGGCGGCAACCATCGTTCCTCCGACCTCGATGGGCAGGTTCATGCCGGCGAAGCGGTAGTGCGTGACCGAGGTTGAAGGCACGGGGCCGAGAGAATAGACGGGGAAGCCGATTTTTTTGAGCTGCGGCAGGTCCCGGACGCCGCCATCGACAACCGCTCCGGCGTATCCGCGGGCGAACATGGCTGTACCCATCAGGCCGCCCATTCCGGCGATGTCTGCGCCGTCCTCAACCTTCATCACGTAGACGGTGCCGGGACCGCCGCTGTCGATGGCGGTGAGCATCCCGGCGAGCGCCTCTGGGTCGGTGTTCTCCTCTTTTTTGAGGAGCACCGTGAGCGCGGTCCCCGCAAACTTGGTGGGGAAGATGGCCTGCATGGTGTGCGACATATAGTGCTTCTGGTGCAACATCTGCTCTTCGGCGTCGGAGACGGAGGCCGCCTCGACGTGACGAAAGGCTTCGAGCATCAAGGCAGGGTCATGTTCGTAGTCGGCTTGCACGGGCGGTGTATCGGCGCGGAGTTTGATTGCCAACGCGCCGCCCACAACCAGGAGTGCGATCAGCAGCAACGGTTTGGTGCGAATCTCCTTCGGGCTGTGATGGGATGGCATGGCCGTTGGTCGAGGTGCCTAGAAGTTGATCTTACCCGCGAGTTGCAGGACGCGGCCGTTATTCTGCGCGGAGCTGATCAGACCAAACGTAGTCGATGGCGAGATCGTAAACCCACCCGCGGCGTTCGCGGAAGGCAGTTGCGCGGAGGGGTTCGACGGATTGGGATGATTGAAGAGGTTAAAGGCTTCCGCACGGAACTGCATGGACAAACGTTCGAAGACATGGAAGTTCTTGAACATGGAGTAGTTGACGTTGATCTGCCCCGGGCCGGTCAGATCGTTACGATGGACGTTGCCGAAGGTGTAGAGCGGAGGCAGGGAGTAGGCGGTAACGTCGATGCAGCTGATCTTTGCGCCGCTGATGTAGCTGTTGGCATTGCAGGTGGACTTCGGCGCATGGACGTAGTTGGGGCGCTGCGTACCGATGTTCCCGACGTTGGCTCGGTCGTTGGTGATGGAGACATTGAAGGGCGTCCCGCTTTGGAGGATCACGATGGTGTTCGCCTGCCAGCCGCCGAGAACAGCGCGCGCGGCGCCGTTGGAGCGGTCCAACTGCGGCAGAGCGTAGACGACGGAAGCGACGAAGCGGTTGCGAATATCCCAGTTGGCGTTGCCGTAGTCGGCCTTCAGGTCGTACTGGATCATGGGAGTTCCACCGCCATTTGCGTCGGGGGAGGTGTCGAGGGTGTGCGACCAAGTATAGCTGAGGCTGGCGTCCAGACCGTGATAGGTGCGCTGGCGGAAGATGGCGGTGAGCCCGTTGTACGTCTCCAGACCGTCGTTCTGGATCTGGCGAATCTGGCCGAACAATTGATAGGGACGGCGAGCGTTCACGTTTCCGGGCCCGGGAAGCGGCTGGTTCGGGTAGAGGGAGTGATCGAGATGGATTGAGTGCGAACCGAGATATTGGATCTCAAACGCACCATCTTTCCAGAGTTCGACGCCCGTGTCGAGGTTCCACTGGTAGAGCCGCGGGGTCGGCAAGGACGGGTTGTCGGTGAACTCGGAGACGTATGTGCCTGGGATGCCGGCGACCGGCGAGGCCGAGCCTGGAACGCCTCCCGTAGGGTTGGCGTAGGTCAGCGTTGCTGTTGCCGGCGCGGTGACGCTGCCGGTGTAGACGACGGAGGCGGCCAGCGGGTAGTTGCCGGTGGCGAGGGTAAACGAGTTCAGGTGATTCGGGTTGTAGTAGATGCCGCCGCCGGCGCGGACCACGATCTTGTCTGTGGCGCGGTAGGCCAAACCGAGCCGGGGAGAGTAGAGATTGTGATTGGGGCCGATGAACTTGAGGCCCGGCGTGGGAACGAACGTTGCACCGCTCGTAGCTGTGCTCGATGGGATCAGCGCCGTGTAGGTCGAATTGAGGATGCGAGCGTAGCCGTTGAGACTGTAAGGCACGGTCGGCAGCTCATACCGAAATCCGTAGAGCACGGTGAGCTTCTGCGAAGCCTGCCAGTTGTCCTGGACGAAGAAGCCGTCGCGATACTCGCTGACCGAGCCTTTCACCTGCGTGACCGGCGTAATGGTCTGGTAGATGGCGCCGGTGAGGAAGTCGGCGGCCGAATTGCCGGTGTAGGTTCCGTTGAAGGTGAGCTGTCCGCGATTCTGGTTCTGCGCGGAGCGGCCGATGGTCATGCGGCGAATGTCCGCGCCCGCCATCAGGTTGTGCTTGTTCAGGGTGTAGCTGATCTGGTCGTAGCCGTGGAGAGTGCGGTCGTCCTGGAACCAGTTGGTTCCCTCCGTCCCCAGGCCTGCCACATTGGAGATCGATATGGTGGGAATGCCAGGATTCTGGTTGGTGGTATCGGCCGTAAACCCTGGAATGCCGAGTGCCGTGCCCGCGCCTTGCGGACCGTTCACGTAGAAGTAGTTGAGTTGGTTGGAGGAAAATTTGTTATATCCCAGACGCAGATCGTTGATCAGCTTTGGCGTGAAGATGTGGGTGTAGCCGATAACGCCGTTGGAGTCGATCGTGGGAGAGTAGCTGGCTGAAGACGCCACGACGTTGCCATTTACGGCGTTGCTCTTCTCGTACGTATAGCGGACGAAGAGCCTTATCTTTTCGCCGATGTTGTAGTCGACTCGGTCAAGCGTTGCGTTCTTGTTGAAGAGGTTCGATACAGGGATGTTCAGGTTATTCGTCAGGCCCGCCGAGTTAGGCAATGGATAGTAGGCGAGCAGCTTCTGGGCGATAGGCGAGATGTTCGAGATCTGATCGTTCGGGTAAGGGGCTCGAGTGAACGGGTTGTAGAGTTGCGTTCCCATGCAGAGGCCCGTCGTTCCTACACCGCCGCAGATCGCGGAAAAGTCGCCGGTGCGCTCGGCGGCGGAGAGCACCGTAGACGTGGTGGAGGTTTGATTGATCTGGCGCAGACCTTCGTAGGAGCCCATAAAGAAAGCCTTGTCGCGACCGTTGTAGAGGTGAGGGACGACGATGGGGCCGTCGAGCACGCCGCCGAACTGGTTGAAGCGCAGGACCGGAGTGCGGGCGCCCACCGCCGTGGTGAAGCTCTTCGCGTCGAAGAAATCGTTCTGAACGTAGTCATAGGCGGTGCCGTGGATCTGGTTGGTGCCGGACCTTGTATCCACGTTGATGTGGACACCCATGTAGCCACCGAATTGCGCCGTGTAGTTGCCGGTCTGGGTCTGGACCGCGGAGACGGCGTCCGGGTTCGGCGTAACCGGCGAGGTCGAAATCAGCGAGTTCATGATGGTGATGCCGTCGAGCGTGAGGGAATTGGTGACCTCTCGGGTGCCGGCGCCGATAAAGTCCGCGCCCGGTGGGACTCCGGTGTAGCTTGTCTTCGGGCCGACGATGATGTTGGAGGACGTTGCGGCGAGTTCCATAACGCGGCGGCTGTTGAGCGGCAAGTTCTCCACCTGCTTGGCAGTGATGGTTTCGCCGACCACGGCGTCGTCGGTGGAGAGCGCCGGCGTATCGGCGGAGACCGTCACAGCATCATTGGTGGAGCCTACGGTGAGCGCTACGTCGGTGCGGACCTGGCGGTCCGGCGAGACGTTGACGCCGATCGCAGTGACCTTGCGGAAGCCAGACTTATCGACCGCTACGTCATATGTACCTGGAAGCACAAAGGGAATGGAGTAGTAGCCTTCGGCGTTCGTCGTGCCGGGATATTGGACTTTCGTGTCGCGATTGATGCCGGTGACTGTTGCCCCGGGGACGACGGCTCCGCTGGAGTCGGTGACGGTGCCTACCAGAGCGGTGTTGTTGGCGAGCTGTGCGTTCCCGGAGATGACAAGGAGAAAAAGGATCAAAAAGAGGATCGGCTTCTGGAACATGGAAGTCTCCTGTAAACTTGGCCGCGGCCAGAAAAGATTTAGATCAAGGGTGCGCCCAGGATTACCGGGAACATGATGTGTGCTCGTTGATTGATCTCGATTGAAACATAGAGGTGGTGGTAGCGCCATGGGTCAGTTGCCGGAGCCGTCTCTAGGGCAAACAGCCTATACAGGCCCTTCCAGATGGACCATGCCGCGCTGGAGAGCGTAGATGGTCGCCTGGGTACGATCGCGGACGCCCATCTTCTCGAGCATGGAAGAGACGTGAATGCGTACCGTCTTCTCGGCGATCCCAAGCTCCTCCGCGATTTCGCGATTGGAGCGCCCCTGCGTGATGCAGACTAAGACCTCCCGTTCACGCGGCGTCAGTTGCACCAAGGGCATGCTTTCGGCAAGGCGGTCGAGCGCGATGCGAGGCATATATCGAAGGCCACGAGAGACGCTCTGGATGGCATTGATGACCTCCTCGCCGCTGACATCTTTCGTGAGGTAGGCCATGGCGCCGGCCTCCACCGCTCGGTAGATGTCTTCAGAACCCTGGTAGTTTGAGAGCACGACGATGCGCGCTGTGTGCCGGCCTTTCCGCAACGCCTTGATCACGTCGAAGCCGCTCACGCGCGGCAAGCGAAGGTCCAGAACCACAACATCGGGAAGCAGCGTGCGGTAGAGCTCAATGCCTTGTTCGCCGTCCGCCGCTTCACCTGCGATGACGATCTGCGAATGGCCGCCGAAGACGGAGTGCAGGGCCATGCGCGCAAGGAAGTGGTCTTCAATAAGCAGAACACGAATTTGTCTCATAGGCACGGACTTCCGTACTCAGTTGCAATCGACATAGCTAAACCCCGATCCACGGAACGATGTAGTGCTGCTGCCTCGCCGGCTGATGGATATTGTGAAAGCCTACCGTGACCACCAGCTCCGTTCCGTGGGTCGCGGAGCTGGTGAGATGCAGTGATCCGCCGAGCTTGCGCGCCCGCTCTTCCATGACCGCGATGCCGAAGTGGCCGGCCCGCAGCGAACGGTCGGAGACGTGAAAGCCTCGTCCATCGTCGCGCACCGAAAGTCTCAGCGATGTGCTTTCGAAGGCCAGTTGGACGTGGATGCTGGACGGCTTAGCGTGATGAAAGGCGTTTGTCACGGCTTCCTGCCCGATGCAGGCTAGGTGATGGACCGCACCCGGCGAGATGGGGATCTCGTCGCCTTGGATGTCCAGGGTGGTCTGCGGTGTCTCTCGCGAGCGGTAAGTGCTGGTCACCTCCGCCAGCGCGCGGGAGAGACTGTTGGTGATCTCATCGGAGTCGCGCAGGTCCCAGATGATGCGTCGCGCCTCGGCTTGGCAGTGGGCCACCATGCTGCGCGCCAGATCGCAGGATTGGGACGCGGGCTCCGCGTGCACGCCCGCGTCGCGAAACAGCCGCGCTGTGGCTTCGAGCTGCCAGGAGATCGCGGCGAATCCGGCCATCAGGGTATCGTGGCATTCGCTGGCGATGCGGTTTCGTTCTTGGAGCACCATTCCCATCTGGCCCTTCAGCAACTGGTCGCGTTGGCTGATGAGCTGCGCCGTGACCGCCAGGAGGACCATCGAGATCAGCAGGTAGGCGTACCAGGTTTGATAGAAGAAGGGGCGTTGTTGAACGTCGAGCACGGCCGGCTTCGTGACCCAAGGCTGTCCCGGCGCGCGCGCCTGAACCTCAAATTTGTAGTTCCCAGGGGAGAGTCGGCGATAGTGAGCGAGACGGCCTTGAGTCACGGTCCAGACCGGATCGTAGTCCTCGAGCCGGTAACGGAATTCGGCCTTGTCGGCCCCCGCTCCGGCGGCGTCGAACAAGAGGATGATCTCCGGATGCCCAGGATCGAGCACGACCTCGTTTCCGTGCCGCAGGTCGGTTCGGTCAACTTCGCTGAGAAAGGACCAGCCGAGTATGGACGCTCTGGGCTGATTCTGTGCTGCTTGGTCGGGGGACAGTAGTGGCTGCGATAGTTCTGAGCCATCCACGGGCCCGGAGGAGTCGTTCAGGGGAGCGACTTGCGCGTAGGTCTGCGCACCTGTCGCCCAGCTAAAAAAGACGAAAAGCAGAAGCAGAGATCTCTGATGGTCGTGCATTGCCTCTTAGGGCACCACATTCCTCCCCGTGCTTGCAAGCAGAAAAGTGGATTCAGGTACGGTGTGGGCCGTTTCGAGCGTGCGTTCGGGATGTACGATGAGCCAGCAAAGCGCACCCACAATGGCCATGGCCGCTGCGACGGCGAAAGAGGCGGTCCAGCCTAAGCGTTGCGCGATCCACGGTGTCAGAGAGGCTGTGAGTGCACCGCCGATCTGACCGCCCATGTTGACCAGAGAAGAAAAGACGCCCGAGCTGCGCCCCGCGATGTCAACCGAGACCGACCAGAACGTGCTTTGCGAGAGATACAGCGCGCCCGCGCCGCCGGCGAGGATGATTCCCGCGAGTTGCGGGCTGCGGACCTGCGATCCGAGCACGAGAAACACTGCCGTGGCCGCCAGCGAGACCGAGGCAAGATAACATCGTCCGACACGCAACCCGTACATGCGAGTTAGCCGGTCAGAGAGCGCGCCGCCCACCAGACTGAAGACGGTCATGCAGAGAAACGGCAGCATGGCGTAGCGTGCGCTCGACTTCAGGTCGAACCCGCGCACCTGCGCCAGGTACAGAAAGAACCAACTAAAAAATACCCAGGCGATGTAGCCAAAGCTGAAGTATCCGGCCATCAGCGCGGGCAGGTCTCTACGCGCGAAGATCAACCGCCAGGAGATTGTGTTTTTCTCCGGTCCGCTGTTCTGGTTTGCGCTGGTTGCGAAGTCCAGACCTGCGTGAATCTCATTCATCTCCGCCCTAGATACGCCTGCGTGTTCTTCCGGGGTGTCGCGCGCGAAGATCCACCAGACCGCGCCCGCGGCAAATCCCACGACGGCGCTGAACCAGAAGGCCGACCGCCAGCCATGCTCGACGATGAGCCAGGTGAGCAGCGGCGGGGTCAGGCCGCTGCCGGCTCCCACTCCGGCGAAGATCAGGCCGTTCACCAAGCCCCGTTCCTGCTGCGGCACCCAGCGCGCAACGAACTGATTTGCCGCTGGATAGATGACCGCCTCGCCCGCTCCGAGCAAGAAGCGAATTCCGATCAGAAGAAACAACGCATGGGGTGTGGTCGAGGGTAGGATCGCTGTGAGCGCGGTCGCTACGCCCCACCAAAGGACGCCGAGCGTCAGGACCCGGCGCGGTCCATAGCGCGCCGCCAGAACGCCCGCCGGCAGTTGGAAGCCCGCATAGCCAATCAAAAAAGCGGAGAATATCCATCCGAGGCGCTGGTTGCCGAGGCCGTACTCGCGGCTGATCTGCAGCGCCGCGATCGTGATATTGGTTCGATCGAGAAACGCGACCCCGCTGATGACAAAGAGCCAGAAGGCAAGGAAAAGTCTGACTCGGGTACCGCGCTCAACCGACATACCCGTCTCCTGTCTTGTGTTCTGTGCCCCATTTCAAACCTGATGAGCGCTTACAGAACTCTATCCCACGCACTTGTCGCTCGGTCGAGTTTGCTTAGGCCATTTGCAGTACAGAAGCGTACTTTATTTTGCGGGCCGCGTGTGTACAAAACGGCGGGACATTTGTCTCATTGACACCTCACACCGGTCCGCCGAAGATCAAAGTAGAAATCCATCTTAGTCAGGACTGGATGTCATGGGATCGACGGTCACCAGGCAGGACCCGCGGTATCCCGTGCTGTGTCGCGGCCACAACGCACGTTTCCCATCCCATCCGTCGGACGCGGTCGCCAGAGTTGAGGTTTGCGAGACATCGGCCGAGGCGGCCAGCGCGCTTCAGCGCATCGTCGACGCAGGTTTACGTCCCACCGTGCGCTCCGGCGGTCACTGCTATGAAGATTTCGTGGTCAACAATCCGAATGGCGTCATCGTCGATGTGAGCCTGCTCGATCAGGTTTCTTCAGCGGTAGGCGGAAAAGGACCCTATCAAATCGGGCCGGGAGCCGTCCTCGGGGCGGTGTACAGCGAGCTGTATCGCAAGTACAACCTTACCCTTCCGGGTGGCAGCTGCTACTCGGTCGGCGCGGGTGGCCATCTCAGCGGAGGCGGCTACGGTCTTCTCACGCGGCTTCAAGGACTATCAGTCGACCTGATCACGGCCATCGATATTCTGACCGTCAATGCGAACGGCAGGGTGGTGAGCCGCCATGTAAACCGGCATCACGACGCGGACCTTTTCCGCGCCCTGCGCGGCGGCGGAGGCGCGAGCTTCGGTATCATCACCAACTTCTACTTCGACACTCTGCCACCGGCTCCGCGCAACCTCATCAGAGCAGGAATCACTTTTCCCTGGGAGACCATGACGGAAGAGAACTTCATACGGATTGTCCAGACCTACGGCGATTACTTCGAGCAGCGCGGACAGCAGCCCGACACCTGGGGCCTGTTCACCTTTATGATGCTCAGCCACCGTTCCCTGAACGGGCACATCGCCGTCACAGCACTTCTGCACGATATGGACGGAAAGACCGAGACGAACATCGCGGATGACTTTCTTGACCGATTTGTCCGGTGCGGCGACGCCAACGTCGTCCTCGATCCTCAGGTGAGCGCGCACGCCTTCACCGAAGATCGCCATCCGGAACTCGCTACGTGTATCGCCGGTCAGCATCGCTATACAACATCGCCATGGATCGACGCGACCATCTCCAGCGGTGGAGGTCCAAGCGCAAACGGCACCACACGCAGCAAATATAAGTCCTGCTATATGCGCAAGAATTTCACCCGGGAAGAGCTGGTGTGCATGTACAAGCATCTGACGCGCGACATCCCTGGCGGCAACACAGGGTTCTTCGTTGCGGTGGATTCTTACGGCGGCGCCATGAATCGATCGGAGCTTGCCCGTGAGACCGCGATTCCACAGCGCAGTTCCATTCTGAAGCTGCAGTACCAGATGTACTGGCAAGAGGCTGGAGAAGACGAAGCGCGCTTGAAATACTTCGATGAGTTTTATACCGATGTTTACTCGATCAATGTGGACGCGCAACACGCAGGGACGCCGTTTCACAACGACCGGTACGAAGGTTGTTACATCAACTATCCCGACCAGGATATGACTCGATATCCGTTCTGGCCGGAGCTCTACTACGGAACCACGGGACTGTACCCGTTCCTGCAAGCGGTGAAAAAACAGTACGACCCAAACAATATCTTTCATCACAGCATGGCGATTCGGGCGTAAGCGCCTGATTAGAGAGAGCGGAGATGGATAACCTGCATGGCCGTTGGACAAGACGGCAATTCACCGCTTTCGCCGGAACCGTCACCGCTTCGTCTGCCATGGGCTACGGTCTCCCGGTGAATGCTTCGGGTTCCTATGCCTATGTAGCGTGCGGAGGTCAGGAAGAGCGCGACGGCGCGATCCACGTCTTCGACACCTCCGGTTCGCGCTGGCGCGCCGTGCAGACCTTCGCTGCCGTCGCACCCGCTCATCTTGAACTGCACGCCAACCGGAGGATGTTGTACGCCTTCCATAACGTTGGCCTATGGGACGGCCGCCCTCGCGGTGCTGTCAGCGCCTTGGCAATCTGCCCGAACTCGGGCAGGCTTGCACTTTGCAATAGTCAGCCGCTTTCGCTGTCCGCTACTCACCCGACGCAAGGGTCCATCACAGCTGCGGGCGATCATCTTGTGGTAGCCGCTCAATCGGGCGCGATCTACAACGTGCTTCCTCTTTCGAACGACGGTAAGCTCCTGCCGCCGTCCGCTATCCGCAAGGAAGTCGGCGCGCACGATGGCAAGCATTTCCGTGCCGCATCGCCCACCCAAGTTCTTTGCCATCCCGATGGACAAAGTGTGATCGCCGTAGACGACGGCCTCGAAGCACTCTCAACCTTCAGCTTTACATCTGAATCGATCGATCTTTGCGGGCGTTCTCACCTCCCGGGTCGCCGGCAAATTGTCCTCTCTCCTTGTGGCGCCTGGGTCTACGCGCTCCGATCGGAAGACGGTGCTCTTGACGCATATCGCTATGACCGTTTGACAAAGAAGATCTCTCTGCAAAAGTCGTATGCCGGTGCGCCACACGGCGGCCCGGCTCTCATGGCGATGCACCCGAGCGGACGGTTCCTGATCATCACTTGTCCCCGCAGCCTTACCGTTCTCGGGATCGATGGTACTAGCGGCGTTTCGTCCATCTTGCACAGCATCCGTTGGAACAGCCGCTTGCAGGCTCTCGCATTTACGCCGGATGGCGCCTCATTTGCCGCGATCGAGCAGAGCAATGGTCGCCTCATCAGATACTCGTTCGATCCTACCTCCGGCATGCCTGGCGACCCGCGCTCGGTGGCTCAGGTCGACTCTGCTTCCTTCCTCGCCTTCACCGCTATGTGAGCATCATGAGCAATTATTACGTGGTCCGCCCCTAACAGAGCGAGGTCAATTTGTGAGTCGAGCCTAAGCCGACAACGGGCTCATCATGCTCTTATAAAAGGCATGCCCGAACCAATCTTTCGACTCCGGCACGTGGACGTTGCGCGCGGGCAGGCGACCGTTTTGCACGACATCTCGATATCGCTCGATTCCGGCGAGCACCTTGCCATTCTCGGGCCGAACGGTTGCGGCAAGTCGACCTTGCTGAAGACGTTGACTTCTGAACTTTATCCGATTGCCAGGCCGGAGACAGAGGTCAGCATCTTTGGACGCAGCCGGTGGGATTTGACCGAGCTCAAACGCCGCCTGGGCGTCGTCTCTGCCGATCTGCCAGGCAGACCGATGCTCCAGACGACGGGATCTGACGCTTTGCTGACCGGATTCTTCTCGTCCTCGACGTTGTGGCCCAATCTTTCTGTGACGGGGGAGATGCGGGATCGCGCCGAGGTGGTCCTGCGCTTGATCGAGCCCGAGCAAGGGCTTCACGGGCACGTGCTGCGCGACAAACTGGTGGGCGAGATGTCGGCCGGCGAGCAGCGTCGGATCATGATCGGTCGCGCTCTGGTCGGCGTCCATGCCGACAGCCTCCGGGGTGATGTCGAAGTGCAACGCCCCCATATGTTGTTGCTGGACGAGCCGTCCAACGCGCTTGATCTCGCGGCTCAGCGAGAGCTGCGTACGTTGCTGCGGCGCCTTGCGGGGCAGGGGATTACGATCATTCTCATCACGCATCACACGGCGGATATCATCCCGGAGATCGATCGGGTTCTGCTGATGCAGTCGGGGCGCATCGTGGCCGACGGGCCGAAGCGCGATCTGTTGACGGCCTCGCGGCTGTCCGATCTCTTTCAGACCGAGGTGCAGATCTCCGAGCGCGACGGCTTCTTTACGGCCTGGTAGGGCGCGGACGCTAACGCCGCGGGGTAACGGTTCCGGCCTGCAGCTTGACCAGTTGCGGCTGCGGGAACTTGGGTGGTCCGAGGACAGCGATGCGGGGAAGCGGCCCGCGCACCATGGCAACCTCGTCGCAAGCGTAAAGGCGCGGGCACGTCTGGCAGTCCTTGTAGATTTTGTCTGGGAGCGTCGTGCGATCGACGGTGCGGAAATCGAAGTGCTCGAAGAACTCCGGGATGCGGGTAAACAGGCAGACGCACGCGACGCCCTGTGCCTCGGCCTCATGGAGCAGAGCGCGGAGAAGCGCACCGCCTGCGCCGTGGCCTTTGGCCTCGGGCTTGACGACGATCGACCGGATCTCGGAGAGGTGCGGACCATAGAGTTGAAGCGCGCCGCAGCCGAGAAAGGCGCCGTCCGCGTCTTCAACAACGAGAAAGTCGCGCACGTTTTCGCAAATTTCTGCGTAGTTTCTGCGTAGGAGAGTTCCGTCGTGCGAGAGCGAGTTGACGAGCTCGAAGATGTTGACGGCGTCCTGCAGCCTGGCCTGGCGCACGATGGGTGCTTGCCGGGCTGAGGCCGACCGGACCACTGTCGGGATTACTCCTGGAAAGACGCTAGTCGACACCCATTGCCTCCATCTTCATATGATCCAGGCCGAGCCGGGTGCGGTGCTCCTGGAGCGTACTTTTGACGCGGTCACGCGCTGTGCCGCCTGGGACATCGTGGCAGTCGATCGTGCGAGCGAGCGAGATGGCAGCGAAGAAGTCCTCTGCAAACTCTGGAGACAGCTTCTGGAGGTCAGCCAGTGGCACATCATTTAGTTCGATGCCGCGATCGAGTCCGAGTCGCACCGCGTTGCCAACGATCTCATGCGCCTTTCGGAAGGCGACGCCCTTGTTGGAAAGGTACGTGGCGGCGGCCATCGCGTTGAGGTAGCCGTGGGTGGCGGCGTGCTCGAGGCGGGCGGTGCGAAAGCGGAGAGCGCGGGTGAAGTTGGGCAGCACGGAAAGGAGGCCGGCGAGCGTGTCGGCTATGTCAAAGGTCTGCTCCTGGCCCTCCTGGAGGTCCTTGTTGTAGGCGAGCGGCAG
The DNA here is from genome assembly GCA_964248505.1 of uncultured Acidobacteriaceae bacterium. Taxonomy (GTDB): domain Bacteria; phylum Acidobacteriota; class Terriglobia; order Terriglobales; family Acidobacteriaceae; genus Edaphobacter. Next base: position 39,708 of record CAXTYQ010000006.1, read on the forward strand.
GCCTTTGATGAGGGTGCTGAGGGCTGTGGAGGCGCCGAGAAGGCGGGCGGCCTTGCTGCGGGCGAGCTCGGTCAGGTCGGGGTTCTTCTTTTGCGGCATGGCGGAGCTGCCGGTGGAGAAGGCCTCGGGGAGGTCGACGAAGTTGAACTCTTGGGTGGCGTACAGGGTAAGCTCTTCGGCGAAGCGGGAGATGTGAAGGCCGAGGGTGGAGGCGGCCTGAGCAAAGTCAAGCAGGAAGTCGCGGTCGCTGGTGGCGTCGATGGAGTTGGAGGTGGGGGCTGTGAAGTTGAGGGCGTTGCTGGCGATAGTGCGGTCGAGCGCGAGGGTGGCGCCGGCGATGGCTCCTGAGCCTAGGGGGCAGAAGTTCATACGGGCCCGGGCGTCAGCGAAGCGGGAAAGGTCGCGTTCGAGCATGCTGACATAGGCGAGCAGCCAGTGCGCGAGGAGGACCGGCTCGGCGCGCTGGAGGTGGGTGTAGCCGGGCATGACTGTCTCTGAGTGCGCTTCGGCGAGGGTGAGCAGGGCGTCGATCCAGGCTGTGATTCCGGTGAGCGTCTCGTCGATGGACTGGCGGACGAAGAGGCGCATGTCGGTGGCGATCTGTTCATTGCGGCTGCGGCCAGTGTGGAGTTTTAGGGCAAGGATGCCGATCTCTCGAGTGAGCTCGAGCTCGACGAAGTGGTGGATGTCCTCGGCTTGGGGGGCGGAGGCGACGATGGCGGCGGCGATTTGTTGGGTGCTGGGGTCGTAGTCGGGCGTGGGCGCGGAGGCCGAGATGCGGTGAGCCCAGTTTTCGGTTCTTTGGGCTACTCGGGTGAGACCTTGCAGGGTTCGTTGGAGTTCGTCAGTGGTGAGGATGTTGGCAGCGGCGATGGTGCGGGCGTGGGCCTTCGAGGCCGCGACCTCGTGGGGGAGGAGGCGCCAGTCGAAGGGGAAGCTGCGCTGCCATTGCTCGAAGGTGCGGTTGAGGGGCTCGCGGAAGCGGCCTGACCACATTTTGTTGGGTTGTTCGTTTGGCATTGTTTCGGTTTCTTTCGCTACTGATTACGAACCATGTAATGTAGAGTTCCCGCGTGTCGTTGGTGTGATGTCAAACTTCCGTTGCGCTCGACGCGGCGTCGATGCGCTGGCTAGCGTTTGGTTTGCGGGCACCGATAAAGAGTCTGTAAGACCAGAGCTACCCCAGCCAGCTTGTCCTCTTTTAAGAAGTATTGGTTCTCTGTCATGAACAAAATGTATTTGCGAATGGCCTGTTCGCGCGTGACTGGTAAAGCGCAGAACTCATGGCTACTACCGATCATGCCGTCAGTGAACCCCTGTAGATAGGAATCGCACATTAACGCATCGGCGGCTTCGCGTGGAGTGGGTTTAAAGTGAGAATCGTCAATTGCTCTGAGCCGAACCTGACAAGCCTGATAGAGGAAGGCTCCCGAGTCTGTGCGTGCCTGCGTGACCTGCGCTCCGACGGTGGCTTTCGATCCAATAAATACGAGGGCTACCACGAAGGCAGTACGCAACATATGCATCTCCAGTGTGAGCAGTAGATCAGTCCCAAAGCCTCTCGTGACGGCACTGTTTGCGGGAAGCCCTACTCTTCATCTTTGACGGTGCCAGTGAGTTGGGGCATCTCTGTGCCGTGGCTTAGGGTTAGGAGGCCGCTCTTGGCGTAGGTGATGAGTTTGGCTCGGGTGTCGGTGATGTCGAGGTTGCGCATCGTGAGTTGGCCTATGCGGTCGCGGGGGCTGAAGGTGGATTCGGTCTTTTCCATGCTGAGGCGTTCGGGGGCGAAGGTCAGGTTGGGCGAGTCGGTCGAGAGGATGGTGTAGTCGTTGCCACGGCGGAGTTCGAGCGTGACCTCGCCGGTGACGGGCTTGGCGACCCAGCGTTGGGCGGCTTCGCGGAGCATGAGGGCTTGGGGGTCGAACCAGCGGCCCTGGTAGAGGAGGCGGCCGAGTTTGCGGCCGTTGTCGCGGTACTGCTCGAGGGTGTCCTCGTTGTGGATGCCGGTGAGGAGGCGCTCGTAGGCGATGAAGAGCAGGGCGAGGCCGGGAGCCTCGTAGATGCCGCGGGATTTGGCTTCGATGATGCGGTTTTCGATCTGATCGCTCATGCCGAGGCCGTGGCGGCCGCCGATGCGGTTGGCTTCGAGCATGAGGGCGACCAGGTCGTTGAAGGTCTGGCCGTTGAGCGAGACGGGGACGCCTTCTTCGAAGCGGACGGTCACTTGTTCGGGCTTGATGGCAGCGTCGTCGCGCCAAAAGGTGGCGCCCATGATCGGGGCCACAATCTTCATCGAGGTGGAGAGGTGTTCGAGGTCCTTGGCTTCGTGGGTTGCGCCGAGGAGGTTCGAGTCGGTGGAGTAGGCTTTTTCCTGGGACATCTTATAGGCGAAGCCGGACGCTTGCAGGAAGGCGGACATCTCGGCGCGGCCGCCTAGCTCGTTGATGAAGGCCTGGTCGAGCCAGGGCTTGTAGATCTTGAGGTTGGGGTTGACGAGGAGGCCGTAGCGGTAGAAGCGCTCGATGTCGTTGCCCTTGTAGGTGGAGCCGTCGCCCCAGATGTTGACATCGTCCTCTTTCATGGCGGTGACGAGCATGGTGCCGGTGACGGCTCGGCCGAGCGGCGTGGTGTTGAAGTAGGTGACGCCGGCGGTGGAGATGTGGAAGGCGCCGGACTGGAGCGCGGCGATGCCTTCGCGGACGAGCTGGGTGCGGCAGTCGATGAGGCGGGCCTGCTCGGCGCCGTACTCGAGGGCCTTGCGCGGGATGGCGTCGTAGTCGGTCTCATCGGGCTGGCCGAGGTTGGCGGTGTAGGCGTAGGGGATCGCGCCTTTTTGCTTCATCCAGTGGAGGGCGGCGGAGGTGTCGAGCCCGCCGGAGAAGGCGATGCCGACGCGCTGGTTGAGGGGTAGGGATTCGAGGATGGTGGACATTGTGTTGCCTTTCGGTTGAGCGGCTTGGACCGTCTATATCTCGCGCCTTCCGCGCTCGGTGGTTCTTATGCTCGTGTACCCAAGCTTCTCGCCCTTGGCCTGTTATGGGAGGGGACTTTCTTCCTGAAGCAACGCAAACGCGGGTGGTCGCTATTGGGTGATGTACGGAGCGAATTCATTCATGTGTTTTGCTACGTACTCATCCATGCGCGTCCAAATCGTCATGTCGCCACAGACGTGATTGCTCAGCTGTTGGAATTCGCTCTCTTCGAAAGCGTCCTCGTCGCCAAGTTTATCGAAGTATGCGTTGCGTGCAGCCGTATCCAATTCGGGGCGCTCAAAAGGGAACAGAGATACGGCTTTGTCGAGCGCTTCCGCGGCGCTATTAGCGCCGATCGCTCGATAAGAGTTCGAGATGAGAGAGTACGGGGGCTGCCCTGGCATGTCATTCTCCATGGGATAGCGAAAGCCGCCGTTATCGACCATTCCCTGGAACATGTACAGAAGGGCGATCGGTCTAGTAATGCCCGGAATTTTCGAAAGATCGTTGTCGTGCTGGTTGAGCTCTCGGTAGAGGCCTTCCACTGCACGGTCGAGGGGAGACTTCGTCACGCTGTTCTCCTTATCGTTGGCTGAAAGACTAGCGGCGGCGGTTGTTGAGTTTGTTGCGGCCGTTCGGAAGTCGCTTCGCTCCGCCGAGCAGCATGAGCAGGATCGCTTTTTGCGCGTGCATGCGGTTCTCGGCCTGATCGAAGACGACCGACTGGGGGCCGTCGAGAATGGCGTCCGTGACTTCGGCGTTGCGGTGCGCGGGCAGGCAGTGCATGAAGACGGCGTCGGGCCTCGCGTGGGCCATGAGCGCCTCGTTTACCTGATAGGGCTTGAAGATGGGCGCGCGCTTGGTTGCTTCGTGCTCGGCGCCCATGCTGGTGCAGACGTCGGTATAGACGGCGTCGGCGCCGGTGGCAGCCTTGACGGGGTCAGTGAGAAGGGTGACGCTGCCGCCGGTCTGCTCGGTGATTTCGATGGCTTTGTGGACGATGTCCAGCTTCGGGCCGTAGCCCTTGGGGGAGGCGACGCGCATGTGCGCGCCCAGTTGTGCCGCGGCGAGCATAAGCGAGTGGCAGACGTTGTTGCCGTCGCCGACGTAGGCAAACTGCAGACCCTCGGCCGATCCGAAGCGCTCTTCGAGCGTGAAGAAATCGGCGATCGCTTGGCAGGGGTGCTCCCAATCGGAGAGCGCGTTGATGACGGGCACCTTGGAGAAGCGCGCCATGTCGGTGATGGTGTCGTGCGCGTAAGTGCGCAGGACGATGACGTGCATCCAGCGGTCGAGGTTGCGTGCCATGTCGGCCAGCGACTCGCGTTCGCCGAGCGGTGATTGGGTCTGGTCGACGAAGACGGCGTTGCCGCCGAGGGTGTTGATGGCGGTCTCAAAGGTCAGACGCGTGCGCAGCGAAGCCTTCTCGAAGAACAGGACCATCTGCTTTGCGTCGAGCGCGTGCCGGAAGTCTTCGGGGTGCTCCTTGACCGTATGCGCGAGCTCCATGATCGCGGCCATCTCCGTCACGGAGAGATCTGCGATTGAACAGAGGTCGCGCCCGGATAGGCGCTTTGAGGTCTCGTCGAAGGAGGTGTTGGACTGGATGCCGAGGGCTGACGTATCGGGCCTGGGATGGAGCGGAACGGTCTTGCCGGGACTACTCATGGAACTCTCCTGAAGGTGCGGACAGATCTTGCTGCCGATCTCCGGATGCGGAGGCAAGCACCGGGACGGCCGAGGCGAGGTCGGACCTGAGCACATCGTCGAGCGCCGCGATGGCGATGTCTATATGCCGGGGCTCGAGGATGTAGGGTGGAAGAAAGCGCAGGACGATGTCGCTGGTGCGATTGAGGAGGATCCGGCGTTGCATCATGGCGGAGACGACGTGTTTTGCCAGATCGGCGGAGCTGAGTTCGACGCCCAGCATCAGGCCCAATCCACGGACTTCGACGATGTCGCTGTGACGTGTGGCCAGCGACTCGATCTGCTCGCGGAAGTACGAGCCGACCTCGCGCACGTGCTGGAGCAGACCGTCGCGGCGGATGGTGTCGATAACGGCGATGGCCGCGGCGCAGGCCAGGGGATTGCCGCCGAAGGTGGTGCCGTGCATGCCTGGGTGAAAGGCCGAGGAGACGTCGTACGTGCACAGCATGGCGCCAATCGGCAGACCGCCGGCGAGCGGCTTGGCCACGGTGACAACGTCGGGTTGGATGCCGTAGTGCTGGTAGGCGAACCACTCGCCGGTCCGTCCGAGACCGCTCTGGATCTCGTCTGCGATGAGGAGTGCGCCGGTGGAGGTGGAGATCTCGCGTGCGAGGTCGAAGAACTCCGGCGACACGGGGTGGATGCCGCCTTCGCCCTGCACGGGCTCAATCAAGATGGCGCAGATTTCAGAAGAGAATTTCGCGCGGAGATCTTCGAGATCGTTGAAGCGGACGAACTCGACGCCGGGCATCGTCGGCGCGAACGGCTCGCGGTAGGCGAGCTTGTGGGTGGTCGCGACCGATCCCATGGTGCGTCCGTGAAAGCTGTGTTCGAGCGCAAGAAACCGGGTTCCGATCCGGGCTCCCGCAGACCGGAGTTTGAGGGCGTGCGCGCGTGCGATCTTGAGCGCGGCCTCCCAAGCTTCGGTGCCGCTGTTGGTGAAGAACACGCGATCGAGGCCGCTGATCTCGGTGAGCCGAAGTGCGAGTTCGGCGGTGTGTTCGTGAAAGAACAGATTGGAGGTGTGCAGGAGACGCCGGCTCTGGCGATCGATGGCGGCGACGAGCGCTGGGTGGCCGTATCCGAGTGCCGAGACACCGATGCCGCTGAGCAGATCGAGATACTCGTTGCCGTCGGCGTCGCGCAGGTAGACACCCTCTCCGTCGACAAACAGGAGCGGATTGCGATCGTAGGTCTGCACCAGCAGCTTCTGTTCCGCCGCCTGGACTGATTCGAGTTTCATGCCACCATCACCTCTGTTCCATCGTTGACGCGAGACGAGCAAAGATCGGGCAAGAATCGCGCCGATTCGGCCGGCAAGATGCGCACGCGCTTGACACCGTGGTTCAGAGCGTCTTTGCAGGCTTTCAGCTTCGGCAGCATGCCGCCGAAGACGACGTTTTGCCGCTCGAGCGCAGGGATCTGAGCGAGCGTGAGCCATCGCAGGACGTTGCCGTCCGCGCCTTTGACGCCCGGGACGTCGGTCAGAAAGACCAGGGCGTCGGCGTGGGTGCAGACGGCGCAGGCCGAGGCCATCTCGTCGGCGTTGATGTTGTAGTATTCGCCATCAAAGCCCAGGGCAATCGATGAAACTACCGGGACGGCGTTCATGGTCCAGATGGCGTCGAGCCAGCGGGGATCGGTTGCGGCGATCTCGCCGACAAAGCCGAGATCGGGGTTGGTCTTCTTTTTGCGCGCGCGGAAGACGTGCCCGTCGCCGCCCGAGAGCCCGATCGCGGCCTGGCCGTGCGACCCGATGGCCGCGACGAGTGATTTGTTTACGCGCCCGGCGAGCACCATCAGCGCGGCATCGCGCGTCTCTTCGTCCGTGACGCGCAGACCGGAGATGAACTGGCTCTCCTTGCCCATCTGCGCGAGCGTGCGTGTGAGTTGCGCGCCTCCGCCATGGACGACGGCGACCTGATTGCCGTCGGCGACCAGGTCGGCGATGGCCTTTCCGCAGGCATGGAGCAGGCGCTTGTCTTCGATCGTTGCGCCTCCGAGTTTGACGACAAACTTCACAGCAGGCCCTCCGTCTCTCCCCAGTCGCACATCAGGTTTAGATTCTGTACTGCCTGTCCCGCCGCACCTTTGAGGAGGTTGTCCAGGCACGAAACAAGGACGAGGCGCCTCTGGTCGGGTGCAAGTGCAAATCCAAGGTCGCAGAAGCTGGTCCGGACGACGTGCTGAATCTGCGGCAGATCGCCGGGCCGATGGACGCGCACCATCGGGCTGCTGCGGTAGAAGCTGCGCATTACTTCTTCGATGCGGTTGGCGTCCCCCGGCTCCAGCAGCCGCAGGTAGATGGTAGATAAGATGCCGCGCGGGATGGGCAGGAGATGCGGCGTGAACTGGATCTCGTCGTCCCTGAGGCCGAGTTGCTCCAAGAGTTCGCCGGTATGCCGGTGCCCAAAGACCGAGTAGGCCGAAAGGTTGTCGGCCGCGTACATGAAGTGCGTCTTGGCCGTGGCCGCTTTGCCGGCGCCCGAGACCCCAGATTTCGCGTCGCAGACGATGCCGTGATCGCGGTCAACCATGCCGGATCGAAGCAGAGGCGCGAGCGCAAGGATGATCGAAGTGGCGTAACAGCCGGGGTTGGCGACCAGACGAGCTCCGCGGATCTGGTCGCGATGAAGCTCCGGCGATCCATAGACGGCCTCCGCCTGCATCTGCTCTGCGAGGCTAGGGTCGGCGTCGGTGAGACCATATACCGCCTGATGCGCGCGGTCCTTGAGCCGCCACGCGCCGCTCAGGTCGATGACGCGGATGCCGCGCCGGATCGCCTCTGGAACCCAGAGGCGGGACTGCTCGTGCGGCGTGGCGAGGAGCAGAATATCGATCTCGCGATCGAGAAGCAGATCCCAGTCGAAGGCCAGGATCCTGTGAGGGTCTGACGCGGGTTCGGCCAGCTGCGGATGCAGGTCTTCTAGCAGATCGACGCGGTCTTGCCCGCCCTCTTCACGACCGAGAAAGAGCGGTGCGCCGCCAAGGAGACGAGGATGCCGAAGCAGGAGCCGGGCGAGTTCGGCGCCCGCGTATCCGCTGACACCCGCGACGGCGACATGGTTTGCGCGTGCCTGCACCGGTCGGCCGGACGGGACTTCCCTGACGGCGGTCTGGCTGGCGAACGTCAACCGATGTACTCCTCGATGCGCGTCTTGACCGCGCGGCTCAGCTTCTCATCCGGACAGATCAGAAGCACGGTATCGTCGCCTGCGATCGTCCCCACCACCTCTGGCCAGGCCTCATCGTCGATCGCGGCCGCCACGGGTTGCGCACTTCCTGTTGTCGTGATCAGCACAAGCAGGTTTGTGGCCTGCCGGACCTCCATGCCGAAGCCCGCGAGGACATCGCGGAGGTCGGGGCTGCCGTCCTCCTCATCGTCCCCACCGTTGCCGCCTGGAAGCGAGTATCCCCCTGGTCCCTTGAGTAAACGAAGTTCGTGAATGTCGCGCGACAGGGTCGCCTGGGTGACGTGGAAACCCTTGCCCGCAAGCTTGCGACGCAGACCGTCCTGGCTTGTGACGGAGCTTTCGCCGACAAGTTCACGAATCGCACTGTGCCGTCTCTGCTTCAAAAGGTCTACTTCCTTTACGTCGTCGTGGACGTCTGGCTACGCGTCCCGCCATTGCAGCATCGCTTGGTTGCATAAGTATACACGGTCAACGTATAGTTATGCATTATCGTACGATGCAGACTTACCCCAAGACGTCTGTTCGAGCACCGCAATTCTTCAAAATTCCAACTGTATAGTGAGCTATGGACAGGTCAGAAGCGTCTCTTCAGATCCTCCGGCACGGCCTGGAAGCCGTGTCTTCCCAGCGCAGCGCAGCGCCACACCGGTCCCTTCCAGGCCGGTCGCTTTTGGACGCGCGCTTTGACCATGACTCCTGCGGCGTTGGGTTTGTTGCCTCGATCGCGCCCGAGGCCGCTTCTCACGACATCCTCGAGAAGGCCCTGACGGCTCTCAGCCGGTTGGCCCACCGCGGCGCCACGGCGTCCGACGGAAAGAGCAGCGACGGCGTGGGTGTGATGACGGCTGTGCCGCGCGATCTGCTTGCCCGGGCCACTGGTCTCGCGCTTGCGCCGGACGAGATGCTCGGCGTTGGTATGCTGTTTCTCCCCGAGGGAGAGACGCGGGCCGAAGCTGTCTTGGAGCGATGCCTTGTTTCGCATGACCTCGCGATCCGTTGCTGGCGTGACGTTCCCGTGCACCCGGAGTGTCTGGGCGAGATCGCCCGGTCGACGCTTCCGCGCATTCGTCAGGTGATGGTCGGCGACATGCTTGAGGACGGTCGAGCCACGCGCGAGCGGCGTCTTTATCTTGCGCGCAAGCAGTTTGAGCGGCACCACGAAGAGGGCGAGGTCACGGGCTATCTATGTTCGCTCTCGACGCAGACGCTGGTCTATAAGGCGCTCTGTTCGGGTGCTTTGCTGCCGCAGTTCTACCCCGATCTTGCTGACCCGGCGTATGTGACGCCATTTACGGTCTTTCATCAGCGCTACGCGACCAACACCTTGCCCACATGGCACCGCGCACAGCCAGGCCGGGCGATCGCGCACAACGGCGAGATCAACACAGTGTGGGGCAACCGGGCGCGGATGGCGGCGCGCGACTCCTCATTGCCAGTCGAGTGCAAGCCGATCTTTACCACGGGCGGCACGGATTCGACCAGCCTGGACGAGGCAGTCGATCTTCTCTCCAAGAACGGGCGCACCGTGTCCGAAGCTGTGCGAATGCTCCTGCCGCCCGCAATGACCGAGCACTCCACATCGCCATTTCTTCGGTATCACATGGACATCACCGAGCCGTGGGACGGACCGGCGGCGATCTCATTTTCGGACGGCATCGTGGTTGGTGCGGCGCTCGATCGCAACGGTTTGCGCCCGTGCAGGTACGCCCTGACGCGTGGTGGCCTGGTGGTCGCCGGATCGGAAGCCGGACTGGTCGATCTCGACCCGGAGGAGGTGACGCACAGCGGCCGCCTTGGCCCCGGACAGATGCTAGTTGTCGACCTCCCGGGCAGAAAGATCTACGAAGACGCTGCTCTATTGGAGGCGTTCGACCAGGGATCGTCGTACGCTCGCCTGATTGAAGATGCGTCGCTGACCTCGAGCCCTGTGCCGGCGCTCTCAGGGGCGGAACTCAACGCCTTCCAGCGTGGTTTCGGGTACACCCGGGAGGACGTCAAGATGATCCTCGGGCCGATGGCGGCCGAAGGAAAGGATCCCGTGTGGTCGATGGGCGACGACACACCGCTCGCGTTTCTGGCGCGAGCTCCGCGACCTGTGTACGCCTATTTTCGGCAGAGGTTCGCGCAGGTGACCAACCCTGCCATCGACCCGCTGCGCGAGGCCTGTGTGGTCTCTCTGCATACGCGTCTGGGGCCGTGGCCGCACCTGCTAGACAAGGGCGTTGCCCTGCCCGGCCTTTCGCTCCCTTCGCCATTTCTTTCGCTCGGGGAGATGCAAGTCCTCAAGGAAGGCCGTCACTTCCACTCGGCAGAACTCCGGGTGGCTGCGGTCGATTGCGTTTTTCCGGCCCATCGAACCTTGCACGAGGGTCTGGACGCGATCTGCTCTAAGGCGATCGAAGAGGTTCGGGATGGCGCTCGCATCCTCCTGCTTTCGGATCGTCTGGCAAGCAGGGCGAACCTGCCCATTCCCATGGCGATGGCGACTGGAGCGGTCCACCAGGCGCTGGTCGGCGCCGGCCTGCGCACGCTCGCTGGGCTGGCGGTCGAAGCCGGGGATTGCCGCGACATCCATCACGCGGCCGTGCTGATCGGGTACGGCGCCGGGGCAGTCTGTCCGTGGCTTGCGATCGAGACCGCACGTGCGCTCGGCTCGGGCGCCACGGATGCCGACCAGCGCGAGCAGAAGATGCTGAAGTCGCTCGACGCCGGCCTGGCGAAGGTGATGTCGAAGATGGGCATCTCGGTCGTCGATTCTTACCGCGGAGCGCATCTGTTCGACAGCCTCGGCCTGCACTCGAGCGTCGTCGACCTCTGCTTTCCGGGAACGCCCGCGCCGCTTTCGGGCATCGGCTTTGAGGAACTTGAACGACATCTACGTCAGACCTGGGATGCTTCGGTCCCCGAGCCATCTACAAACGCCGAACTCCCGGATTTCGGATGGGTGCGCTTCCGCAAATCCGATGTATCGGAGCCGCACGCATGGCAGCCGCCGACGGTCAAAGCTCTGCAATCGGTGGTCGGCACGGCGCGCAACGTGCCCCCGCCGGCTGATCCGTCGGAGCTCTTCGCGATCTACAGCCGCGATGCCGCTAACCGCGATGCCGCTGTGCTCAGGGATCTGCTCGAGATCCGGCCGGCCGGCCACGAGGTGGCGGTCGAGGAGGTCGAACCGGCGGCCGCGCTCTGCCGACGCTTTGTCGCGAGCGCGATGTCGCTCGGCTCGCTCAGTCCTGAGGCTCATCAGACGATCACCGCGGCGATGAACATCCTCGGAGGCAGGTCGAACACAGGCGAAGGGGGCGAAGACGCCGACGTCTATCGGCACGTGCCGATGCCCGTTCGACCGGAGCCCGAGGGCTCACCCTATGTCGCGGCTCGCGGCGGCAGCGCGGCCGTCCTCACGGCGCCGGTCGTCACAGCTCCCGCCGTCCACGTCTCTCTGAACAACAAGATCAAGCAAGTCGCCTCGGGCCGGTTTGGTGTAACGGCTGCTTACCTTGCGCACGCCGAAGAGATCGAGATCAAGGTCGCGCAGGGCGCCAAGCCTGGCGAGGGTGGACAGCTGCCTGGGCATAAGGTGAGCGGCCTGATTGCGCGCCTGCGCCATGCGCAGGAGGGCGTTTCGCTGATCTCCCCGCCGCCGCACCACGACATCTACTCGATCGAGGACCTTGCGCAGCTGATCTACGACCTCAAGCGCGTCAGCCCGCGCGCGGCGATCGGCGTGAAGCTTGTCTCCGAGTCCGGCGTGGGCACGGTCGCGGCCGGTGTAGCCAAAGCGTACGCGGATTTTATCGTGATCGCGGGCAACTCCGGGGGCACGGGTGCGGCTGCGCTATCGAGCATCAAGTACGCCGGCAATCCGTGGGAGCTCGGCCTGGCTGAAGCGCAGCAGGTGTTGATGCAGAACGGCATGCGCGGTCGGGTTCGGCTGCGGACCGACGGTGGCATCGCGACGGCCAAAGATGTTCTCATCGCGGCTCTGCTGGGCGCCGACGAGTTCGCCTTTGGGACTGCCGTGCTCGTCGTTCTGGGCTGCGATATGGCGCGGCAGTGTCACCTGAACACATGTCCGACCGGTATCGCGACGCAGAAGCCGGAGCTTCGCGCCAAGTTCCGCGGCAAGCCCGAGCATGTGGTTCGGTTCTTCGAAGAACTCTCGCGCGATCTGCGACATCTGTTGGCGAGATACGGCTTGCGATCGATCGAAGAGGCGATCGGGCGCTCTGATCTGTTGGAGCAGGTGCGGTTTGACGGCAATCTCGACCTTCAGCCCATGCTGGCGCGGGTTGGCGACGGTCCGACGAGTTGGACCGGCATCCGCAACACGCAGCCGGCGCCCGAGCCGCCGCTGGACGAAACCTGGGTCGAACCGGCCATCGAGGCGGTCGAGCGTGGCGAGCCTTACTCTGTTGATGCCACCATCGCGAATCGCGACCGCGCCGTAGGCTCGCGTCTGGCCGGTGAACTGGCGCTTCGACGCGCGCAACGCGATCTCCCCGCCGACATCACTTTTCATCTCACGGGAACAGCCGGCCAGTCGTTTGGGGCCTTCGCCGTCGCCGGCATGAAGCTGGTGCTCGATGGTTGGGCCAACGACTTTGTCGCTAAAGGCCTCTCCGGCGGTGAGATTGTCATCCGGCCTCGCGGCCTTGCCGCCCGTGACAGCGGCGAACACGTGATCCTCGGCAACGTCGCCCTCTATGGCGCAACCGGAGGCAGCCTCTTCGCTGCCGGACGCGCGGGCGAGCGCTTCGCCGTCCGGAACTCCGGCGCGCTTGCGGTCGTCGAAGGCGTGGGCGATCACGGCTGCGAATATATGACCGGCGGCACCGTCCTTGTGCTCGGCCGCGTGGGCGGCAACTTCGCCGCGGGCATGACCGGCGGAGACGCCTGGGTGTACGACGCCGACGGCAGCTTCTGCCGGGACGTCCGGTACCACACGGATTTTGTCACAGCCCAAAGCTTCTCGGAAGCTGGAGCCGATGCTCAGACAAAGCTGCGTGAGATGGTCGCCCTGCACGTCCAAGAGTCCGGGAGCAGCCTCGGCCAGAGCATGCTGGCGGACTGGCCCGCGCGGGCCGCCGCCTTCGTCCACCTCACCCCCAAACCGCAGGCTTAAATCGCCTGGGTTGGCAAAGCGGCAGATCTTTCTTTAGAGTTGCCCCACCGGATGCTTCCGGTCTGAGGCCGTACCTGCGACGCAAGACGAAGTTCGACGAGGACGTGCCGGAGACCGAAGCTCCGCCCACCAATGGCAACGGCGACAAGTACCAACGCATCCTCGATGCAGCCGTTGAGGTCATCGCTGAACGTGGCTACTTTCATTCGCCCGTCAGCGCCATCGCCGCGCGCGCCGGCGTCGCCGATGGAACCATCTACCTCTATTTCAAGAGCAAGGACGACGTCCTTCGCACCGCGATCGACACCAACTTCGAGCGGTTCTACCGGCAGATTGCAGGCGCGTTCGAAACCCTGCACGAGCCGCGCGCCCAGCTCGAATACATCGCGCAGCTCCATCTCAGAAGTCACTCGGCTAATCGCAGCATGGCCATCGTGATGCAGACCGAGGTTCGGCAGAGCGCGCGCTTCATTCAGGAGTTCTCTCACCATCATCTCGTGAAGTACATTCAACTGGTACGCGAGGTTGTCCGCAGGGGCCAGCAGGAGGGCATCTTCCGGCAGGACATCTCGGACGGCGTCGTCGCGCACTGTATGTTCGGCGCGATCGATGAACTGTTGAGCTCGGCCGTCTTTACGGGCCGCGTCTACGACGCAAAGACGACCGCGGCACAGGTCGTCGATGTACTGATCAACGGGATCAGCAGCAGGGGCATGAGCAGCAAGGACATCGGCAACGCCGGCATCAACAGCGGAGCGGGGAGTGGACGTGCAGGAGAACGCGATGTTTGATCTATGTACGCTCCGCGACGTGTTTGCGTTAGCGACAGGCCGCGGCAAGGCGACGGTGATGCTGGCCCAAACTGAGGGCTCGACCGGCAGCCCCACGGGTGCAGGCGAGAGCCAGAACGGCAGCGCAGGCCAGAGCCAGACAGCCGAAGCGAAGTGGGTTCCCATCACCTCGGACCAGCTCTACGGCCGCGTTCGCGCGCTGGCCGATGTGTTTCGCGGATGGGGTCTGGGCAAGGGCGATCGCGTCGCTCTGCTTGCGGAGAATCGCTGGGAGTGGCCCGTCACCGACTTTGCCACGCTTGCGATCGGCGGCGTCGACGTTCCTCTCTACACCACGCTTACGCCTGAGCAGATCGGCTACATGCTGCGGGACTCGGGCGCGCGGGTTCTGGTCGTCGCGTCGGGAGAACAGTATCGAAAGCTCGCGCTTGCCGGCGATCTTCCCGCGCTCGAGCACGTCATCGTCATGGACTCGGGGGACTTCGCGGGCGCGGAGGACTTCTCGAAGCTGATCTCTTCGGCGCCAGAGAAGGAGAGCCGCGACGAGGCCTTTGACGATGTCTTTCGTGCCGTGGAGCCGGGCGATCTGGCGACGATCATCTATACCTCCGGAACCACCGGCGAGCCGAAAGGCGTGCAGCTGACACACGGCAATCTTGCGAGCAACATCAACTGTTCGACACGCGGCCTCGGCTTGGGTCCAACCGACGTCTGCATCTCGTTTCTTCCGCTCTCGCACGTGACCGCCCGCCACCTCGATTACGCGATGATGTGCCACGGCGCGCAACTCGCGTACTGCCCCCGCTTCGATCTCCTCCCCGAGGCGATGAAGGCCGTGCGCCCCACGATTTTTGTCGGTGTTCCGCGCGTGTACGAGAAGATCCGCCACGCGGTGGAGGGCAAAGCCGCAGCCTCTCCGGTCCGCGCTCGTCTGCTGCGCTGGGCGCTTCGTACCGGCGCCGGTGAACGCGCGGACGTTCTAAAGGGCGCGCGTCCGACAGCACTCTCCTGGAAGCTGGCGGAGAAGCTGGTTCTTTCGAAGATCCATGCCGCCTTTGGAGGCCGCGTCGCAGTGTTCGTCTCGGGTGGAGCACCGCTCGGCATGGAGAGTGCCACCTGGTTTGCCGACGCCGGCATCCGTATCTTCGAGGGGTACGGTCTGACCGAAACCTCGCCCGTGATCAGCATCAACAACCGCGCCGAGCACCGGATCGGCACTGTCGGCAAGCCGCTCGAAAACATGCTCTACCGCATCGCCGAGGATGGGGAGCTTGAAGTGCGCGGACCGGCAGTCTTTCCTGGGTACTGGAATAAACCGGACGAGACGGCCCAGGTATTCACGGCTGACGGATGGTTCAAGACCGGCGACATCGGCCACCTCGACCCTGACGGGTATCTCTCCATCACCGACCGCAAAAAGGAGCTGCTTAAAACCAGCGGCGGCAAGTTTATCGCGCCGCAGCCGATCGAGAACAGTCTCAAGTCGAACCCGCTGATCGCGCAGGCAGCGCTCGTCGGCGACAAGCATAAGTTCGCCTCCGTCCTGCTTTCGCCGAACTTCGCGACGCTCGAAGGTTGGGCCCAGCATCGCGGCCTCGCAACGTCCGATCGCGCCCAACTCGTTTCGAGCGCGGAGGTGATCACGCTCTATCAGGGGATCGTTGACGAGGTAAACAGCCGGCTCGCCAACTTCGAAAGCATCAAGCGGCTCTCCGTCGTCCCTGACGAGTGGAGCGTCGAGACCGGCGAGCTTACACCCAGCATGAAGCTGAAACGCCGCGTGATCGAGGCGAAGTACGCCACGGAGATCGGTCGATTCTACGCCGACGAGGCGACCTCGCGAGCATGAATGCACCTCCACGTACAATCTCTGAAACATCGGCGTCAGCGAGTCTTGTGCGAGCTGCCGAGAAGTCAGACGGCAAGTTTCTCAACCCCGTTCCGACCGAGCTCGGCGGCCTCTCGATCGCGCTCAAGGTACTACCCATGTACCTGCGCAATCGAGCCGAGCGTGTTCCGAAGACCCCCCTCGGACCCTTCACCACCGACCCGGCGACGTACGCGACAGCACCTCCGTCCGGACTGCGCATTACGTGGATGGGTCACACATCGACGCTGCTCGAGATCGACGGCATTACCGTCTTGATCGACCCCGTTTGGGAGGAGCGCGCGTCGCCCGTCGAGTGGTTCGGCCCAAAGCGTTTCTTTCCCCCGCCACTCGCTCTCAAAGATCTGCCGCGCTTAGACGCGGTTCTAGTCTCGCACGATCACTACGACCATCTTGGCGCCCACACCATCCGGCATCTGGCGCAATCAGAGCAGGCCCGGGACGCCGCCTGGATCACGTCGCTTGAAGTTGACCGGATCCTCCGGCGAGAGGGTGTCCCAGCGAGGAAGATCACCGCCCTCAACTGGACCGAAACCTGCACGGTCGGCAATCACGACAGGACGCGATCTCTCGCGATCACGGCTCTGCCGGCGCGCCACTTCTCCGGACGCAGCCCGACGAATCGCTTCGGGACGCTCTGGTCGTCTTTTGTGCTTCGGGGTCCGCAGCATCGCGTCTACTTCGGCGCGGACTCCGGCTGGTGGGAGGGCTTCGGCGAGATCGGCGAGCAGCATGGGCCGTTTGACCTCACCCTGCTCGAGATCGGCGCCTTTCACCCGCTCTGGCACGAGATTCATCTTGGACCCGAAGGCGCAGCCCGAGCCTTCGATGCGCTCGGAGCCGCCGGTCTCCTGATGCCCATCCACTGGGGCTTGTTCGACCTCGCCCTCCACGGCTGGCGCGACCCCATCGCGCAGATCACGGCTCTGGCCGACGAGCGATCGATCCGGCTCTGGTCGCCCACGCCCGGAGTTCCCACAGAGATCGTCGCCGGGGAGGAACTCCGATCCGACTGGTGGCGTCCGCAACCGAAACCAAGTGCCGTATGATTTAAAAACACACGAGGGGACACCGGGAATGCGGATTGGGATGTTGACGGGCGGCGGCGACTGCCCTGGGTTGAACGCGGTCATTCGAGCCGTCGTACGCAAGGGCATCTTTCACCATGGCGATGAATTCGTCGGCTTCCTGGAGGGCTGGCGCGGCGTTCTCGACAACCTCTCCACGCCGCTGACCATCGAGTCCACCTCCGGCATTCTCGAGCGCGGGGGCACCATCCTCCGATCCTCGCGCACCAACGTCAAAAAGATCGAAGGCGGCTTGGATCGATGTGTGGAAGTTCTAAAGCAGAACCGCATCGACGCTCTGATCGCCATGGGCGGTGACGACACCCAGTCCATCAGCGTCGCTTTGATTGAGAAGGGCGTTCCGTGCGTCGGTGTCCCCAAGACCATCGACAACGACCTCAGCGGCACCGACGTGTGCTTTGGCTTCGATACCGCCGTCATGATTGCCACCGAGGCCATCGGCCGCCTTCACTCGACGGCCGAGTCGCACAATCGCGTGATCGTGGTGGAGGTGATGGGCCGCGACGCGGGCTGGATCGCTGCTACCTCCGGCATTGCCGGTGGAGCGGATGTGATCCTCGTCCCCGAGCTGCCGATCGACATGGACGAGGTCTCTCGGCTGCTGAAGTATCGCCGCGATAACGGCAAGAAGTTCGGCATCGTCGTCGTCGCTGAGGGCGCAAAGCTTCCCGAGCAGGAGGGTCAGGTCGCCGTTGGCGATGCTGTGGACAGCTTCGGCCATGTGCGCCTGAGCGGCATCGGCAACATCCTCGCCGAGGAGATCGAACGTCGCACCGGCTACGAGACCCGCAGCGTCAACCTTGGCCACACGCAGCGCGGCGGAACGCCCACCGCCTACGACCGTACGCTGGCCACCCGCTACGGCATCGCCGCGATCGATCTGGTCCACGAGGGACGCTTCGGACGTCTCGTGGTCCTTCGCGGAACCGAGATCACGGACATCCCGCTCGCCGAGGCGATCGCAGCCACGCGGACGGTGAGCCAGAGCCTGCTCGATGTCATCAAGGGCCTCCAACCGTTACCAGCTCGTTGAGTTCTGGTCGATTCCGCTTGCTACGGCTCTGGAAAGCGGGTACAAAGAGGGTGCTGGCCGCCGGCGTTCCCCCCGGTCTGGCGGTCTGAGAGGCTCAAGATGGCTGGAGCAGTGCAGACGACGGCGCGCGAGGTCATGGATATTCGGCAGGCGTCCGAGTACCTGGGCATCAGCGGCGACACGCTCTATCGCTATGCCTCTGAAGGGTTTATCCCGGCATTCAAGCTGGGAAATCGATGGCGCTTTAAGAAAGCGTTGCTGGACAGCTGGATGGATGAGAAGTCCGGCGTGAAGCTGCCCAGCACGATTGCGGTGATGCCTCGGGAGAAGAAACCCGCCGCCCGCGCACGTTAGCTCAACGTTGATGAAACCGCCGGCCGCAAGGTAAGCACAGTCATCTCCGGCGGACAGTTCAGTCGAAACGGCAACCCGACCGTCCCTATCCCCCGATTGACATACAGCTGCATCCGATTGAACCGAAATAGCCCCTGCACATACTTTCGGCCCAGCGGCGGAAGCACCAGAGGTCCCGCAAACGGCAGCCGCACCTGCCCGCCGTGCGAGTGTCCGGAGAGCATCAGGTCGACCAACGGCCCGCGCGGATGCTGGAGCACGCGATCCGCATAGTCGGGCGGATGCGCCATCAAAATCACCGGTGCGCCCGGACGCGCAGGCACGGTTAAATCGAGATTGGGCCGGCTTGTTCCCGGTTCATCCGTTCCGCAGATCCAGATCCGATCGCCGGCTCGCTCGATCGCCATATGCCGGTTCACCAACACGGGAATGCCATTGCTTTCGAGGGCCGCCACCACCATCGGCGCACTCACGCTAACGTCGTGGTTGCCCAGGATGGCGAAGCGCAGCGGGCATGTGAGCCCGGACAGGACCTCCGCGCACCGGTGGGCCGCGTGGCGCGCCGCGAGAAACGTGAGCGATCCCTTGGTGATGAAGTCCCCGGTCAGGAGAACGACGTCCGGAGCCATGGCGTTCGCGCGGCGGACGATGCGCTCGAGAAACGCCGGTTCGGTGAACTCATCCAGGTGAATGTCGCTGAGCTGCAGGATCCGCAGGCCGTCGAATGCAGTGGGTAGATTGAGAATATCGATGGGCCGCGAGGTGACCTGGATCTCATGCCGCGCGATCTCGCCCGAGTAGAGCGCCAGGCCCGCGGCGGCCGCACCGGCGCCGACCAGAAATCGACGGCGCGTCACTGGGGCCGACACAGCATCGAGAGGCGCGGTCCGAACAACGGTCATACACCATGATACCGGGCCGGGTACGTGCTGCACCAACCCGATTGGGGGAGAGCGCTCCACACTTCAGTAAACTGGACGGCATGGCTAACGCGGTGAGCGCGGCGAGAAGGAGAAGGGCATTCGCCGCGGCGGAGCTGGCGGGGGTGGACGCCCTGCTTCTGACCCATCCGCCCGACATCCGATATCTCTCCGGCTTCACCGGGTCCTCCGCCGTTCTCGTCCTGGCGCGGCAGAGGTCGGTTCTATTTACGGATGGCCGCTACACCACACAGGCGCGGGCCGAGAGCAGAGGGACCCGTGTTGTCATCCTGAAACGCCCTGCTCTTCTCGAGGCGTGTGCTCACCTCGAGAAGATCGGTGTCAAGCGCTGCGGCTTCGATCCTGACCACACCACCGTCAGCGCCCTCGACCGCATGCGCAAGGCCGTGAGCACGCCCTTGCGACGCTCGTTCTTCCAGCCCGCCCCCGCCATCGTCCCAAAGTTGCGCGAGCAGAAGGACACCGGCGAGATCGCCCGGATGCGTCTGGCCGCCGAGCTTGGGTGCCGAATCTTCGACACTCTGTTCGACCACATCGTCCCCGGCGCGACCGAAGCCGAGGTCGCTCTTGCCATCGAATCGGCCGCCCGGCGTTCTGGGGCCTCCGCCATGAGCTTTGAGACGATCGTCGCCGCCGGTCCGCGCAGTGCACTTCCGCATGGGGTCGCCACCTCTGCTCGTCTGCCCCGGCGCGGGTTCGTGACGCTCGACTTCGGCGTGGTCCTCGACGGCTACTGCTCGGACATGACGCGCACCGTGCACCTGGGCCGGCCCTCGCCCGAGGAGCGCGCGGTGTATGATGCGGTGCTGGGCGCGCAACTCGCCGCCGTCCGCTGCGTGGCTCCCGGTGTCAGTGGAGCGGAGGTCGACGAGGCGGCTCGTGCTACTTTGCAGAGGTCAGGTTTTGGCAGATATTTCACGCATTCCACCGGCCACGGCGTCGGCCTGGAGATCCACGAGGGCCCACGCTTGGCTGCCAAGGTCGAAGAAAAGCTACGCCCTGGCATGGTGATCACCATCGAACCTGGAGCGTATCTGCCCGGCCGCTTCGGTGTGCGCATCGAAGACATGGTGCTCGTCACAGAGCAGGGAAGCGAGATCATGACCCCCAGCACGAAAGCTCTGATCGAACTCTGACCCGAGCCGAGCGACCACAGACAACACAGAACAGACAACAGGAAACGAGAGAATGGAACAGGATCAACTCGAAGAGCTCAAGGCCATCGTCGATCTGCTCAAGGCAAACGGCATCGCCGAGTTCGATATGGAACGCGCGGATCTGAAGCTGCGCCTCAAGTTTGCGACCGCCGCACCTCCCGCGGCCAGTGCTTTGGATATCGCTCAGTTGAGCCGCCTGCTGGAGGCGCGCTCTGCGGTGGCCGAGCAGATGCCGCTCGCAGAGGTCGCGCCCGTGCACGCGGTGCTCTCACCGGCCATTGCAGAGGTCTCGCTCCATCAGGTCAAGTCCCCTTTGGTCGGCACTTTTTACGAGTCGCCCTCGCCCGGCGCCGGGGCGTTCGTCCAGCCCGGCGATACGGTCGAGGTCGGTCAGGTGCTCTGCATCGTCGAGGCCATGAAGCTGATGAACGAGGTCGAAGCCGACATGGCCGGCGAGCTTGTCGAATGCATCGCGGTGAGCGGGCAACCTGTCGAGTACGGCCAGCCCCTGTTCAGCATCCGGCCCCGCTAAAAGCATGGCCGCCAGCAGACATCCGGGCACCCGCACACCGACCCGCACCCCAGGAAAGGCCCTTCGCTCTGATGTTCGGTAAAGTCCTCATCGCCAACCGCGGCGAAATCGCCCTGCGCGTCATCTCCGCCTGCAAGGAGATGGGCATCCGCACGGTCGCAGTCTACAGCGAGGCCGACCGCAACTCGCTCCATGTTCGGTGGGCCGACGAGGCCATCTGCATCGGTCCGCCGCGCTCGGCCGACAGCTACCTCAACGTTCCCGCGGTCATCTCCGCCGCCGAGATCGCCGATGTCGACGCCATCCACCCCGGCTACGGCCTGCTCAGCGAAAGCGCCAACTTCGCTGAAGTCTGCCAGGCCTCGAACATCAAATTCATCGGCCCAACCCCCGAAGTGATCCGCTTGATGGGTGAGAAATCGACTGCCCGGCAGACCATGAAGAAGGCCAAGGTCCCCATCCTTCCCGGCTCGGACGGCTTGATCGAAAGCGAAGGCGAGGCGATCGAGTGGGCGCGCGAGGTCAGCTACCCCGTCATCCTCAAAGCAGTCGCCGGTGGCGGTGGCCGCGGTATGCGCATCTGCCGCTCCGCCGAAGATCTTCCCGCGCTCTTCCAGCAGGCATCCACCGAGGCTGCCAACGCCTTCGGCAACGGCGACCTCTACATGGAGAAGTTCATCGAACGGCCGCGGCACATCGAGTTCCAGGTGCTCGCCGACGAGCACGGAAACGTGATGAGCCTCGGCGAACGCGAGTGTTCCATCCAGCGCCGGCACCAGAAGCTCATCGAAGAAGCGCCCAGCCTCGCGATCACACCCAAGGTGCGCGAAGATCTCGGCAAAACTATCCGAAAATCGCTCGAAAACATCGGCTACTGGAACGCCGGCACCATCGAGTTCCTCATGGACGAGGACGGCAAAATCTACTTCATCGAGATGAACACCCGCATCCAGGTCGAGCATCCGGTGACCGAGATGGTCACCGGCGTCGACCTCGTAAAGGCGCAACTGCGCATCGCCGCCGGGGAAAAACTTCCGTCCATCGTCCCCACGATCCCGCCCATCCGCGGCCACGCCATCGAGTGCCGCATCAACGCCGAACACCCCGAGAAGTTCACACCGTCCGCAGGCCGCATTACCGCGTTCAACTTACCTGGCGGCAACGGCGTCCGGGTCGACACGGCGCAGTACGCCGAAGGCGTCGTTCCGCCGTATTACGACTCGCTGATCGCAAAGCTCATCTGCCACGGAGCCGACCGCGAAGAGGCTATGAACAAGATGCAACGCGCGCTCGAGATGTTTGTCGTCCAGGGCATCCACACCACGATTCCGCTGCACAAGAAGATCTTTGCCGACCCCGAGTTTCGTTCCGGCCAGTTCGACACCAAGTTCATGGAGCGATTTCTCGAGCGGCAAAAAGGCGCCGAAAGCTGAGCGATCCGCTGCCCAACCGCGCTAATTCGCTTCGCCTCCCGCGGCTCTACGCCATTGTCGACCGGGATTTGATCGATGCACGCGGTCTTGCTCTCCTTGACACCGTCCGGCAACTCGCGGACTCCGGCGTCTCGCTCCTCCAGTTCCGCGACAAGAACCCCGACAAAGCAGACGTCCTCAAATCGGCCGAGCAGGTGCGGAACATCCTCGCGCCGTACCGCTGCCGTCTGATCCTCAACGACCACACCGATCTAGCCGCAAGCCTCGAGGCCGACGGCGTCCACCTGGGTCAATCCGACCTCGCCCCGGCCGCTGCCCGCGTGCTCCTCCCATCCGGGCTCATCGGCATCTCCACCCATTCCGACGAACAGATCATCACAGCCGGTGCTGGCGCTGCCGATTACATCGCCGTCGGCCCCATCTTCACCACCAACACCAAGCAAAACACCGCCCCGGTCGTCGGTCTCGATCTCGTCCGCCGCGCCCGCGCCCTCACCGCCAAACCCGTTGTTGCCATCGGTGGCATCACCCGGACAAATGCACAGAGTGTCCTCGAGGCTGGCGCCGATTCGATCGCCATCATCTCCGCCCTTCTGGTACCCGGCGAGCGGGTCGACACCATTGTGCGCGACTTTCTCGACATTTTGCGATAGAACAGACGCACGTGAATAAACCATCCATCGCAGCAGGCGAGAGCTCCAGCACGCCCGAACTCGTCAAGGGCATGGGCCTCTTCTCGGCGACGGCCATCGTCATGGGATCGATGATCGGGTCGGGGATCTTCATCGTTTCGGCCGACATGTCGCGCTCGCTCGGCTCCCCCGCACTTCTGCTCCTCGCCTGGCTCGTCACCGCCGTGATGACCGTCATCGGCGCGCTCTCCTACGGCGAACTGGCTGCCATGATGCCGCGCGCGGGGGGCCAATACGTCTATCTCCGCGAGTCGCTCGGTCCGCTCTGGGGCTTTCTCTACGGCTGGACACTCTTTCTCGTCATCCAGACGGGAACCATCGCCGCGGTCGGCGTGGCCTTCGGCAAATTCCTCGGCGTCTTCTTTCCGTCGGTCAGCTCGGGGCATTGGCTCTGGCACATCGGTCACGTACCGGCCTGGCAGGTCGGCCCGATGACGCTCGGCAACATGGATCTCGGCCTCAACACCGCCAATCTGTCCGCGATCGTCATCATCACGCTACTCACCATCCTGAACACCTTCGGCGTTCGCATGGGCGCGGCCGTCCAGAACCTCTTCACCTCCGCCAAAGTGCTAGCGCTCGCCGCGGTCGTTCTGGTCGGCTTTGTGGCCAGCAACAGCACCGCGCTTGCCGCCAACTTCGGCCCTGGCTGGCACAACTTCTTCACCGGCGCCGGATGGAACGCGACCCACGCCATCCAGGTCGGCGTCGGCGGACCTACCGTCTACGTCGGCCTGCTCACCATCGTGGCTGCCGTCCAGGTCGGATCGCTCTTCTCGTCCGACGCATGGAACAACGTCACTTTTACCGCGGGCGAAATCACCGACCCGCGCCGGAATCTTCCACTCTCGCTCGCCATCGGCACCGGCGTCGTTCTCCTGCTGTACCTGCTCTGCAACGTCGTCTACCTCAGCGTGCTTCCACTCGCCGGTTCGCCCGTCGGCGCCACCCTGGCCGAGCGCGGCATCCAGTACGCCTCGGAAGATCGTGTCGCTACGGCCGTCATGGAGCAGGCCTTCTCGGGCACGGGCGCCAAACTGATGGCGGCCGCCATCCTCATCTCCACCTTCGGCTGCGTCAACGGTATGCTGCTCGCCGGCGCCCGCGTCTACTACGCGATGAGCCGCGACGGTCTCTTCTTCCGCTCCGTCGGCCGGCTCAGCCCGCGCTCCGGAGCTCCGGTCAACTCGCTCTGGGTGCAGTGGGCCTGGACCTCTCTGCTGTGCCTCTCGGGCTCCTACGGGCAGCTGCTCGACTACGTCATCTTCGCCGTTCTCCTCTTCTACATCCTCACCATCGCCGGCCTGTTTGTGCTTCGACGCACGCAGCCCGATCGGCCTCGCCCCTATCGCGCCTTCGGCTACCCCGTCCTTCCCGCGCTCTACATCGTGATGGCGCTTTGGATCAGTGCAGTATTATTGCGTTACAAACCGCAATACACTTGGCCCGGGCTCATTCTAGTTCTGCTCGGAATTCCCGTTTATCTGTTCTGGAAGCGGAACGGTCCGTCACCAGAGTTGTCTTGAGATACCTCTACCAACCTGCAGGAAGACAAGGGCCCGCATGACAGAATTGTTCGCGAAGAAGTCGATGGATTCGCTCCTGCACGAGGCGAAAGAACAAGGTTCAGACACCCTCGAACGATCGCTCGGTCCGTTTGCGCTCACGGCCCTCGGCATCGGCGCGGTCATCGGCGCCGGCATCTTCGTCCTGAGCGGCCTGGGAGCGAAGACCGCCGGCCCCGCCCTTATGCTGGCCTTCGTCCTCTCCGGCCTAGGCTGCGCGTTCGCCGGTCTCTGCTATGCCGAGTTCGCCGCGATGATCCCCCTCGCCGGGTCGGCCTATACCTACGCCTATGCAACGCTCGGCGAACTCATCGCCTGGATCATCGGTTGGGACCTCACGCTTGAGTACGCCATGGGCGCCAGCACCGTCTCCTCCGGCTGGTCCAACACCTTTGTCGAGTTCCTCGCCATCTTTCACCTGAAGTTCCCGCTCTGGCTCGCTTACGACCACTGGACCGGCCTGAAACGCGCCTTCGACACGGTCGGCCGCCAAGCCGTGCACGCTGCACACCCCGACTTTGTCCCGGGCACCAAGGCCTTCAGCGACGCTTTGACATCGACCATCGCCAACCCAACACCGCAGCTGGTCGCCAGCGCCCACACCCTGCTCAACGCACCCGTACTCTTCGGACACGAGATCGGCTTCAACCTCCCCGCCTTCCTTATTGCTCTCGTCATCACTACCGTTCTCGTCATCGGCATCAAGGAGTCTGCCCGCTTCAACAATGGCATCGTCATCGTCAAGGTTTCGGTCGTTCTGTTCGTCCTCGCCCTCGGATCGCACTACGTCAGCCGCGCCAACTGGGGAACCGACTGGCACACCTTTGCTCCGTTCGGATTTGGCGGCATCGGCCTCGCAGCCGGTCTGGTCTTCTTCTCTTACATCGGCTTCGACGCCGTCTCGACCACAGCGCAGGAAGCGAAAAATCCGCAGCGCGATATGCCCATCGGCATCATCGCCTCACTCCTAATCTGCACCGTGCTCTACATCGGCGTCGCCGCCGTCCTGACCGGCATGATGTACTGGCCGGAGGTCAACGTCGAAGCTCCGATCGTCCGTGCCTTCCTAGATCGTAATCTCAATACCGCGGCCCACATCATTACCGTCGGCGCCCTGGCTGGTCTCACCAGCGTCATGCTCGTCATGCTGCTCGGACAGAGCCGTGTGCTCTACGCGATGGCCAAGGACGGCTTGCTCCCCAGGAGCTTCTTTGGCGCCATCCACCCGCGCTTCCGAACTCCCTGGAAAGCCACCATCCTCGCCGGCCTGCTCGCAGCCATCGTCGGCTCGGTCACCCCCATCGAGGACATCGGAAAGATGGTGAACATCGGCACGCTCTTCGCCTTTGTCATCGTCTGTATCGCCATCATCCTCCTGCGCCGCAGCGACCCCAACCGACCTCGTCCCTTCCGTACTCCCCTGGTCCCTCTCGTTCCGATCCTAGGCATCCTTTTCAACGGATACATGATGGTCGAACTGGGGGCGGCAAACTGGATACGCCTATTTGTGTGGATGGCGATCGGCCTCGTCGTCTACTTCTCCTACAGCCGAAAACACAGCACGTTACAGAAGAGCCTCGCGGCAGTACACACCGAAACCCTGGGCACCTAAGCGCCAAAACGCCGGTTCGGATTCCTACCGCGACGTGACCGGCAGCGTTGCCACATCCACCGCCGTAGGATCGTCCCTGAGCCGCACAAAGAAGCTTCCGTTCGCCGGGCGCGGCATCTCGATCGCATCCTCAACATAACCCTCGGGAACCATCACAGCGTCGGTAAATGCCGCATCCGCCGCGACCGCATTCAGCAAAAACAGATTCGCTCCGGTCAGCGTGCACGGCTTTGCTGCATCCGCTCCGCACCGCACCCCTGTCAGCGATGGCACGCGGACCAGATTGCCCAGAGGTATCCAGTCCCCGGCCGTCCCGTCGTGAGCCACCATACGCAGCCGCAGCGGGCCGAATGCCGACGGTCCAAAGCTCTTTCGCAGATCGACCGCGAGAACGACTGTTCGCTTGTCCTCGAGCACCAACGAACCGTCCCCCAGCGCGGCCGAGACGCTCTGTCCGCTGCCCGCGTCTTCAACCTCCACATGGGCGTCCCTGGCAAACGGAACCGTAGACCGCAAGGACACCTTCAAATGCCCATCAAGCGGCAGGTCATCCTTGTTTCCCAGCCGGATCGTCGAGACAGGCGTCTGTTCGACAGTTCGGCTCAGGATTGAAACCACGGGCCGCGTCGGCTCGACGACCAACGGCAGGCTCAACACGCGTCCGTCGCCCAGGTTTACCTTGGCCGTGGCGCTCTCGCCCGCCTTCAACTTCGGCGCGGCAGCACCCGCTGTGGCGGCCAGATAGAGGCTACCTAGGCCAGCCGCCGCCACCGATCCCGCCGGCGCTTGGTCCCCGCTCTCCTCCACAACAGGAGAGAAGCTCGTCCCGTCCAGATCGAGGCTGCGCACATCGCCCAGGTTCGCTCCCTGCAACAGGAGCCGCCGATCCCCGGCGTGAAACGTAACCGACTTCAGCTCTGCCGGTTTTGAAAATGCCTGTGCCGTGACCAGATCGACACGCGTCGTCCCGTACTGGTGCACGGCCAGCTCCAGCTTGCCGGGCCGGACAGGGCGCACGGTCACGCTGACATCCATCGGCTTTGTCTCCGCGGCTGGCTTCCACTCAGTCTTGTCTGCGTTGGGCGAAGTGACCGACTGGATGCACGCCGTGCCATCTCCCGTGAGATCGAGATGGTTGTCGACCCCGGCGATGACCTGGTCGTTATTGTCGCCGGCCGACTTCAGCTTCCAACCGCCGCCCGGCGCGATCTGCACCGGCAGTGTCGGCCCGGTGAAGTGGTCAAATCCCCAAAAGCCCTCAACGGTCGCGGTCGCATCCGTGGTGGCGGGCAGCTTTGCGGCTCCGGCACCGCCCGGGTCTGGACCTTTCGCGCCCTTACCCGAGTCGACAGGGCCCTTGCCCGGCTCGACCGCACCTTTCACGACCTCTGCTCCCGATCTTGCTTCGGCGCCCGCCGGCTTCGGCGCTCCCTCCGGCCCAGGGTCCGGCAGAACTCGCCGCGCTTCTTCCGCGGCCGGCACCAGACCGCCCTGGTAGGCGTCCGCGCGCAACGGGATTTCGCTCAGCTCCGGTCTGCCGTTCACGTGCAGCACCATGTCATGCGCCAGAGCGGTCGAAAACACCAGCGGCGCCCCATCCACGGGAAAGATCACGTCCGGCCGCAACAGACAGCTCACGTGCCCTGGGTTGGCCGGTCGCAGCGGCGGCAGAGTTGCCGCCTGCACCGCCGGCAGACCGATTACAATCACCGACTTCGGATTCAGAAACGAAGGCGGCGTGTTCAGACGCAGATTCAGATTCTCCCTCTCCGGAAACGCGATTGCCGGAATGTACTGGTAGTGCGCCGTGTGCAGGCCGCTCAGGAGCCGAACCACATCCACCACCGCGCCCACATACGCGCTGTACGCCCCACCGCCGGCTAGCGGAGTCGAACTCGCCGCATAGATCAGATCCGTACTCGGACCGTTCGTCAGCGTCGAAACGATCGTCTGCCCATGCCCGTCTTCGAGCAGGCTCTGGTTGCCCGACTGCGTCAAACACGTGTACTGCATATCCGGAGACCGCTTGAAGCAGTCTTCATTCGGCTTCAGATTCAGCGTCCGGGCCAGCAACTGCGAGTGGTCGAGCAGTGCCTTCGGATCGGACGGCGGCACCTGCTTGATCGCCGCCAGGTACTTCTCAATCCGCGACTGCTCAAATCCCGCCTCGGCCAGATCTTGCGACGCTCGGACAAAAATTCCCGGCCGCCCGCGCACCGCCGACCGTAGCGTAGAGAAATCGCCGCCCGTCTCCGGCGCCAGAAACAGAAGCGCCTGCTGCGCCTCGGGAGGAACCGTTACCGTCACGCCTTCTTCCCGAACATGCCGGTCCCAGGTCTCAATTCGCCTGAACCAGCTGTCCGGCGGAGGATTGGTAGTTCCACGGAGAAACACCACCACCAACAGGTAACGAACCGACTGGCTAGGCGGCAGATCCGGATGCAGCCACACCTGATCGCCGGGCTGCAGGTTCGGCACCGACGCGATCGGCAGCATCTTGCCCCCGCGCGTCACGCGCACCTCCACCCGCGGACCGATCAGGTCAAATCGGGCGTCCGCTTCGAGCTTCGGTCCGATCGCACCCAATAGCCCAAGCAGAAGGAGCAGAACAAGGGCGCGTTGGCGGCGAAGCTGGCGGGCACAAAGAGCCATGTACCCATTCTAGTTGGAATCGAGCACCTCAGGCGTTACACCGTTGGGTGAGAGCCTTTGCTGCCGATCGTGCCGCCCAGCGCCCCGCCCCGCATCCGGCTCGAAACGTGGTCGCTCGCAATCTGCCCGTCCCGGATCGTCACCACCCGATGCGCATATTCGGCAATATCCGGCTCGTGCGTTACAAGCACGATCGTATTGCCTTTGGCATGCAAATCGTCAAAGAGCGCCATGATCTCGTCGCCTGTCTTCGAGTCCAGGTTTCCCGTCGGCTCGTCGGCCAGGATGATCGATGGCCGGTTCACCAGAGCGCGCGCAATCGCGACCCTCTGCCGCTGCCCGCCCGAAAGCTCGTTGGGCTTGTGCATCATTCGGCTGCCGAGATTGACCGACTCCAGAACTTCCTTCGCCCGCGCCGTCCGCTCTGCCGCCGGCGTTCCGTTGTAGATCAGCGGAAGCTCGACGTTGTGCAGCGAGGTCGCCCGCGCCAGCAGATTGAAAGTCTGAAAGACAAAGCCGATCTCCTTGTTGCGGATGCGCGCCAGCTGGTCGTCGTTCAGCTTGGAGACATCGTGACCGTTCAGCTCGTACCGGCCCTCGGTCGGCGAATCCAGACAACCGATCAGGTTCATCAGCGTGGACTTGCCCGACCCGGACGGTCCCATGATCGCGACGTACTCGTTGTGTCGGATGCGGAGGTTCACGCCGCGCAGCGCATGCACCTCCTGGTCTCCCATCGAGTAGGTCTTCCACAGGTTCTCCGTCACAATCACGTCGCCCGTCGGAGCTTCCGCGCCGTCTATCCGCGCCGTGTCCACCTGTGTGTCGATCGCCATCTGCATCTCCGTTCGTCAACCCTCACCGATTCTACGTAAGCCGCGCGAAACAGTTCCCCAGAGATCGAATACCCGATCTAGACCCGATCTGGACCCGATCAGGTGTTCGTCCCCGCGGCAGGCGCATCGGCCGTGTTATCCCGCTTCACGGCGATCCCGCTTTTGAGCGTTCGCAGAACCTTGTACCGCCCCGTGACGATCTCTTCGCCCGGCTTTACACCGCTCAGGACCTCGATATCCGTCGCTCCCGTGATGCCCGTCTTTACCGGCACGAACTCGGTCCGCAGCTTGCTTCCGTCCTTGCGCAGCAGATACACGCCCTGCACGGAGGCTGACTTGCCCTTGGCTCCGGCCTCCGCGTCCGCATCCGTGGAGCTCGATCCGCCATGCTTGCCGGTGTCCTTTTCCATCTGCTGCTCCAGGGCGGGATCTCGTTCGACCAGCGCCTGAATCGGGATAATCACGGCATCCGCCTTGTGCGCCGTCGTGATCTTTGCCGTCGCCGACAGCCCCGGTCGCAGCTCCTCGGACGTCGGGTCCAGCGTTACAACCACCTTGAAATCCTTCGCTTCCTCGGTTCCCGTCGTGCTCTGGCTAGTCGCCACGCCCGTCGTCCGCAGCAGCGCCTGGTCCCCCACCTCGGTCACGTGCCCCTTGAAGACCTTTCCGGGTAGAGCATCCACCGTCACGTCCACCGGCTGGTTCAACCGAACGTTCACAATGTCGGTCTCGTCCACTTTCACCTCGGCCGTGATCACCGACATGTCGGCCAAGGTCATCAGGGTCGAGCCTTGCGCGTTCTGGATGCCTAGCACCACCGTCTCACCCTCGCGCACCGGCACGTTCGTCACTAGACCCTCGAACGGCGCCCGGCTCACCGTCTTGTCGAGCGCATCGAAGTTCGACCGTTGACTCGCGACCGCCTGATTCACTCGCGCGCGCTGCGAGGCTGTCTGCGCCTGCGCCTGCGCCGCCGAGGCCTCGCGCTGATCGAGCGTCGCCTTGGAAACATCGTAAGCTGCCTTTTTGCTGTCAAAATCCTGCTTTGCGATCAGCTTGTCGTTGTAGAGCGCCTGCGCCCGCTCAAAATCGAGACGCTTCTGCTCGAGATCCGCATTGGCCTGCGCGACATTCGCCGCCGCCGTCTTTTCAGCCGCAGCGTACGAGTTCACATCTGTCCGCGTCGATGCGATCGTTGCCTGCTGCGCCTGCACCGTCGCGGACGGCTGCACGCTTTCAACGGTCGCGAGAACCGCCCCGCGCTTTACCCGGTCGCCTTCCTTCACATTCAAATGCGTGATTCGGCCGAACGCCGTCGCGCCGATGTTCACGTACGTCTTCGGCTTGATCTGCCCCGTGCCGCTCACCACGGACACCAGATCGCCCGCCGTCACCTTGCCCGTCGCGACCTTTACCACGCTGGCCTGCCCGTGCAGAACGGTTGCCACAGCGATCCCTGCCAGCAGCAAAACCACCGCAACCAGGGCTACGATCTTCTTTGCGCTCATCCGATTCGCTCTTTCGTCCAGAACTCTGGCTTTAGCCAGTTCGGCCTGATGATACCAGCCGGGCCTACGGCAACGGATACGCCAACCCTTGGTAACTTGTTCCCTGGCCCGCGCCGCTCTACAATGAAGTTTCATCAAGAGGTCGCGCAACTCAATGAAGGTCTCTGCTCGTCATATCTCGACCGCCGCCGTTCTCCCTCTCGTCTTTCTTCTTGCATTGCCTGCTGTCCGCGCGCAGGTGGGCTCCCCGAATACCACGCCCGATGGTGTCCTCAAGGCTCCAAGCACCGAAGAAAAGCCTGACCCGCTCAAGCGCCGCCTTAGCGACAACGAGAAACGGCAGCAGCAGAAGGAACTCAAGCGCGAGCTCAAGGGTGAGTACAAGCAGTGGGTCGACCAGGACGTTCGCTGGATCATCACCGACGAAGAGCTTAAGGCCTTCCGCCAGCTCTCGAACGACGAGGAGCGCGACCAGTTCATCGAAGCCTTCTGGCAGCGCCGCAATCCGAACCCCGACTCCCCCGAAAACGAGTTCCGCGAGCAGCACTACCAGCGCATCGCCTACGCCAACGAGCACTTCGCCGCCGGAAAGCCCGGCTGGCGCACCGATCGCGGCCACATCTACATCGCGTACGGCAAACCCGATTCCATCGACTCCCACCCTTCCGGAGGAAACTACGAGCGGCCCATCGAAGAGGGCGGCGGCAGCACCTCCACATTTCCGTTCGAGATCTGGCACTACCGCTACCTCGAAGGCATCGGCGACAACATCGACATCGAATTCGTCGACACGTGCATGTGCGGCGACTACCACATGACCGTCGATCGCTCGGAGAAGGACGCGCTCAAGTACGTCCCCGGCGCCGGCTCAACCATGTACGAACAGATGGGGCAGGCCAAAAAGGCAGACCGCTTTACCGGCGGCGGCATGGAGCAACTCGGCACAGGTCCCATGTCCACCCAGAATCAGAGCAAGCAGTTCGACCGCCTCAACCGCTATGCCCTGCTCTCGGCTCCGCCCGTCATCAAGTTCAAGGATCTCGAGTCCTACATGGCCACATCGAAGATCCTCACCGGGCCGCCCTTCCTGTTTGACGTCCGCACCGACTACGTCAAGGTCACCAACGACACCGTTCTGATGCCGATCACGCTGCAGATCCGCAACCGCGACATCACCTTCCAGAACAAAGACGGGGTCGCCATGGGTACGGTCAACATCCTCGCCCGCGTCTCGAACCTGAACCACAAGCCCGTCCAGACCTTTGAAGACACCGTTTCCATCCAGGTTCCCAGCGAACTTCTTGCCCGCAAGCAGAACGACATGAGCGTCTACTGGAAGTCGCTGCCGATGCGCCCAGGGCTCTACAAAATCGATATCGTCATCAAGGACGTCAACAACCCTGACCACGTCGGTACCTGGCGCCGATCGGTCAACCTCCCCAAGTACGACGACGACCGCCTCTCCGTGTCCTCGCTCATCCTCGCCGACCAGATGGAGCGAGTCCCGTCCAAAGACATCGGCGCCGGCAACTTCGTTATCGGCAACACCCACATCCGTCCTCGCGTCCCGAACGGCGGCGCTGTTCCCGTCACCTTTCACCGCGGACAGAACCTGAACTTCTGGATGCAGGTCTACAACCTCGGCATCGACGAAAAAAGCAAGCAGAACGGCGCCACCATCTCGTACCAGATCCAGAACCTGTCCACCAACAAGCCGGTTCTCGAGACCCAGGAGCTAACCTCCAAACTGAGCCCGAACGCCGACCAGATCACGCTTGAAAAAAGCATGCCCCTGGCCAGCCTCGAGCCTGGCAAATACCAGGTCACCATCAAAATCAACGATGGCATCACCAAGCAGCAAATAGCCGAGTCGGCTCCGTTCGTCGTCGACTAGGGACACCCAGCAAACCTCACGGAGACACGATCAAGCGGATGCGATCAGGCTATGAGTGGTCTCTTCTAACTCCCGGGCTCCCCAGAGCTGCTACCGCTCTCGGTGCCCGACTTCCGGACAAGCCACGGACGCACAGGTGCCCGACTGTGCCAGTTTCCAAACAAGTCTCAATCCCAAGCCGCGAGCTCACTCCCATCTTCGTCGGCAAGCTTCGGCTCTCTCATGCTGCCGCTCTGGTTGGCCTCGCCGCGATCACCGCCTCGGCCGTTGCACGCGCGCAAAACCTCGGCTCCGGACATTACGACGGCACATCCCGCGAACATCAGGTACTAGGCCAATCCTCAGTCGTGACCGGGGTCGTTCGTGACCCGCGCGGAGTTCCACTCATGGGCGCGCTCGTCCAGTTGCTGGACGGCGCTTCGGCGGTTCGCGCCGGAGCCGTCACCGATCTCCACGGCCGCTACCTCGTCGCCAACCTGCTTCCCGGCCGGTATCAGGTCCGTGCCACAGCCACGCTCTCTGCACCGGCTGTCCGCAAACTCCAGCTCCGCTCCGGTGCCGAGGCGATCGTCGACCTCACCGTCGGCACCCTCTTCGATTCAACCTCCTGGCTTCCCGCGGAACGCCGTCGCGCTGATGAGCCGGAAGATGACTGGAAGTGGACGCTGCGTTCTGCCGCTAACCGCCCCATCCTCCGCGATCTCGACCCCGGCCTCACCTCTCCCGCCGAACATCCGTCCAGGTCTTCGATCAAAGTCCAGGCCGCTGTCGAACACGCTTCCGGTAAGTTCGCCCAGAGCGGCCGTCGAGACAGTCTTCTCGCCGATCTGCAGCACAGCGACACGACGCGGTCCGCCTTTCGCTCCGATATCGTCAGTTCTTCGAGTCACTCCGGCCAGCCCGCCTCCCAAGCCTTCGCGTTCGCCAACGAGCGCCGTCTCGGGCCGGCCGGAACGGTGCGCATCAGTGCAACCCACACCTCGGCCTCGGGTCTGCTTGGACCGACCGGAAGGACCACCATCAACTCGCTCGAACTCTCCTCTGGCGAGCAGATCTCCGTCGGCGATCTAGCCGAGATCGAGGCGGGTTCCAGACTTGCCGTCCTTGCACAAGACGGCAGCTCCATCGTCCAGACGCTGCCCTTCCTTCGCATCCTCGTCCATCCCGCCGGAAGCTGGACCGCAGGCTACAACCTCGCGACCGCCCACGATCTTCAGGAACTCTCCGACATTGTCCCCGCCGTCCCCGACCTCGCTTCAGCCTCTCGGATCCAGGGCCGTCTCCGTGTCGAGCACGGCCTCCATCAGAGAGCGTCAGTCCGGCACACCACCCGCCGATCCCTGATCGAGGCGGCTTTCTATCACGACAACCTCGATCAGGTGACAATCTCGGGCGTCCAAGCCTCCGGAGCTGCTGAACTCGACGGGGCAGACACCGGCGTCCTCGCGCATCTTGCAACGAACGCGGGCGCTCTGCCCGTCGCCTCGCAGACTTCAACCCTTCTCTTCGACCCTGCTTCGGGCAGCTTTCGATCTCTCGCTACCGGCTACACCGCCAACGGATGGGATGTCGCCTGGACAGAGGACTTTTCCCGGGATCTTCGCATGACAATCGCCTACAGCTCCGGCGCGGCGCTCGGCCTTACCTCCAGCAATGAGGGCGCCAGGGTCTCGGCTTCCGGAAGCCCAGGCTCTGGAAATCAAGACCGCCTGGCACGCACATCCGGACAGACAGCCACCATTGCGGTCAAAGCAAATCTTCGTGGGAGCGGAACCAAACTCCGGGCAGCCTATCGTTGGCAGCCCGAACGCCTTCTCACGTCGGTTGACCCCTACAGCCCCTCCGCCTCGGAGGCCTACCTCGGCATGCACGTCCGTCAGCCGATCCACGCCGCCTATCTCGGCACGCGCGAGGTAGAGATCTCAGCTGACGCGATCAACCTTCTAGCCCAAGGCTACCGCCCTGTACCCGCATCAACGCCCGCTCAGGCCTGCTTCCTTGCAAACGCCCCCCGCACCCTCCAGGCCGGCCTCTCCATCATCTTCTGAGCACCTAGTTCGAGCAAAGATTTCGCGTCCCGCGTGACCTTTTGTCTTGCCAGTCATGTAGACAAGCGTAACCTCAGCGGCGGTTATCCGTTGCCGGCTCCGGATGAATCAGAAGGCGCCCGACCTCGGGCGACGCGAGTTTGAACGCCGTCTCGAGAGCCGTAATCACGGCGTGCACCTCCGCCATTGGGACGTCGTCGGGCAGCGTGCAATGGCAGTTTACCTGGATGCGATTCGGTTCGCTGCGCGGCCCCGGCATACGCGTGACGAGCACGTCGTGGATGTCGATAATCTCGGGAAAGTTTGCAGCAACGCGGCGAAGCCGGAGTTCCAGTAGCCGGTTGCGCTCGATGGAGGCGAGGTGTTCGATCGTCCCTGGCTCGCTTTCGATGTGCGTCAGAATCGTTGCGATCTGGGGCACTTCGCGGCGGATCTCGCCCTCCAGCCGCGTTACCAGATCGTGCGCCGATCGCAGCGCCATTCGCTCGTCGACCTCGAGGTGCAACTCAGCGTGAAGCCCGGCCTCATGCTGTTGTACGGCGACATCGTGGATGTTGAGGTTGGACCGCGCGGCCACTGCGCGAATCTGGTCGTGAACGCTCTCTTGGACGGTCGCCGTCGGAACGGAGTGAACCACGACATCCGCCTCGGGTAGGTGGCGTTGGACGGTCTCGGTGGCGAGCTTTGTAATCTGCTCCGACCTTTGAAAGGTGACATTGCGCGGCATGGCGAGCGAAATGTCGGCAAAGTAGCGCGGGCCGGACTGCCGGATGCGCAGCCGGTCGACCGAGATCACACCGTTGATGGCTCCCAGGTCGCGTACCAGCTCCTGCCGGTTGCGCCGGCGCTCGCCGGAGTCTGTTGCGGGCGTAGCGTCGAGCAGGGCATCAATCGTCTGGCGGGCCAGACGATACGTGACGCGAAGGATAATGGCTGAGACCAGCAAAGAGGCGATCGGGTCGGCGTACTCGAGCGCGGGCACGTGCCAGTGCTCGCCGGCAACGGTGGCCAGAAGGCCCAGAAGCACGGCGAGCGAGGACCAGATGTCGGTCGAAAAGTGGACTGCGTCCGCCTCAAGGGCTTGCGATCGGTGCTCACGCGCCGTGCGAAACAGTGCACGCGATCGGGAAAAGTCGACGGCTATCGACAGGAGCAGAACCAGGAACGGCCAGATGCTGAGGCGAAGGGCAAGGTGGGTATGAAACAGTAGCCGACGTACGGCCTCGGTCACGATCCAGACGCACGATCCCAACATGAGCACAGTTTCAGCAAAGGCCGACAGGCTCTCCACCTTGCCGTGTCCGTAGTTGTGAATCTCATCCGCGGGCTGGTCGGCGACGCCGATCGAGAACAGTGTGATGATGGCGGCGAGGAGGTCGATGCTGGAGTGCGCGCCCTCTGACAGCATGCCGAGTGAGCCTGTAAGCACGCCTGTCAGCAGCTTCAGCGCCGTTATGACAGCCGCTGAAAGGACCGAAAACAGCGCAGCCGAGCGCTTGGTGGCATGGGCCTTCTCACCTGGGCGTCTAGCCGCAGTCGTGCTCATAGAAGAGATGGTACAGCGAGGGAAAGACTTAGGGCAGCGGCGTCCGAGATGGACGTTAGAGACGTATGCCGCGGTACAAACCCGCCGTCCCCAACGTGTAGCCCGTCCATGAGCCGCCTGTGAAGCCGGCATCCGCGATCATCTGAAGCATCTCCGGCGGTCGAGGAAAGCGCTCGACAGAGGCAGGCAGATATCGGTAGGCCGATGGCTTGCCGGAGATAAGACCGCCGACATGGGGCAACACTCGCTTGAAGTAAAGCGAGTATCCGGCCCCTACCAGACCAGACGGCTGGTTGCATTCGAGGATGCCGAACTCGCCGCCCGGCCGGAGCACGCGATGGATCTCCGCCAGACCGTCAGCATAGTTCGCAAGATTGCGGAAGCCAAAGGCAAAGGTCACCAGATCCGCAAACCCATCCGGAAAAGCAAGTGCCAGGGCATCGCCGACACGGAAGCTCGCGTTCGCGTGAGGGTACTTGGCGCGGGCGCGATCGAGCATCTCGGGCGCGAAATCCACACCGATCACCGGCGCTACGTCGTCCCCTGCCGGCCGATGCGCCAGGAGCGCAGCCGTGAGGTCGCCTGTACCGCAGCACAGATCGAGCACCTGCGCATCCGCTCGCGCCAGCACGGGCGCAAATGCTCGCGCAGCTCGGCGCCACCAGCTCCGGTCAAGGCCCATCGAAAGTAGGCGATTCGCCCGATCGTAGGTTGGGGCGATGTCGTTGAACATCTCCTGAACACTGGCCGCGGCGGCTTCGGGCGTGGTCGTCCCCTCGGGCCGAGCTCCGGCGTTGGTCGCGGGCGTCATCCTGCTTGGCCCCCGATCTGCTGACGCATGAGGGCGAGCATGGAATGGGCGGCCTCCATCAGCTCGGCCTCCAAAACATCGCGAACAATCTCCACCTCGCCAATTTTCTTTGGCAGCACGAAAGCGAGGCTGCCCGAGCGTTTCTTCTTGTCGCGGCCGGTAAGGCCTACCAGCTGCTCGGCTGTCGCACGGAAGCGGGGAAGTGGACCAAGACGAAATATAAGCTGCTCAATTCGGGCAGCATCCGCCGGCCTAAGCGAGCCACGAGCAACCGCAAGTCGGACTGCGGCGATCATGCCCCAGCCCACCGCTTCTCCATGCAGCAGCTGCTTGTACCCGGTTGCCGCTTCGATGGCATGGCCGAGCGTGTGTCCGAAGTTGAGCGTCATCCGCAGGCCCGCCTCGCGCTCGTCGGCCGCAACCACATCCGCCTTGACGCGCACACTCGCTGCGACAATCCGGGTGAGCACCTCGCGATCGAACGACTCCGGTGCGGTGATCTTATCCATATGACGCTCAAGGTCCGCAAACAACCGCGGGCTCGCAATCACGCCTACCTTGACCGACTCCTGAAGGCCCGATCGAAGTTCCCGAGCGGGCAAGGTCGCGAGCAGATCGACATCGGTTAGCACCGCGAGCGGGTGGTGAAAGCTGCCGATCAGATTTTTGCCGGAGCGGAGATTGACGCCGGTCTTTCCACCGATCGACGAATCGACCTGCGCCAGAAGCGTCGTCGGGATCTGAACGAAACGGATCCCGCGCATGTAGATGGCAGCGAGAAACCCAGTGACATCGCCTACCACGCCGCCACCGAAGGCGAGAAGCAGGCTGTCGCGATCCGCCCCGGCAAGCGCCATCTGTTCGGCCAGCGCTTCCACTGTACGCAGACGCTTGTGCCGTTCGCCGCTGGGCAGATAGAGCACGGTCGGCTGCGTTTCTTTGGGGAAGGAGCGGAGGAAGCGTTCGGACCAGAGTGTCCAAATCTCGGGCGAGGTCAGAACAAAGATCCGCGAGATCGGGCCCGACAGAACCCGGCGTAGGCGCGAGGAGAGGTCGTCCACCAGACCTGTGCCGATCAGGATAGGGTAAGTCGCGCCGGGGGTGGAGAGGCGGATGAGCGGCACGTTGGATCTATCGTAGCGCAAGCCGCTGCTCGCTCAGCGCAGTCGAAGCGGGTTCGTCGCCGCGTAAGTGACACACCGCCTGCTGCGCTCTCTACCGCCCACCACCAAACACCTCCACTAGCTCCTGAGGAGCCACCACCTCCAGCTGCTCATACGTACAGCTTCGTGGAGCCTTATCTCCTCGCCATCGCCGAAACTGCGCCATGTGCCGGAACCGGTCACCCTGCATGTGTTCGTACGCCACCTCGACCACGAGCTCCGGCCGCAGGAGTTCCCACGACAGATCCTTGCCGGAGCTCCACCGGCTCTGCGCCCCTGGCATGCGGCTGCCCTCCGCGTTGGGTCCGCCCCACGCTGCCCACGGATGGCCCTCGGTTGCCCCCTCTCGATACGGCGCCAGAAACTCCACGAGCTCCCGCCGTTTGGGCATCGCAAAGCTCGCGCAGGTGCCCACATGCTGCAGCGTTCCCGCCGCATCATAGAGACCCAGGAGCAGCGACCCTACGGCCGTGCCCTCGCCATCCTTATGCCATCGAAACCCCGCCACCACGCAGTCAGCATCGCGCTCATGCTTCACCTTCAGCATCACGCGCTTGTCCGGCTCGTACGTTCCGGCACGCTGCTTCGCCATCACGCCATCGAGTCCCGCGCCCTCAAACCGGTGAAACCAATCTTCTGCCACAGCACGATCCTGAGTTGCGGGCGTCAGGTGAACCTGCCCTGTCGCGGCACCGAGGATCAGCGCCAACTCTGCTCGCCGATGCTCAAAGGCCACGCCGCGCAGATCCCGGTCGCCGACGCACAGCAGATCGAAGAACACCACCGCGGCCGGCGTCTGCTCCGCCAGTATCCGCACTCGCGAAGCTGCCGGATGCACCCGCAGCTGGAGCGCATCGAAGTTCAAACCGCCCCTGTCGGCGATCACAACTTCTCCATCGAGCACACACTGCTCCGGCAGCTGCGCGCGCAGGACCGGGAGCAGCTCCGGAAAGTACCGGTTCAGCGGCTTCGCGTCCCGGCTCTGGATCAACACCTCGTCTCCGTCGCGGAAGATCACGGCCCGAAACCCGTCCCACTTCGGCTCAAAGATCCACGCATCGCCCTCGGGTAACTCCGCGACACGCTTGGCAAGCATCGGCAACAACGGCGGCTGAAAGGGAAGGTTCACCCTCCCAGTCTATACAGCGGCGCCGCTGGCAAACATGCGAAAACTCAGCGCGTCAGCGTCCCGCTGATTGCCTGATCGAGCTCCACATGATTGTCTTCAAGCAGCGTTCCGAGCGAGCGCCCCAGCTCGATCTGCGCCTTCTTCCAGTCGCTTCGCGCGGCAATCTCGGTCGACTGCGCCTGCGCCAGAAACGCCTCGTTCTGGATCACCAGCAGATTCGTAGACTGACCCACCGCCAGTCGGTCTCGCTCGGCCTGGAGGAGTTGCTGCTGATAATCGCGGCTCTGGGCCGCGGCCCGGTAGGCTGCATCCGCCGTCTCGACCGCCACGATCGCGTTCTCGATCTCCTCGCGCGCCTGATTGCCCAAACGCTCGGTCCGGGCACGCGCCTGCCGCAGCTGCACCGCATCCCGCGCAGCGTCGGATGCGGCAATCCGATTGCGGATCGGAAACGTCAGCTGCACGCCTCCCTGGTAGATAGTCGAGGTCCGCAGACCGCCCAGCGCGAGGTTGCTCGGCACGGTTGGCAGACCCGTCCCAGGCGTACCCAGAGGGTCGTATCCCACCTCCGAGCTCCCGCGCGTCTCCACGTTGCCGTACACGTTTAGTTGCGGAAGTACCTGGTTCCGCGAAGCCTGGAGGCTTACCTGATTGGCTTGCAGCTGCAGTTCGGATTGCGCCAGATCCGGCCGCCGCCGCAATCCCTGCTCGATCAACTCCGTCGCCGGCAACGGGGCCGCTGCGTCCGGCACCACGATCCGGTCCGTCGGCACAATTTCGGCAAACCCAACCGCAAACGCCGGCGATCCCGTCCGGAGGATCTGGTTGCGGAGAATGATCTCTTCCTGCCGGTACAGGCCCTGTGCCTGCAAGAGGTCAAACCGGCTGCTTGTGACCAACGCCGCCGCCCGCGTCAGCTCGATCGGCGCCAGCGTCCCCTCGACGACCTGGTCCGCATCATCCTGTCGCAGCTTCTCGGCCGCGCGCAGCGCCTCCTGCTTCACCGCAACGTTCTCGCCCAAGCTCACCAGATCGAAGTACAGCCGTGAAACTCCATAGATGGTCTCTAGAACCTGCTGCTCAAAGAGAAGTCGCGAAACTTTCTGGTCGAGATTTGCAATGCGCAGATATCGAAGGTTCACCGCCCGCCCACGCCCGCGCAGGAGCGGCTGGGTCAGCGTCACCGACGTGCTTGGCGCATAGAACGGGTCAAGCTCCGACTTCGTCGCGTAGATCACCTGCGAGTCGTTGTTCGCTGTCGCCGTCAGTTGCGCGCCTGTGCTGAAGCCCTGCAGATACGCCAGGTTCGTCGCGACAAAGTTCAACGATCCGGGCGTAGTTGTCGTCCCACTTCCGTTGCCTCCGGCGCCCGTATCCGTGGTCGAGACCAGAGACACGGTGTTCGACCGCCGGAGATACCCCGCCGTAAGGATCAGGTTGGGATCAAACAGCGGCACCGCCGGTCCTAAGGCATAGCTGAACCCTGTCGTGTTCGCCGCAAGATTGGTCGTGATCTGCGCGGTCGAATTTAGCGCCGTCAGATCGGTCACTGCGGGCGTCGTCGGATTGGTGTTCGTCGTCGCCGTGTTCAGGAGCGGACTCCCGGGGCCGCCCACCCCAGCTGGTGGCTCCTGCACTGTGTAGTCGATGCCGCGCAACAGACCGCCACCCTTTGCCCGCAGCACATCGGTATCCGCAAGCAGGAGATTGTCGCGCTCCACCTCGACATCCAGATTGTTCTCGATCGCCAGCGCCAGGGCGTCATGCAACGTCAGGTACAGCTTCCCGTCGCGCACCAGCGCTCGCAGCCGATCCCCACTTCCCGGAAACAGCGGCGGAACCCTGGGTGATCGATACGGCCCGAAGAGCCCGTGAAAGTTCGGCACAAGCCCCGTCGGCGCAGACCGTGCCGGCCCGGGGGCGATCTCTTCGGCGAG